>JALSMT010000099.1 GCA_026987375.1 Thermaceae bacterium | reverse complement strand
ACGCACCCCACACCAGTCATTTGCCTTTTCTGGCCGGTATCGTTAATTTATATAGGATGAAGGACTACTACGCCGTCCTCGGCGTATCCAAGGGCGCCAGCCAGGAAGAAATCAAGAAGGCCTACCGCAAGCTGGCGCTCAAGTACCACCCCGACAAGAACCCGGGCGACCCCGGCGCCGAGGAGCGCTTCAAGGAGATCAACGAGGCCTACGCGGTGCTCTCAGACCCCGAGCAACGCGCCCGTTACGACCGTTTCGGCAGCGCCGACCCCCGCCAGGCGCACCCAGCCGACCCCGGCGTGGGCGACCTCTTCGACCTGCTAGGTCAGATGTTTGGTTTTAACGTTGCCGGCGCCGGGCGCGCGGGCCCCAGACGCGGAGAAGACCTAGAAGCGGTCGTTACCATCGACCTGGCCGAAGCCGCCAAGGGCGGCGAGGCAGAGGTCAGCTACCGTCGCCTGGTTCTCTGCGAGGTCTGCCGCGGCGCTGGCGGCAAGCGGCAGGTTTGCAGCACCTGCAATGGCGCCGGGCGGGTGCGGCAGGTTCGCCAAAGCATCTTCGGGCAATTCGCCACCGAGAGCGTCTGCCCCCACTGCCGCGGCAGGGGCTATTTGGTTAGCGAAACTTGCCCTACCTGCAGCGGTCGCGGACGCCTGGAAAAGCAGGAGAAAATTACCGTCACGCTGCCCGCCGGCATGGGGGAAGACGACCTACTGCGCGTCCCCGGCGCGGGCAACGAGGCCGAAGGCGGGCCAGGCGACCTCTACGTGCGCATACGCCTGCGCCCTCATCCGCATCTAAAGAGAGACGGCAAGAACCTGATATACCAACTGCGCCTTGGGATTGCCCAAGCCGCCCTGGGCGGCCAGGTAATGATTCCCACCCTCGAGGGAGAAGTGCCGTTAGACGTTCCACCGGGCACCGAGCACGGCGCCGTTTTCGAGCTGGAAGGCAAGGGCCTGCCCGACCCCCGCGGCGGTCAGCCCGGTCACCTGCGGGTGGTGGTAAAACTGGCGGTGCCCAAAAAGCTCTCGCCCCGCGCCCGCGAGCTCTTGCGCGAGTACGCCGCCGAAGTGGGCGAAGAGGTTGCCGCCGAGGGCTGGTGGGAGAAAGTGCGGAAGAAGATATTCAAATAACTGCGGTAGGTGGTTGGTAGTGAGTGGTGCGTGGTACAGGCGGTTTTTTCCGAACGCGGGTGATGGCTGACGGTGTCGCATTCGCCGTCTGAAGAAGTAGTTTGGCCGCTTGCCGGTCGCATAATTATCCATTACCATGTTGGGAGCGCCGGGAGGCGCGGTTTACTATGCCGGCACGCAAAGATCTGAAGACGATCCTCATCATCGGCTCCGGGCCCATCACCATCGGCCAGGCCGCCGAGTTCGACTATTCGGGCACCCAGGCGGTCAAGGCGCTCCGGCGCGAGGGCTACCGGGTGGTGCTCATCAATTCCAACCCGGCGACGATCATGACCGACCCGGCGCTGGCCGACGCGACCTACATCGAGCCGCTGCGGCTCGATTTCGCCGAGAAGATCATCGCCCGCGAGCGCCCCGACGCCCTGCTGCCCACGCTGGGCGGGCAGACGGCGCTCAACCTGGCCATGGAGCTCTACGAGGCGGGGGTGCTCGAGCGCTACGGCGTGGAGCTGATCGGCGCCAACTACGCCGCCATCAAGAAGGGCGAAGACCGCGAGCAGTTCCAGGCGGCCATGAAGCGGATCGGCCTCGACGTGCCGCGCGGCCGGATGGTCGCCAGCCTGGAGGACGGGCTCGCCTTCGCCCGCGAGGTGGGCTACCCAGTGATCGTGCGCCCCAGCTTCACCCTGGGCGGCAGCGGCGGCGGCGTGGCCGCGGACGAAGCCGCGCTGCGCGAGCTGCTGGGCCGCGGCCTACGCCTCAGCCCGGCACACACCGCCCTGGTCGAGGAATCGATCGTCGGCTGGAAGGAGTACGAGCTCGAGGTGATGCGCGACCACGCCGATACCGTCGTCATCATCACCTCGATCGAGAACGTCGACCCGATGGGTGTTCACACCGGTGACTCGATCACCGTCGCCCCGGCGCAGACCCTGACCGACGTCGAGTACCAGAAGATGCGCGACGCCGCGGGGGCCATCATCCGCGAGATCGGCGTCGACACCGGCGGCTCCAACATCCAGTTCGCCGTCGATCCCAAGACCGGCCGGCTGGTCGTCATCGAGATGAACCCGCGCGTTTCGCGCTCCTCGGCGCTCGCCTCCAAGGCCACCGGCTACCCGATCGCCAAGATCGCCGCCTTGCTGGCCGTCGGCTACCGGCTCGACGAGCTGCCCAACGACATCACCAAGAAGACCCCGGCCTCCTTCGAGCCGACGATCGACTACGTGGTCACCAAGATTCCCCGCTTCGCCTTCGAGAAGTTCCGCACCCTGCCCAACACCGCCGGCGGCTTTTCGGACGAGCTGGGCACCCAGATGAAGAGCGTCGGCGAGGTAATGGCCATAGGCCGCACCTTCAAGGAAAGCTTCATGAAGGCGCTGCGAAGCCTCGAGTTCGACGTCTCCGCCGACGTGGCCGGCCTCTCGGTGCCCGAGCTGGAGCATCTGCTCGCGCCCAACCCAAAGCGCATCTTCGCGGTGCTCGAGCTGCTGAAGCGCGGCACCCCGGCCGAGGAGATCGCCGCCGCCACCGGCATCGACCGCTGGTTCTTGCATCACTTTAAGGAGATCGCCAGCGAGATGGCGCGGCTTGAGGCCGCGAGCCCTTCAGAGCTGAGCGCCGCCGAGCTCTACGCCCTCAAGCGCAAGGGGCTCTCCGACGCCCAGATCGCCGCCGGCGTCGGCCTGGAAGAGGGCGAGGTCCGCGAAAAGCGCCGCACCGCGGGGGTGCGGCCGGTCTACAAGACCGTGGACACCTGCGCCGCCGAGTTCGAGGCCCACACCCCCTACCACTACTCGGCCTACGAGGCGGAGGACGAGGTCAGCGACAAACAGGGCCCCTCGGTGGCCATTCTGGGCTCCGGCCCCATCCGCATCGGCCAGGGCGTCGAGTTCGACTACTCAGCGGTCCACGCCGTCTGGGCCCTGCAGGAGGCCGGCTTCACCACCCTGATGGTCAACTCTAACCCGGAAACCGTCTCGACCGACTACGACACCGCCGACAAGCTCTACTTCGAACCGCTGACCGCCGAGGACGTGCTCGAGATCCTCGAGCGTGAACGGCCCGACGGGGTGATCGTTCAGCTGGGCGGGCAGACGCCGCTCAAGCTGGCGCGGGCGCTGGAAGCGGCGGGCCAGCCCATCTGGGGCACCTCGCCCGCCAACATCCACGCCGCCGAGGACCGCGAGGCCTTCAACCGGCTGGCCGCCGAGCTGGGCATTCCCCAACCGGCGGGGGCGGTGGCGGCCGATGAGCGTGCGGCTCTGGAGCACGCCCGCCGGCTGGGTTACCCGCTGATGGTGCGGCCCAGCTACGTCCTGGGCGGGCGGGCCATGCAGGTGGTGAAGAGCGAAGACGAGCTGGGGGCCTACCTGAGCCAGGTCTACGCCGAGCTGGCCGCGAGGCCGACGATTTTGCTCGACGCCTACCTGGACGGCGCCATCGAGATCGACGTGGACGCCCTGGCCGACGGCGAGCGGGTGGTGGTGGCGGGGGTGATGGAGCACGTCGAGCGGGCCGGGGTCCACTCGGGCGACTCGGCCACGGTGCTGCCGCCGCTGACGCTGCCGGCCGAGGCGGTGGAGACGGTGCGCCGGCACACCCGCAAACTGGCCCGGGCGCTGGACGTGCGCGGCCTGCTGAACGTCCAGTACGCCTACAAGGACGGCACCGTCTACGTTCTAGAGGCCAACCCCCGCGCCAGCCGCACCGTACCCTTCGTTTCCAAGGCGGTCGGCCATCCGCTGGCCAAGTACGCCGCGCTGATCAGCGCCGGCAGGACGCTCGCCGAGCTGGGCCTCGTCGAGGACCCCGCGCCCGGCTTCTACTCGGTCAAGGAGGTCACCGTTCCCTGGCTCAAGTTCCCCGGCGTCGTCCCCTGGCTGGGGCCGGAGATGCGCTCGACCGGCGAGAGCATGGGCCTCGACCGCGACCCCTACCTGGCCTACTACCGCGCCCAGCTGGGGGCGGGCCACGTTTTGCCGCTCGCCGGCCGGGTGCGCTTCATCGACGCGGATAGTGGGCTGATCCACGCCTATCGCGAAGCCGGCTTCGAGAAAAGCGAAGGCGAAGACTACGACCTGCTGGTCTGCCTGAGCCCGAAAGCCGAGCTGCGCCGGGCGGTCGAGCTGGGCCGGCCCTACTTCACCACCCGCGAGGCGGCGCTGTGGGGGCTCGAGGCCGTGCGCCGCGCCCGCGAGGCCGAGCTGGAGCCGCGGCCGCTGCAGGCCTGGCACGAAGCTACCTAGTAGCCTAAGACGGCAAACTGACAAACTCTTGCTCGATTTGCAGTTTGACTTCGCTCTCTACCCCGCGTTTTCAGAAAACTCATTGCGATCTGTATCGTTGCACGTCCTTCAAGCTAGCAAACGCACGCACACTCAACGTCCTTTTCACATGGGGGATTCCGCCAGAATCATCCGACTATAATATGCGCCCCTTGGAGCATCATTGGACTAGCAATACGATAGTGCTGGCGATAATACACGCCGACGACCGCTTAATAGCCGTTCCTCACAAAAACTGCTTCGATGATTCATGCACTAGCCGTTCACCAGCAAATTGCGCGAGAACCATGACAACGACCCCGGAATTGCCTCCTTGCCAGACCTGGGCAGGTAGGTTACGTCTCCCGGCTCGCGGCGCAGCCAAGTGTACTGCCGCTTAATGAGCCGCCACACCGCGCGGCGATCGGCCTCGAGCGCCTCCTCGTAACTCCATTCGCCCCGCAAGTAGCGAGCGACCTCCTTATAGCCTATAGACTGGATTGCCGTAGGCATGAACGGGTATTGCTGCATTAGCCCCCTAACCTCTTCTACCAGGCCGTTTTCGAACTGCCAACGGGCGCGCTCCCAAACCTTGGGCCTTAGCGCCTCACGCTCGGGCCAAAGCACCAGTTTGGCGTAGCTAAAACGCGGCTTTTTACGGGGGAAGCTGCTGGGCGGCTTGTTCGTACGGCGCAGCACCTCGAGGGCTCGCACCAAGCGCTTGGGGTTGCCCGCCACGCGCTCGGCGTCGGAGGGGCTGACCTCGGCCAACTCTCGCAGCAAGGCCTCTTCTCCCGCCCGGTCCAACTCAGCGCGAATATCATTTTGCAGCCGCAGGTCAGGAGCGGGAACCGTAGGCAAGCCTTCAGTCAAGGAACGAAGGTAGTATATGGTGCCGCCCGTCACCAGTGGAATCCTCCCCCGAGAAATAATGTCGGCGATAGCGGTTTCCGCGTCCTCTACCCAGCGCACGACGTCGTAGGCCTCGTCGGGCGCAACTATGTCAAGCAGGTGGTGAGCCGCTTGCGCGCGCTCAGCGGGGCTCGGCTTGTCGGTGCCGATGTCTAGCCCGCGGTAAACCATGGTGGCGTCTGCACTCACAATCTCCAGCGGCCAGCGCCGCGCCAGCTCGATAGCCAGAGCCGACTTGCCGCTGGCGCTGGGGCCGGTAAGAATCGCTACCCTCGGCCTCACGCTCCTATCCTAAAGCGCTAGACTGAACTGAGGAGGCGGCCATGGACCTGGACAGGAGAAACCGTTGGGAGACCATAGAAAAGCTGATGGAGCTCAAAAGGCGCATTGAGGCTCTCGAATCGCACGCCGGCGGCGAACACCTAGGAGACTGGTCTCCGGCGGTAGACATCATCGATGAAGGGGACAGATACCGCGTCCTGGTAGACGTGCCAGGCGTCAAGCCAGAAGACCTGGAGCTGGCGGAAGAAGGGCGCAGCCTGACCATAGCCGGCTTTCGCCAGGGGGCCGAGGGCCGCTTTATAGCCGCCGGCCGTCCTAGCGGCTACTTCCGGCGCACTCTCAAACTACCCGAGTCGATCCGCGAGGGCGAAGCGCAGGCCAGCATAAAGATGGGAGTGCTGGAGATAAGCGTGCCAAAAAACAAAGGCCGCAGCGTGCCCATCGAGTAGCGGCTAGCGTTTTACCACGTGGCAGGCACGGCAGCGGGGTTCGTAGGCTTCTTTTGCGCCCACGAGTATCACCGCGTCGTCGTACCTGGCGGGCTCGCCGTTGATGAGTCTCTGCGTCCTAGTGGCCGATCTGCCGCACTGAACGCAAACGGCGCTCAGCTTTTCCACGAACTCGGCCCTAGCCAGTAGCGCCGGCATGGGCCCGAAAGGCTCGCCGCGAAAGTCCATGTCCAGGCCCGCGACTATCACCCTGACGCCGCCCTGCGCGGCCCTTTCCAGGACCGCCGGCAACTCCAGGTCGAAAAATTGCGCCTCGTCTACGGCGATGACCTTCAGGTCTTTCTGCTCGACCAGGGCGTCTAGTATCTCGGCCGAGTTTTGCAGCGGCTCCGCCTGCACCCTTTGTCCGTCGTGACTGACGACGTCGCTAGCGTGGTAGCGATCGTCTATTAGCGGCTTGAACACCCGTACTTTTTGCCCGGCGATCATCACCCTCTTGACGCGGCGAATGAGCTCTTCCGACTTGCCGGAAAACATAGGCCCGGCTATGACTTCTATCCAACCAGTTTGATAAGGCAAAAAAGGCACGGCTACCTCCAGATTCCAAGTACAAGCTTAACGCAAGGGCTGGGCCCCAAGAGAGAAACGGGTATAAATAGGCATGGCGATAAGCAAACTAAAAGCCGCTCTGGCCAGTGTACTTTTCGGTCAGGAAGACGTCTGCGAAACCTTGCTGGCGACGGCGTTAGCCGGCGGCCACGCGCTGCTCGAAGGGCTGCCGGGCCTGGGCAAAACCCTTCTGGCGCGCGGTTTCGCCGCGGCCAGCGGACTCAGCTATAAACGCGTTCAATTTACGCCCGACCTGCTGCCGGCCGACGTCACCGGCACGGAAATATGGCGCGGCGAAGGCTTTGAGTTTCGACCTGGGCCCCTCTTTGCCCAGGTGGTGCTGGCGGACGAGATAAACCGCGCCACGCCCAAGACCCAGTCGGCCCTCCTGGAAGCCATGGAAGAAGGAGCGGTAACGGCCTTTGGCGTCCGCCACCAGTTGCCCCGCCCTTTCATGGTGCTGGCGACGCAAAACCCCATCGAGCTAGAAGGCACCTACCCCCTGCCCGAAGCCCAGGTAGACCGCTTCATGAGCAAAATCGAGATCGTAGCGCCGCCGCACCAGGCTTGGCTGCGCATACTTAGCGAAGAGCCGCGGTTGCCCGAGGCGGTAGCCAAGGCAAGTGATTTTGAGGGGTTGCAGCGTGAAACCGCCGTAATCAAGGCGTCTTCTGCGGCGCTGCAGGCCGTGGCCAACCTGGCCCAGCTATCCGCCGAAGACGAGCGCCTGCGTTTCGGCGTCAGCCCCCGCGGCGCCAAAGCCTGGCTGGCGCTGGCGCGCGGCTTTGCGGAGCTGGCGGGACGCGCCCACGTCGACTGGGAAGACCTGCGCCGCGCCGCTGCGCCCGCTCTCAAACACCGCCTTTTTCTCAAGGAAGAAGCCGCCTTCGAAGGAGCCGCCGCAGACACCGTCTTACGCGACCTGCTGGCTAAGGCGCTGGCCAAGTAAATGCCTCGCTACCGCATCCGCACTCCCCTGCGGCGACCGCTGCCCGGCGGCCGCAAGAACCGCCGCAGCGGTGAAAGCCTAGACTTCATGGAGCTACGCGGCTACACGCCGGGCGACGACCTGCGCTTCGTAGACTGGAAGGCCTACGCCCGCAGCGGACGCCTCTATACCCGCGTCTGGGAAGGGGAAGAACGGACTCGCTTTAGCTTCTTCTTCGATACTTCGGCGAGCATGGGACTGTGGGGTAAAGGGCAGTACGCCGGCAGGGTCCTGGATACGCTCATCAAAGCGGCGCTGCCGGAAGAAACCTATCTGCTCGCCGCCAAAGGGCCCGTGCGCGTAAGGCGGCCCCGCGAATACGAACACCTGCTGAGGGACGCTCCCAAAAACGTTTTCGCGGCGGGGTCTTTGCAGAAGGCGAAAGGGCAATTGCTAATAATCAGCGACGCGCTCGATCAAGGCGACTGGGCGGCGCTGGCGCGCCGCCTGCAAAAACACTCCCCGGTGCTGGTGCACATACTGGCGTCGCAAGAGATAGAACCCCCGCCGCGCGAGGCCGAGTGGCGCGACGTGGAAAGCGGAGCCAGAAAACGAGTAGGACGCCCAGAAATAACTCGCTACCGTGCGGGAATACAAAAGCACCTCGCCTCGCTGCGCAAGGCGTTCAGGCGCTATGGCGATTACGTAGGGCTACTGGTCGGCGACGAGATTATACCCTCTTTACGGCGGCAAAAGTTACTCGAATGGCGCTGAATCGCTATTCTCCGCCAGGGGCGAGCGGGCCGTTTAGCGCCGCTGAAGAATGGCTCGGCTTAGGGGATGCGCCCAATAAACCTAACCCTCAATAACTACAGCGGCGGCGGGCTCGTCTTCTTTCCAGATGTTCTCGTAGACCACCAGCATTACCGCGGCGCCCACTGGGATGAATATCAAGTCAAAAAGGAAGGTTAGTATGGCCGCTGCCGCTCCGTGCTTGGCCGGCGCCAGCACGGCGGCGGATATTGCGCCCGCGAGTATATACAAGCTAATCGGATACCATAATTTGCTGGAAAAGAAATATTCGCGCTTGGCGAGGCTTATTATTAGCGAGTACAGCAATTTTAGGGCTTCCATAAACCCACTGGCCTGCACCTGCACCTTGGGAGTGTAATAAGCAACCAAAAAAGCCGCGATAATAGTCAGGAACGCGTAGACAACTACCCCCGGCAAGCCCAGAAAAAAAAGCGGAAAGAAGATCAATACCGCGAGGAAAATTGATGCAAATATGCCAAGGCCGACACCCAGGTAAGACGGCCAGTCCTTATCCTGTTTTTGCAGTGACGCCGCGTCGAGGCTACCGCTACGCGCTCCGGCCTTGAGCCAGTAAACAGATAAGGTAGCTTGCACGAGCGCGACTAACAGCGAGACGATCATTCCCATCTGCTGCGGCAATAAAACGACCAAGCCGCCAAGCGCCGCCAGCGTCAATATGACAGTTTGCTGCGCGCTCCAGAGCTCGAGCGCCAGCGTCTTTACGCGATTAAAAGTTTCTCCATAGCTCATAAGGCCTCCTCAGTAAACACCTCATGGTGCTGATTCCAGGATACCCTATCGCGATTGCGACCATTGGTTGTGGTACATCTCGACGACCTCGCGGGTGGTTGTGGCCTCTTCGGGGCTCTTGTCGTCGCGGTAGCGCACGAAGCGGGGGAAGCGCAGAGCCAGGCCGCGACCCTGCTGCACCACGCCGAAGGCGCAGGTGTGGCCCGGGCTGAGGGTGATCTCTTGAGCCTCCACCTCGACGACCAGGACCGGGTCGAACCAGACGTCGGGCTCCTGCAGCGACCAGACCCGCGGATGCCGTTCCTGGCGGCGGTAGGGGCCGAGCCGCCGCGGCAGCACCTCGTTGAGGTCGGCGTCGCTGAAGCCCGAACCTATCTTGGTGAGCGTTTCGAAACGGTCCTCGTCGGAGTTGTAGGCCGCGGCCAAGAGCGAACCGTAGGCACCGGCGCGCCGCCCCCGCCCCAGCCAAGCGCCGACGATGACGAGGTCGAGGGTGTCGGACAGCTTGCCGGCGATGCCGCGTTTGTACTTGACCCACTTGAAGCCGCGCTTGCCGGCCTCGTACTCGCCGTCGGGCTTCTTGCAAACCAGCCCCTCGCAGCCCGCCTCGATGGATTCGTCGAAGAAGCGGACCAGCTCCTCCGTGGTTTCCACGTAGCGCTTGACCGAAAGTTCCAGGCGCTCGTGGGGGCGGAACCAGCGCTCGAGCCGCTCGCGACGCTCGCGGTAGGGCCGCTCGATCAGCGCCTCACCGCGGTCGTAGAGTAGCTCGAAGACGAACCCCTTGATGGGGTACTTCTCCAGAAGCTCGGGCGTCAGGTGCTTGACCTTGCGGTTGAGCACGTTCTGGAAGGGGCGCATCTCTCCGGTCAGCGGGTCGGTGACCACGGCCTCGGCCTCGAGGATGAAGGGTTCGTGCTGGACTTCGCGGAGCGCCTCCAGCAGGTCGGGGTACTGGTGGGTGATGTTCTCGAGCCGGCGCGAGTAGACCCAGAAGCGCTCACCGTCGTAGTGGATCTGCACCCGCTCTCCGTCGTACTTGTGCTCGGCGTAGTGGGAGCCCAACTTCTCCATGATCTGCTCGGGGCCGGCGAGCCGCTCGGCGAGCATCATACGCACCGGTTTGCCAACCTCCAACTTCACCGCCCGCAAAGCGTCCTCGCCCTCGAGAGCCAGCCGCGCCACGTAGGCGAGGTCGGAGGTCAGGTTGTAGGCCCGTTCCAGAAGCGGCTTCTTACTGCGGTCGCCCAAAAAGGCCAGCGCCAGCGCCTCCAGCACGGTAGCGTCGCCCACGCCCAACCGCAGCCGCCCGGTCACGATGCGCAAGATCAGCGCCGCTTCCTCGGGGCTGGCCGCGGCGACAAGCCGCGCCAAGCGCTCGCGCTTGCGTGCCTGGGAACCTGGGCCGGCGTCCTCGGCGATGGCGCGCAGCTCGTCGTAAACGTGTCGTAGCGACAGGCCGCCCGTGCGCTGGGGCAACGCCTCGCGGGCATAGGCGCCGATGTCGCCCTTCTCCCGAACGGCCCGCACCACCTCCACCTCGTCCCGCCCCAGCGCCAGCGCCAGCGCCTTGGCTGCTTCCTTCTCGGCCACGCCGAACTCGACCCCCTCGAACTCGGGCGCGACCTGCCCCTTTAGCAAATTCACCGCCAGCGGCGCTTCATCTGGCGGTAAGTCTCGCAGCGCGTCCGCCAGCAGCCGCACCATCTCCAGGCGGGACGACGCTCGTTCCACCTCCCGCAAAGTGGTCACGAAACGCAAAAATGTCATATTCCCTCCTACACCAAGTCTAGCGCAGCGATTAAACTACCTAGCGTGAACGTCCTGGCCATAGACACCGCCAGCGAGTACTTGGTGCTAGGCACTCTCTACAGCGAGCGCGCCTTGCTGCGCCGTCGCAAGCACGCCGAGACCCTGATGAGCGACATCGAATCGTTCTTGCGCTGGACGGGAATGAGCGCCTCCGAGCTGCAGCTCTTGGTAGCCGGTGAGGGCCCCGGCTCGTACACCGGCATTCGCATAGCCATCGCCGCGGCAACGGGCTTGGGTCGCGCTCTGGGGGTGCCGGTGGTAGGCGCTTCGAGTCTGCAAGCCGTAGTCGATCGCGTCAAGGCGCCGGCCACGGCCGCACTACCGGCCCGCAGCGGCCACGTCTACGCACTCATTCCGGATGAGACTGCCAGCAAGGCCGCCGTCACAAAACTCGCCTTAAACGAACTGGTCGCCGCCGACTGCCTGCTGTGGTCCACGCCCCCCAGCGGAAAAGCGCTGGCCAGAGCTGGTGAGGAAGCTTGGCGAAGCGGCAAACGAGGCGTCAGCGCCGTCTACCTTTGAACGAGAGGAGCCTGGTCAGGCAAGGCGGCCGCCCTTTGCACACCCCACTCAGGCAGACTCTGCTACAATTTCATATATGAACAGAAAAAGTGCACTGCTACTGCTGGCCGTCGCCCTGGCCGCCGTCTTTTCCTTAGCGAGCGCCCAGAGCCTGGCCTCACTCACCCCTCCGGGGGCCACCGCAGGTATGTATACCCGCAACCTGGCGATTAAGAAAGCCTATTTCATAGATTTTCAGGCCGAATGGAATCGCCTGGGCATCTCCGAGCTATTCATGAAAACTATTGAGGGCGAAAGCAACAACCCTCTCACGCCCGAAGAAAAAAGGGAGATCGGCACGCTACTTAGCGCCGACGTCTTCGGCCAAGAAGGCATTCTGACCGTCTACCCCGACGGGGGGTTTTTCGTACTCGCCAAGCCGGCGGCGAAAAGCGCCCAAGAAATCATCGGCGCCATTCGTCAGGCCATGAAAAACCCTTACGAGCGCAATGGCTGGCTGCTAGAAAAAAACGGCGATAACCCCGAGTTTGTCATCGGCGTTAGCAACAACATGCTGATGATGGGATCTCAGAAGGTAGTAGAACGCTTTTTCAAGGGCGACCGCGGCTACAAACTGCCGATAGAGGGCGACTTCGCCTTCTGGGTCGAGGGCGAACCGCTGTGGAAATACCTCGACGATCCCAACTTGGGCCTGCCCCCCGAAGCGGTGCGCGCCATTAAGACATTCGGCGGCTTATATATGGCTATGAATATAGAAAAAGACGGCATCCATAGCTACAGCCGCTTCAATCTAAACCCAGACCAAGACGCCACCCTGGCAGAGATATTTACGCCGCGAGGCAGCGCCTGGCCGCTCAGCAGTCTGCCGGCCGGGGTATCGGTTAGCAGCGGCATGCTCGATTTCGCCAAGCTGGGCGACTACGCCAGCGGCTGGGCGGAAAAATTCGGCTCCGACCTGCAGCTCGATCTCTCCGCTTTCGGCAACCGCTACGCCATCATTGACGCCGGTAGCGAAGACCCCCAAGCAGCCATGCAACAGCCGCTCGGCAACCTGCTCCTTCTTATCGAGACCAAAGACAGCCTCACCGCCGAGGTGACGCTCTTGAGCTGGTTGCAGATGTTGGCCGGCTTTGCCTCGCCGCAAGACAACGGCGGTTTTGCCGTCAAAGCCATAAAAGTAGACGGCCGTGACGGCAAAAAGGTGCAGATTGGAATGATGGGCGAGCTGTACATCGTCAGCTACGACGACCGTTTAGCGGTGGCTACCTCACAAAAGGCGCTAGAGCTGCTGAGCGCCGCCAAGCTGGCGCAAGACCCCGACTACCTGCGCCTCTCTAAAATGCTGCCCGCGCAATACACTTCGGCCGGCTTCGGGAAAGTCGGCAAGGCGCTAAGGCAAGGCGCCGCTCTGCTGCCCTTCATGATCACCCAGCAAATCGAAGATCCTGACGTGCAGAGGCTAATGGCGGAATTCAGCCTGAAGCTGAGTCAATTCATGACTTTCGTCGCCGGCAAGACGGGAAACAGCATTAGCTATGGCGTCCACACTGATAGATATATGCAAGGCAAGTCGTTCACAGAGATCAACTGGTAATCCGGTCACACCCCAGCCGGCCCCCGACCGTATTTGCAGGTCGGGGGTAATTTATAGACGATAATGTAAGGAGATGCCGGGCCGGCTGACCTTCGCGCAACCCGCGGCTCTAACGCTTTTGCCTCTGGCGTTAGTGATCTACTGGCTATACAGAATACGCCGCCTGCCCCAGGAAAAGCGGGCGGCTTTATGGCTGATCGAAAGCGGGAAGGCGACGGCCGCGGCTTTGAGACGACTTGATATCAGACTGGCGCTTTTGCTGCTGAGCTTCCTTTTCATGGTCCTGGCCCTTTCCCGCCCGCTGCTGCTGAGCCGCCCCGGCGAACTGGTATTGGTCATAGACGCCAGCGCTTCTATGGCCGCCCAAAGCGGTTCTAGCAGCCGCTGGCGAAAGGCCGTCGGCGCCGCTGCTCCCTGGATCGAAGCGGCCGACAGGATAGTCCTGGTAAGAGCAGGGCTGAGAGCTGCGGCATTCGGCCCTTATAAAAGCGAAAAAGCGGCTAAAATACTAGACTCCCTCCGCCCCGGAGACGCCCGCGCCGACCTAGCCGCGGCCGCCCGCGCCGGCTTGAGGCTGCTGCCGGGGGCGAGAGTTCTTTATATTTCCGACGCGGCCGCCCCGGCCTGCTCCGGTTGCGGCTACATAAACGTAGCAGACGACGCCGCCAACGTCGGTATTACCAGGCTGGGGGCGGATTTTGCGGTAGTTTACAACTCCGGCCGAAAGAGAAAAACAATAAAACTGACCAGCGAAGGAGAAGGCATAAAACTACTAATACCCGCGCACCGCTTCGCTGTCGCCCGCTTCAAGGCGAGGCTGCCACGGCGCGCCGCCCGTCTGCAGGTCGACGATGCTTTGCCGCTCGACAACATCGCCTATTACCTGAAGGGTAAGGTTCGAGTGCGCAACATGGTCAACGATGCCTACCTGGCGCGCGCCCTGGCGGCCTTGGACGTCGGAGAAAGCGGTAATGCCCGTTTGCGGGTGGTATACGGCCCCCCCGGCAAAGGGGACGCAGCGCTGGCTAGCTACTACGTAGCCCGCCGCTTGGGCGAGGTGAAAACGGTCTACGCCGTCAACGAATCCCTGCCCTATGGCCGCGGGCTGTCGCTAATCGGCGCGAAACTCCCGCTGCTCGAGCGTCCCAGTGAAGGGAGGTGGCTACCCCTCGTCAGCGATAGAACTGGCAACGGTCTTATCTGGGTCAGGGGCCGAGACGTCTACGCTCCGCCCGGCCATTCCTGGCAAGACAACCCGGCAATGCTGGTTCTTCTTTACAACTGGCTGCAACCCTTTAGAGAGCGCCTGCGGCCGCTGGGGTGGCAAGGCCGCCTCGAGCCGGGTTTTTTTGGCGGTATTGCCGTCAGTCTCAACAGCGCTGCGGAAACGAAGCTGCCGCGCCCCAGGCCCTCCTCTACCCGCGCCTTGCAAGACTCGCGCAGCCTCTCTCCCCTGGCGGCGCTTTTGGCGGCGGCGTTGCTAGTGCTGGCGGGTAAGGCGGGTAAACGCTCCTCCTGACGCATGGTGAGGGGTTAGTCTGGGTTATGCACTACCGCTACTTAAACGAAGACGACCTGGCCGCCCTTAGCGATCTGGAAAGGCGCGTATTCCCAGAAAGGCCGCCTAGCTTCTACCGCATCAAGCGAGCAACCCTCAGCTTTTTCGCGCGCAGCGGCCACTCCTTCGCGGCGGAAGAAGAAGGGGCCGTTCGCGGTTTTGCTCTGGCGCAAGCCGTCTGGCAGGGCGACCGCGCCACCGTTCTGGCTACCCGTATCGCCGCCGATTCTTACGAAGTCTACCGTGGGCTATTACGGGTTCTCCTCAAATCCGCTTACGACGCCAACGCCTACGAGGTGGCGTTACTCTTCGACCCGCAAGCGCGTTCCCGGCTGGGCAGGGCGGCGGCGGACGCGGGTTTTTCCAGCACCGATCTCTCGCTCTTCAGCCGCGTACTGGGGAGTCGTGGTTCGCGCGGCGAAAGCGCAGGCGTTCTGGAATGATAAAAACGCGTAAAATGCTTGTATGAATAATCGGATAATGCTCGGCGTCCAAGGAGTGGATAACTACGGGCAGATGGAACAGATAATTCAAGCGCTGAAGGGTCAAAAGGGCGTTTCCGCGGTAGAAATGCAGCAGTTGGGCGAGATCGCGGTAGAGTACGACCCCCAGCGCCTCACCGTGATGGACCTAATCCGCGTAGTTCGCGAAGAGGGCTTCTTGGCTGGTATGTTATAGTTTTTACTGCCGCGTAGGGCGCTCCCAACATGGCACAATCCACACCAGCCGACAAAATCGCAAAAGCGTATGAAAGGAGCAGAGATGGCATATAAGGACGTTTTTGGCACCAAAAAGACGCTGCAAACAAAATCGGGGGACGTCAGCTATTTTGACATCGGCGAGCTCGAGCGCCAGGGTATCGGCGCGGTCGGCAAACTGCCCTTCTCTATCAAGATCCTGCTGGAAAGCCTTCTCAGAAACGCCGGCAGCTACGGCGTATCTGCAGAAGACGTCAAGAACCTGGCCGCCTGGAAACCCGAGCCTGGCGAGATAACCATCCCCCTCAAGCTGGCGCGGGTCGTCTTGCAAGACTTTACCGGCGTACCCGCGGTGGTGGACCTCGCCGCCATGCGCAGCGCCATGGACAGGTTCGGCAAAAATCCCAACGGCATCAACCCTCACGTGCGTTCCGACCTGGTAATAGACCACTCGGTACAGATCGACTTTTTCGGCACCTCCTACTCGCTGGCGGCCAACGTCGACAAAGAATACCAGCGCAACACCGAGCGCTACACCATGCTCAAGTGGGGTCAGACCTCGCTCGAGGGCTTCCACGTTGTGCCCCCGGGGCAGGGCATAATCCACCAGGTCAACCTGGAGCACCTGGGCCAGGTGGTCATGCGCCGGCAGGAGGACGGCGAAACCTACGCCTTCCCCGACAGCCTGGTCGGTACCGACAGCCACACCGTGATGATCAACGGCCTGGGCGTACTGGGCTGGGGTGTCGGCGGCATCGAAGCCGAGGCCGTCATGCTGGGCCAGCCCTACTACATGCTCGCCCCCAAGGTGGTGGGCTTCAAGCTGACCGGCGAGCTGCCCGAAGGCGCCACCGCCACCGACCTGGTGCTGACCGTGGTGCAAAAGCTGCGTCAGCACGGTGTAGTAGGCAAGTTCGTGGAGTTCTACGGCCCCGGCGTCAGCAAACTGAGCCTGGCCGACCGCGCCACCATCGCCAACATGGCGCCCGAGTACGGCGCTACCATGGGCTTCTTCCCCGTCGACGAAGAAACTTTGGCCTACCTGCGCCTTACCGGCCGCCCCGACGATCTGGTGGATCTGGTGGAGCGCTACACCCGCGCCGTGGGCCTCTTCCGCGATGGCGGCGTAGAACCAGAGTTCTCCGAATACGTGGAGCTCGACATGGGCACGGTCGAACCCAGCCTGGCCGGGCCCAAACGCCCGCAAGACCGCATTCCGCTAAGCCGCATGAAGGAGCAGTTCGCCGAAGACCTGGTAAAACCCGCTACTAAGATGGGCCTCGGCCTCAAGCAAGACGAGCTCGGGAAAAAAGTTATTGTAGAGCGCCCCGACGAAGACTTTGAACTCGAGCACGGCTCGGTGGTCATCGCCTCGATCACCAGCTGCACCAACACTTCCAACCCTTCGGTGCTGATCGGCGCCGGCCTGCTGGCCAAGAAGGCCGTGGAAGCGGGGCTAAACGTAGAGCCCTGGGTCAAAACCAGCCTGGCGCCGGGCAGCCGCGTGGTCAAGGACTACCTGACCAAAGCCGGGCTGATGCCCTACCTGGAGGCCTTGCGCTTTCACGTGGTCGGCTACGGCTGCACCACCTGCATCGGCAACTCCGGTCCGCTGCCGGCCGATATATCCGAGGCTATCGAGAAAGGCGACCTCGTCGCCGCCAGCGTGCTTTCTGGCAACCGCAACTTCGAGGGGCGCGTCAACCCTCACGTCAAAGCCAACTATCTGGCCAGCCCCATGCTGGTCGTCGCCTTCGCCCTGGCGGGCCGCGTAGACATTGACCTCGACAAGGAGCCCCTGGGTCACGATCCCAACGGTCGCCCCGTCTACCTGCGCGACGTCTGGCCCAGCCAAGAGGAAATTCAACAAACGATTCGCGAGTCTCTCGACCCGGAAATGTTCGTCAAGGAATACGCCGGGGTGTTCAAAGGCGACGAGCGCTGGCAGAAGCTGCCGGCCCCCAGCGGCGACCTCTACGAGTGGGACCCCCAGTCCACTTACATTCAGGAGCCGCCCTTCTTCCAGGACATGCCGCTCGATCCTCCATCCCCAAAAGACGTCAAAGGCGCGCGGGCGCTCCTCAAGCTGGGCGACAGCGTCACCACCGACCACATCTCCCCAGCCGGCGCGATACCGGTCGACTCTCCCGCCGGGCGTTACCTGCTGGAGCACGGCATCGAACCGCAAGACTTCAACTCCTTCGGTTCGCGCCGCGGCAATCACGAGGTCATGATGCGCGGCACCTTCGCCAACATCCGCATCAAGAACCTGATGCTCGACGGTGTCGAGGGCGGCTACACCAAAAAGCTGCCGGAGGGCGAGCAAATGTTCGTTTTCGACGCGGCCATGAAGTACAAGGAAGAGGGAACGCCGCTGATCGTCATCGGCGGCAAGGAGTACGGCACCGGCTCGAGCCGCGACTGGGCGGCCAAAGGCCCGGCGCTCTTAGGAGTTAAAGCTGTCATAGCCGAGAGTTTCGAGCGCATCCACCGCTCCAACCTGGTGGGCATGGGAGTGCTGCCTTTGGAGTTCACAGACGGTCAAAACGCTGACAGCCTGGGTCTCTCTGGCTACGAGGTCTACGACATCCTGGGCCTCGAAGAGGGGCTCGAGCCGCACAAAATACTCACCGTGCGCGCCAGCAAAGACGGCGGCGAGGCAGTCGAATTCAAGGTGCTGGCCCGCCTCGACAGCGAGGTGGACGTGGACTACTACACGAACGGCGGCATCCTGCAAACGGTGCTGCGCAACCTGGTAAAAGCCTCCTGAGTCCGGCTAGCAGCGTGAAGACCGCTCCCTGAAAACGGGAGCGGTCTTAGTCAGAAGGGGCGCAGCAAGACAAAATAGCGGCGCAAATCGGGGCTGCCTGTTTAGGCGAGAGCCGCTGCCCCAACGGGCCGTAACTGGTTGTATGCTGCTGACAGAATGAATACCTATCTGGGCGTATACCTGGTGCGCCTCGAGACGCCCTGGGTGCGCAGCCTCAAGGAAAAGCGAGCCCTTATCCGTCCGGTAATGGAGCGCATTAAGTCTCGTTTCCCGGTCTCGGCGGCGCGGCTCGACGGCCTCAACGTCCACTCCTGGGAGCAGGTCGGCTTCTCGGTGATCGGCTCCGATCCGGCTTGGGTAAATGGAATCTTGGATAAAGTAGAGAGCTTTTTAGCGGCGGCGGGAGACTACCAAATAATCACCTTGGCCCGCGAAGTCTTTACCTACGAGGGCGAGGTATAAAAGGCGCGGCCCGCTAGAGCGGGCCGCGCCTGCCTTGCATAGATACCGGTAAATATGCGGCTAAACCAGCTCTACCGCAACCGCGGTAGCCCCGCCGGTTCCGTGGCAAAGGGCGGCGATGCCGCGCTTCGCCCCTTTTTCCGCCAACGCGGTAATGAGGGTGCCGATTATCCGCGCGCCGCTGGCGCCGATTGGGTGCCCAAGAGCGATGGCTCCTCCCAGGACGTTCATGTTCTCGTAGGGCACTCCCAGCATTTTTTTCAAGAGAACGCTGTTGACGGCAAAGGCCTCGTTGTTCTCAAATAAATCAAAGTCCTGCAGGCTCATGCCCAACTTGTCCAGCAGCTTGCGGATAGCCGGGACCGGCGCCTCCGGGAAGCGCCAGCTGGGGCCCGCCGCCCAAGCGCCGCCGAGAATACGGGCCACGGGCTCGACACCGTGTTTTTCCAAAGACTCGGCGTCCGCTATCAGCAACGCCGCCGCGCCGTCGGAGATCTGGCTGGAATTTCCGGCGGTGAGTACGCCCTCCTTGAGGAAAGCCGGCCGCAAAGCCGCCAGCGAGTCGGGGGTAGTCTCCGGACGAATGCCCTCGTCGGCGTCAAGCAGCAACGTCCCCTTGCGGGTCTTGATCTCGAAGGGGGCTATCTCGCGCTTGAATATGCCGGCGGCGGTGGCCTGCGCCGCCCGCTTGTGCGACAGATAAGCGACCTCGTCAAGCTCCATGCGGCTTATGCCGTACTCGGCTATCAGGCGCTCGGTCTCCTCGCCCATCGCCTCGCCGTTCAGGGGGTCGGTAAGACCGTCGTACAGGAGGAGATCTTTGACCTCCTCGGGATTGCCCAGCAAAAACTTGTATCCCCAGCGGGCCCGCGAGGAAAGAGAAAAAGCCGCTTGCGACATAGACTCCATGCCACCCGCTAGAACCATACCGGCTTCGCCGGCGCGGATGGTAATGGCGGCGTTCATCACCGACATCATGCCGCTAGAGCAAACCATGTCCACTGCATAACCGTCCACGTCGTCGGGAATCCCGGCGGCTATGGCCGCCTGCCTGGGTAGCAACTGACCGTGTCCCGCCCTCAATACGTTTCCGAAGATGTATAGGTCCAGATCCGCCCCCGTAATTCCCGCCCTCTGCAAAACCGCCCTCATGGCATGAGCCCCTAGTTTCGTGGGGGGAGTATTCTTATACGACCCGCCAAAACGGCCTATGGGCGTGCGCGCCAGCGCTGCTACAAAAACGTCCTTGCTCATATTCACCTCCACCACCATCCTAAACCCGACTGCGCGCCCGGTATCTGTAGTAAGCTATTCCAAGTAGTTATGAAACTGCCCGACGAATTGGCCGCCTACCAAACATTGATATATTCGCTGGAGAAAGCCGGTGAAGCCTTCGTAATCGGGCAGGTTTTGGAAAGCGACGTCGCCATTATTTACGCCAGCGAATACATGCGAAAGGTACTGGGCGAAGCCCTAAAAGGCGAGCCGCCGAATAAGGCGGGTTCTTTCCTCAAAGAACCGCTAAAAATTAAAGAGATTATTGATGAAGTAACCCACAAAGGTCTTTCTAGAAAGATAATAAATCTACCGTCCACTTCTGAAAAAACCGTTACCGAAGCGGAAGCGGTGAGACTCAGCGGCGACCTGATACTGGGGAGAATTAAATTATTGGTTCGCGACAAACTTTTGATGCAGCTCTACGACAAGCTGGACGGCGTAAAAACTATTCTGCACAACTCCCCCGCAAACTTCTACCAGGCGGTGCTGGCGACAGCCATCAGTTTCATTCCGGGGGCCGAAGCGGGGAGCCTATGGTTGTTCGAAGACGGGCGCTTCACCTGCCAAGCCCATATCGGCTTCGATGATGGACTCATTGGGCAATCAGTCAGCTATGAACAAGAGCTCATCTGGTACGGCCTGAGCGAGAACGAACTCAAACAGGCGAAACCGCGCCTTATCGCCTTTGATGATATAAGAGAGCGGCGCGGCCGGCTTGATGAGCACCTTCCAGGCAGCGCCCGCAAAATAATGAGCAATCTACTGGTGCCTGTCGCCGTAAATGGCGACGTTCTGGGTACTTTTAATCTGGATAATTTACATGACGAAGAGGCCTTCGTTGCTGAGTCGGTTAGTTTTGGAAAGGTCTTCGCCAAAGAAATCGCCACTTTTTTGGAAAGCCATCTCAAGGAGCAACGCCTTCGCAGGCGCCTGCAACTGTTGAACAACATCGTGCAGGTTAACAGGACCGCTCGACTGGCGGAAACTCAGGGCGACCTGTTCATCAACGTAATCCACGCCCTGCACGCCTTTATGGAGATGAGTTCTCAGGTCATCTTCCTACTGGAGAGAGGCGGCGAATTCCTGCGGGTAACGGCGTCAACCGACTCTCACCTGCCCGCCGGAAGCCTGCTGCCCCGCGGTCGCGGCGCCAGCTGGCTGGCTATAGAAGAAAAGCGCACGATCATCATAGACGACGTCGAAAGCGACGGCCGTAGCGCCTTTTTTGGAAAGGAGAGAGCCTCAGAAGCAAAACCGATTTCTTTTCTATCTACGCCAATAAAAAGCTCTCGCGGCAAGATACTGGGAACCATCACCGTAAATAGCATCCCAGGGTCCGGCTTCCAGCAAGAGGAGATCGCCTTTATAGAAGCCGCCGCGGAAGCGCTGGGAATGTCGCTCGACCGCATCAAAGCACTAAAAGAGGCTACGAAACGAGCCTATTCATACAAGAAACTGCTGTCCTTGTCAGCGCAGATCGAGACCATCGACAGCCCTAAGAGGATCGCTGAATACGCCCTGAAAACCATTCTCGACCTGACACGCTATCGTGCAGGAGCGTTTTTTGGCGTTAAGAACGGCAAGATTGGACTGCAACTTATTGTTGGCAACTACCCTGCCGCTATGCGCGAGGCATATCTTAATCTTGATTTAAACCTGGGAGAGGGCCTCATAGGCGAATCGATCATGAAACGCCGCAGCCTGGCAATATTCGACTACTCTCGTTACGAAAACGCCCTCAGCGAATTTAAAAGCTTCAAAATACGCAGCGTTATGGTTGAACCGCTATGGGTGCAAAATTCTCCATATGGCGCGCTAGTGTTGTATTCATTCAATGACGGTGTTTTACCTTCTGACGATACGCAAAACCTCATGCAACTGACCGCTAAGAGGATAGAAAGGGCTTTAGAGCGTATCAAACACCTGTTGTCGTTACGGGAAACGAGAAACGCCATGTTCCAAGCTTTCGGCGTGGCGCTTGAACGTCGCGACTACGAGACCAGCGGCCATACCGAACGCGTAGCCGCTCTAGCGACTAAACTTGCCGCCGAGTTTGGCTTTAGCGGCAAAGCTCTGGAAGCAGTGCGGTGGGGGGCTTACCTCCACGACCTGGGCAAGCTGGCCATCCCCGATAGTATTCTTCTCAAACCTGGACCGCTGAGCGAAGAAGAATGGCGGGTCATGCGCAGCCATACTGAGATAGGTTACGAAATGCTAAGATCCATCCCTTTTTTGCCGTTGATCACGCGTAATATAGTCCGCTATCACCACGAACGCTGGGACGGCAGCGGCTATAACTTCGGCCTCAAAGGAGACGAGATACCTCTAGAAGCCCGTATATTCTCCGCAGTAGACATATATGACGCTTTGACGAACGACAGGCCTTACAAACAGAAGTGGAGTCTCCAGGAAAGTTTGAGCGAACTTCGCAATCTGGCTGCTAAGGCCTTAGACGCCGAGGTCGTTACGGCGCTGACGGACACCCTCCTGAGCAAGCCCACCGCCAACGGCTAAACGCAGGCGCTTTTTGCTTAATACCAATTTTCGCGCTACAATATATCTGAGTGAGGTAGACGCATATTTAAGAAAGGAGGTCGGCTATGCGAAGGTACACACGCAAGCTGCTGGCTTTGGCAAACCCGCAGGGTAACGTTGAGAACCTGCAAAAGGCGCTCGAGCTCGTTCCCGAACTCGACGTCGACGCCGTAGCACTGCTGGGCAATCTCACGAGCGGCAACGGCGAGTACAAGGATTTCTTCAGGGTTTTGGGGCGATCTGCGGTACCAGTTTTTTACGTCCCCGGTCAGCAAGACGCTCCAGCGCGCGACTACTTACGCGAGGCCTACAACATAGAGATCGCCTTTCCCCACCTGCACGGGGTTCACGGCAGCTTCGCCTTCGGGCCTGGGCACGTCATCTTCGCGGGTATGGGTGGAGATATTAGCGAAAGCGGGCAAGAACGCGACGAGGAATCACAACTGCGCTACCCGGCCTGGGAAGTCGAGTATCGTCTCAAGGTGCTCTACGAACTCCGTGACTACTTGAAGATTTTCCTCTTCCAGCGCGCGCCCGCTCATAAGGGCTTACACGAATCTGGTAGCCAGGAGCTAGCCGAACTGATAAAAACCCACAACCCCAGATTGGTCGTTAGCTACGACAACGACTACCAAGGCAGCGTCTTTGGACACGAGTGGCTGGGCAGCAGCTTGATCGTAGTTCCCGGCAGCCTGGCCGAAGGAGACTTTTCCGTAGTTGACGTGCTAGAAAGCAAAGTGGAGACGGGAAACGTGCGTTAGTCTTCGTTCTCGCCTAGATACTCTATCTGCAGATCCGCGAACCTCTTCTTCTGCTTGAGAGTGACCTCGCCGTTCTTTGTGGCCTCTAACAGAGCCATGAAAACCACCGTCCGCTCGGCCCAGCGCTTGAGGCCTAGCCGTGAGAACCAGAGGCGACGCGCCGTTCGTAGTTTCTTCTGCAACCAGCGCCAGGCTTCGGCCACGCCAAAGCGCTCCTGCAGCGGCAAGCCCAAAGGGTGACGTACGAACCTAGCGGCGTGCCGCCGCAGCGACGTCAACGAGGGCTTGGCAAGGCGTGAGTCGCGCGGCAGGCTGGCCGCGGGAACCGGAAGAACGGAGCTGCGGACACTAGCCCTTTCCAGCAAGAAGCGTACCGCTTCGTCAAGTTCTACCAAGAGTCCCACCAGCTCTTCGCCGTCCTCTTCCTCCTCGACTTCCGCTGCGTCAACGCGCAGTATCGCCCGTAGTTTTCGTTCTAGTAGCTCGGCTAATATCGGCAACAACGCCCCCCTCTCGGGTAGGTCCAGGTCGGCCACCTGCGCCAGCGCCTGCTCTATGAGCTGCAACAAAGGGAGTTCTCTTGCAGCCACGCGGCCGCTGCGCAAGGCATTTTTCAGCTCCTCGGGGGAGCCCTCGAATCCCGTGAAGGAAAGCAGTATGCCCATCGTCTTATTAATAGGGTTTGTAAAGCCCAATCTTGCGGCGCACCTCGTGCATGGTCTCCCGGGCCATAGACCTGGCGCGCTCGGCGCCCTCGCGCAAGGCGGCCTCGACTATCTCGGGTTGTCGCCGCAGCTCCGCCGCGCGCTCTTGAATGGGTCGCAACGTCTTCATCATGTTGTCAAAAAGTAGCTTTTTGCAGTCAACGCAACCAATACCGGCGCTACGGCATCCCTGGGAGACGGCCTGCTGCACCTCCTCAGGAGAAAAGTAGCTATGGTACTTGAAGATCAAGCATCTGTCGGGATCGCCAGGGTCGTTACGGCGAACCCTGGCGGGGTCGGTGGGCGCCACCCGCAGTTTCTCCCAGATAGATTTGGGATCTTCCAACATGTCAATGGTGTTGCCCACCGACTTGCTCATCTTGGCCGCGCCGTCTACGCCAGGCACGCGCGGCGCGCGGGAATTGAGCAAGGCCTGGGGTTCAGGAAAGGTCTCGCCAAAAGCGCCGTTGAAGCGGCGCGCTATCTCCCTGGTCAACTCCAAGTGCTGCAACTGGTCTTCTCCCACCGGCACCGTATCGGCTTTGTATATTAAGATATCCGCAGCCTGCAAGACGGGGTACATCAATAAGCCCGCCGGCACGGATTTTAGCTTTCCGGCTTTGTCTTTGTACTGCGTCATTCTGGTGAGGTCTCCCACCGGCGTCTGGGTGGTAAATATCCAGGACAGCTCGGTATGCTCGGGCACGTGTGACTGCACGAAGAGCGTTATCTTCTGCGGGTCCAACCCGGCGGCGATGTTAGCTAACGCCGCCTCGAAAGTACGCTGAGGCAGCAGCTCGGGATCGTAGGCGCTAGGATTCGTCAGGGCGTGGTAGTCGACTATGCAAAAAAGGGCCTCTTTCCCGAGGCTCTCTCCCAGCTGCACCCACTGCTTGATTGCTCCGAGATAGTTGCCGATGTGGATGGCGCCGGTAGGTTGAATGCCGGAAAGAACGCGCTTCATGACCGGTATTATACGCAATTGCGTTTCATGTCCAAGAGACAAGCCCCGCCGAGCGGGGCTTTGTGGTGCCGGGAGGGGGACTTGAACCCCCACACCCTCGCGGGCACATGACCCTGAATCATGCGCGTCTACCAATTCCGCCATCCCGGCGCGCGCAAGAATCATGGTATCCACCAGACCCAAGGCTGTCAAGCTCCCCCGTCGCAGACACGCCGCCCGCGGAGCCACCCTACCAGCGTTTTGAGGAGTACATCTAAGCGCAAATCCGCCGGCTGCTTGAAAGGAGCTTGTTCGATGAGCGCCGTGTATCTGTCTATCCACGCTTGCACCCAACGGCCAAGACGGCTGCAGGACGCCCACAAAAGCATCCTTCGAGCGTGTCAAGAGCTGTCTTCTGGGCTTTAGTCTAAGCACCCCGCTCGGCCTGCGGAATCCGGCGCTTCACTTTGGCGCAGGCAGCGGCTACTACTTACTGCACGAAAAAGGGTTTATACACCCCTTCCTCTGCAAAGGGCCGACCCGCGCGGCCCGCAGGCCGGTCTCCTACCCCCTATCGCAGATTGGCTAGCGTCATTCGCGGCGCGCCGCGATGGGCCTTAACCGCAGTGGGAGACAGCAACGGCTATTTATGGTAAACTGTTTCGGCCCCCGAGGGGGACGCCGTGAAACGCAAAGGGGAGGATATACATGAAGCGCACTTGGCAACCCAATCGTCGCAAACGCGCCAAGACACACGGGTTTCGCACTCGCATGAGCACGCCGGGCGGCCAAAAGGTTCTCGCCCGTCGCCGTCGCAAGGGGCGCAAGCGGCTAACCGTCTGACCTCGCTCAAGACCGACGCCGCTTTTAGAAGGCTGCGCAGAGGGCGAGTCGGTCGCGGTAAAACTCTGTCTCTGCGCTGGCTGCCTACCCGTCGCTCTGAGGTGAGGGTGGGCATAGTCGTTTCGAAAAAAGTCGGCAACGCCGTTGTTCGCAACCGCGTCAGGAGAAGATTGCGCGAGCTACTCCGCAAAACCCACCTGCCTTCATGCGACCTCATGGTCATCGCCCGCCCGCAGGCAGCGGCGGCGAGCTACCGCGAGCTCGCAAGAGACCTCGCCCAGGCTCTAGCAAACAGCGGCATCAACGGAGAAAGGCCTTCGGGCGGCTCGCAAAGCGCCGGCGAGAAATAGCATGTAGAATCAAACGTGATGTCACGGTTTCTAATAGCCCTAATTCGACTTTATCAGCGGTTCATATCGCCCTATAAACCGCACACCTGCCGTTTTTATCCGACCTGTTCTCATTACGCCGCCGAGGCCTTGCAGGTGCACGGCGTGTTGTACGGCGGCTACCTCGCCACAAGGCGTATTTTGCGCTGTCATCCGCTCAACCCGGGCGGCGTAGACCCGGTGCCGCCTAAGAAAATTACTGTCGCCAAGGGCGGATTTTTCAGCGGTCTTCCCTCGGAGGAAAAATGAAGCGTCTCCTTCTGCTTATAATCCTTTTATTGTCCCCTGCCCTAGCCCTAAAACCAACCTGGTCGCAGATAGACGTCGACGGCGACGGCAAACTCGAGCACGTCGCCGTAACCAACCTGGGCGACATCGCCCTTAACGAGCAGGGTCAGGTGGTCGGCTGGTACGTCAAGCAGATCAAGGGCCAGAACTTCAAGGGCAACTACAAACGCGCGCCCAACATCGTAAAACCCGGCCTGCCGCTTCCCGGGAGCATCAGCGGCTTCAAAGCCGCCAGCTCTAAGTTTGAAAAAGACGGCAAGTACCTGCTAGCCGAGTTTTCGGACGGCGGCACCACCCTGCGATACTTGATCAATCCGCGCAGCTACACCGTCAGGCTGGAAATCAGCAGCCCCAGCGGCGCCCAGCTGGTCTGGAGCGGCATAAACCGCACCGATAAGCCGCTGACCAAACTCCTCTTGACCGGCAGCGACAGCCCCATTCCCGCGGGCTCTGGCGACGCCGTCTACATCGCGATGCAGACCCGCCCTACCAAGGGCTATACCTTCATCCTCAAGGGCGAAAAGCCGCTAGCGAGCAGGCTCGATCTGAACGGCGCCGGCGCCACCGCCACCATTGACCTGCCGGCGGGCAAGCAGACCCTAGAGGTTTACGGCGGCCTCAACGAACTGGTTCGACTGCACGTCGAAAAACTGCTGGACTTGCCCGGACTCTTTAAGCCCAATATCTGGGGCAAGCTCTCGCTGGGCCTGCTCTACCTGATGGAGCAAGCCTACAAGTACACCCGCAACTGGGGGCTGGCTATCTTGCTGCTGACGATCTTCGTCAGGCTCTTACTGTGGCCGCTAATGCACCAGCAGTTTAAGTCCATGGCGGAGATGAACAAGATAAAACCCCTCATGGACGAGATTAACCGCAAATACAAAGACGACCCGGAAAAAAAGAACGAAGCAACGATGAACCTCTACCGGGAGCACAACATAAACCCCGCCGCCGGCTGTCTGCCAATGTTCATCCAGATGCCCATCCTCTTCATGATGTGGCGCGTAATCGCCAACTACGAGTTTGACCAGGGTTTTTTATGGCTGCCGGACCTGTCGCTGCCCGACCCCTATTTCATCCTGCCGGTACTCTACGTGCTGGTCATGCTGGCGCAAACGATGCTGATGTCTCACGGCAACAAAGACTCGATGCGCCAGGGAATAATGATGAATCTAATCTTCATTTTCCTGGTTCTCAAGTTTCCTGCTGGAGTGACTCTTTACTGGGTATTCTCGACTCTGATAGGCTTGTTCCAGCAATGGTCTATTAATAAGCAACTGGGGGGAGCCCCAGGGGCACAGGGATAAGGAGACATGGAAGAGAAAAAGAACCTTGACGATCTTTTAGACGGTTTGGGCATCCACGAAGGCGAGTCCGCGCCTGACCCGGTCCTGGCGGAAAAGGGAATGGAAGAGGCGCCGGCCAGCCCCGAAAACCCCATTGAGGTGGTAGAGCACTTCCTCGTCGGGCTCTTGCTTTATCTCGATCCTGGCTACTCCATAGACACCCGCCAGGAAGACGAGCGCATTCACGTTGAGATTATCGGCGGCGACGGCGGGCGCATCATCGGACGTGAGGGCCGCACCCTTAAAGCCCTGGAGGTAATCGTCAACGCCGTCGTTTCCAAGCACTTCGGCCCCAAATACCGGGTAAACCTGGACGCCGCCGGATACCGCAAGCGCCAGGAGGAAAGGGCGCGCAAGCGCGCCCTCGAAGCCGCCGACGTGGTGGCCGCCAGCGGTGAGGCGCTGGAAATGCCCCCCATGCACCCCGCCGAGCGCCGCATCATCCACATGACCCTTAAAGACCATCCTCACGTCACCACCCACTCGCTGGGGCAGGGAGCCGAACGGCACGTCGTCGTCTATCCGCGCACCGAGCCGCCGCAGGAAACGACGGGCGATGAAGAGGTCAACGAACAACAAGAATGACGCTCCTGGAATGTCTCAAACTTAGCAATGCCCGCCTCTCCAGGGCGGGCATTGTCAGCCCCCTGGCTGAGTCGCGACTGCTATTGCAGTGGGCTTGCTCTCTGGCGGGCGCCGAGTTTTGGGCGGCCCTCAGAGAAAAAGCGCGGCCGCGCTGCTTACGCCGCCTCGAGGAGGCTTTGGAACGCAGAATCAAAGGCGAGCCTTTGCAGCTGATCACCGGCAGGACGAATTTCTACGGGTTGGAGCTGGCCGTTTCCGCGGGCGTACTGATACCTCGTCCGGAAACGGAAATGCTGGTCGAGCTGGCGCTGTCGGAGCTGCAAAACCTTCCCGCGGGGGGCCGTATTTTTGACGCCGGCTGTGGCGGCGGCGCCATAGCTCTGGCGATAAAGAAGGTCAGACCGGACCTCGAGGTATGGGCTGGCGATCCCGACCCCGCGGCCCTCGACCTTTGCCGTCACAACGCCCGCGAATTGGGGCTCGACGTGACCGTAGTCGCCGGAGCCTATTTAGCAGGGCTCGAAAATCTCGACGCGGTCGTCTCCAACCCCCCCTACCTCCCCGACGATTACCGGAAGAGCGCTCCGCCGGAGCTGGCTTGGGAAAGCGACTCGGCGCTATACGCGGGCAAAGACGGCCTCGCCGTAGCCCTGCCGCTGGCGCGAGAGGCCTCTTCGTCCCTGAATAGCGGGGGCCTGCTGCTGCTGGAGCTCGACCCCGGCAACGTCGATATTTTTGCGCAGCAGGCGCAACGGCTGGGCTTCCAGAGCGTCAAGATTAACGAGGACCTGGCCCGCAGACGACGCTTCGTCATCGCCCGTAAGGGGTAGTCTGTAGGTATGGAAACCCTACTCGACGACGCCATAGCCGCCGCCAGGCTGGCCCGCGGCATCCACCTCTACTACCAAGAAAAGGGCTTTGAAGTAGGCACCAAAACGGGGCCGACCGACCTAGTTACCCAGGCCGATAAGGAGACGGAAAGAGCCATAAAGGACTACCTGCTTTCCCGTCATCCTCAGCACGCGTTTCTGGGCGAGGAAGGCGGGCAGGAAAAGGAAGCGGAGTACCGCTGGATAGTAGACCCTATTGACGGTACCGTAAACTTTGCGCACGGATTCCCCTTTTTCGCCGTCTCTATCGCCCTGGAAGTCAAGGGTGAGCTACGCTTGGGGGTAGTTTTGGACTCTACCCGCGATGAGCTGTTCTGGGCCGTACGTGATAGAGGGGCGTTCCTAAACGGCCGTCCGATACGCGTCAGCGCCACCAATAAACTTATTAACAGCCTGCTGGCCACGGGTTTCCCCTATGACATCAACAAAGACCGCGAAAACATGGTCTACTTTGAAAACGCCCTGAAAAGGGGTCTGACCGTACGCCGCCCCGGGGCCGCCGCCCTCGATCTCTGCTACGTGGCGGCGGGGCGCCTTGACGGCTTCTGGGAGGTCAAGCTCAAGCCCTGGGACGTTGCTGGCGCGCTCGTAGTTCTCTACGAAGCCGGAGCCATGGTGACCGGCATGGAAAAGGAGCCTTACGAGCTGGGCAACCGCTACATCGTCGCCAGCAACGGCTTAATACACGACGAATTGATGCAAACCCTCCTCGGCTAATCGAGGGCTTCGACGTCCATCAGCATTTGGTTGAGCGTGCGCGCAACTATCAGGTGGCCGCGTTTGCCAATATTGAAAGCGCGATCGCCAATCAGCAGCACCGGCGGGTTCCAGGTCATTGGCCCCGGAGACCACGGTTCTTTACTGGCCAGCACCTTGATGAGGCGCTCGAGCCCGGCTGCGCGCATTATCACTCCGTCTTCGCCGCCAAGGCGGTAGCCCCGCGGCTTATAGCGCCACTCCACCAGCAGCAAACCGGACTTGGTCTGCAGGGGGGCGTATATTCTCCATGAATGCTGGTCTTCTTCGCTTACTGGTCGTTTAACACTCAAGCAATTCCCTCCCCAAGATGAGCTTATAGCGATTATAACGGATAATTATCAGGAAGTATCTTTCCTGGGTTGAATATGTTTATAGGATCGAACTCCCTCTTGGCGTCTGCTATTACTCGCAAACCGGCGCTTCCCAGGGCCTCTTCGAGAAAGGGGCGCTTCATCAGACCTATGCCGTGCTCGCCCGAAAGCACGCCGCCGTGTCTAAGAGCTACGCGCGCTATCTCCTGGGCCAGCTCGTGTACGCGCTTCATTGGAGTATTTTTGTCGTAGAGAATGTTGGGGTGTAGGTTGCCGTCACCGATATGGCCGAACTGCACCAGCGGCAATTGGTAGGCTTCGCCCAGGTCGCGGATTTCGCTTACCACCGCGGCCAGCCGACTGCGTGGCACCACGATGTCCTCGTTCATACGAAAGGGGTTTATACGCCCCAGCGCGGGGCTGATCGAGCGGCGCGCCCGCCACAAGCGTTGTGCTTCAGCCTCATCGGCGGCGCGCCTGACGCTGCCGCCGTTGGCGCTACAGGCCGCTGCGACCAGCGACAGCTCCTCTTCTACGATTTCCAGGTCGTCGCCGTCGGTATCGACGAGCAGCAAAGCGCCCGCCTGCCGCGGCAACCCTAGCGAAAAGGCGTCTTCTACCGCATTTATGCAGGCGTTGTCCATGAACTCCAGCTTGGCGGCCACCACCCCCTGCGCCACCGCGGCGGCCACCGCCCGCGCCGCGGCGGCGACGTCTGCGAAGTGCGCCATCAGAGTACGCACGTGCTTTGGCTTCTTCTGGAGGCGCAACCAGGCCTTGGTTATCAACCCCAGGGTGCCCTCGGAGCCTATCAGCAGACCGGGCAGGTCGTAGGCCCTGCGGCTGCTCGTATGAACATCCCCGCGGTAGTCCACCCACTCTACGGCCTCTACGTAGTCCCCGGTTACACCCTTTTTGAAGCACTGCGGGCCGCCGGCGTTTTCCGCCAGATTGCCGCCGATGGTGCTTTGTTTATAGCTGGCGGGGTCAGGCGGAAAGTAGAGGCCGTAGACCGCCGCCGCTTCGCTGACCTCTAGAGTGATTACGCCCGGTTCTACCTCGGCGATGCGGCCGACCTCGTCTATTCGCAAGCCGCGCATGCGCGTAAAGGAAATGACTATGCCCTCTTCAGTGGGCACCGAGCCGCCGCTGAGGCCGCTGGCGGCCCCCCGAGGGTATAGCGGCAAGCCTTCCCGCGCCGCGAAACGGACCGTAGCCGCCACGTCCGCGGTCGTCTGCGGCAACACCACCGCGATAGGGACTTCACCGCTGGTTATGGCGTCATAGCGGTAGAGTAAGCGGTCGGCAAGGTCCGTAAGAACCTTGTCCTCGCCGATACTTCGAGCCAGCTGCTGCAAGTCGGGCATGCGTCATTGTACCGCCTCACGGGTATACTCTTGTCATGCGATACTGGCTGATGAAATCCGAACCCGGCGCCTACTCTATTGACGACCTGGCCCGCGATAAAAGGGAGGTCTGGGACGGCGTGCGTAACTACCAGGCCCGCAACTACCTGCGGGAAATGCGCGCCGGCGACCTGGCCTTCTTCTACCACTCCAACTGCAAGCCGCCCGGCGTGGCCGGACTGCTAAGGATCAGCAAAGAGAACGTAGTGGACCCTACTCAGTTTGACCCCGAGAGCAGGTACTTCGACCCCAAAAGCAGCCGCGAGAAACCGCGCTGGCAGACCGTCGAGGTCGAGTTCGTGGAAAAGTTCCCCAATTATATTTCCCTTCCCCAGCTGCGCTCGTTGTTTTCTGAAGAAGAGCTCCCCTTGCTCAAGCGCGGTTACCGCTTAAGCGTACTGCCGCTTAGTGATGATGTCGCAAAAAAGCTGCTAGCCCTCGCGAAAAAAGAGGAATAGCCGCGCCCCTTCTGTTATAATGAGTAAGTGAGCGTGCGATAAAAGAGCTGCGCCACGATAGGTGCAGCCCTTTTCATGGATATAGCCAGAAGGAGGAACATGTCGCAGGTATTGCCCGTAGAGATTACCGAAGAGGTCAAACAAAGCTTCATCAACTACGCCATGTCGGTCATTGTCAACCGCGCCTTGCCCGACGTTCGCGACGGCCTAAAGCCCGTGCAGCGGCGCATACTCTTCGCCATGCAGCAAGAAGGGCTCTTACCAGGACGCAAACACTCCAAGAGCGCCGGCGTGGTTGGCGAGGTGATAAAAAAGTACCATCCCCACGGCGACCAGGCCGTGTATGACGCCATGGTGCGCCTGGCTCAGGAATGGAACCTGCGCTACCCCTTGATTGACGGGCAGGGAAACTTCGGCTCGATAGACGGCGACCCCGCCGCCGCCTATCGCTACACCGAGGCCCGGCTTTCGCCGATAGCGCTCGAGCTCTTGCGGGACATAGACAAAGACACCGTCGACTTCGCCGAAAACTTCGACGGCACGGCGCAAGAACCTACGGTCCTGCCCGCTGGTTTTCCCAACCTGCTGGCCAACGGCTCCACCGGCATCGCCGTAGGTATGGCCACCAGCATTCCGCCGCACAATCTCAGCGAGTTAATCAACGCCCTGGTGGCGATGATAGACGACCCGCAGATCAGCCTCGAAGAGGTCATGAAGCACGTCCCCGGGCCGGATTTCCCCACCGGCGGACGCCTCAACCGCGTCGGCCTGCAGAAAGCCTACGAGAGCGGTCGCGGCTCCTTGAGGCTGCGCGCCAGGGTGCGCACCGAGGAGAGGAACGGTCGCAGAATGCTGGTCGTCACCGAGATTCCCTATCAGGTCAATAAGTCCAGTCTCATCAGCCAGATAGCCAGCCTGGTGCGCGCCAAGAAGCTTACCGACATATCAGGCCTGCGCGACGAGTCGGACCGTCAGGGCATGCGTATCGTAATCGAGCTGAAGCGGGGCGCCAACCCCGACGTAGTCCTCAACCAGCTCTTCAAACAGACCAACCTGCAGACCAGCTTTACCATCAATCTGCTGGCCATCGTCGGCGGCGAGCCAAAAGTCCTCTCGCTGCTGGGGATGATGCGCGCCTACCTGGAGCACAGGCGCGAGGTGGTGGTGCGGCGCACCCGTTTCGACCTCAAGAAGGCCGAAGCTCGCGCCCACGTGCTCGAGGGGCTGCTGATAGCCCTCGACCACCTAGACGAGGTCATAGCCCTCATCCGCGCATCGCGTGACGGCGCTGAGGCCAAGGCCGGCCTAATCAGGGAGTTCGATCTCAGCGAGATACAAGCGCAAGCCATTCTCGATATGCGCTTGCAGCGGCTTACCGGGCTCGAGCGCGAAAAACTACAGGCCGAATACCGCGAACTGCAAGAGACGATAGCATATCTGCGCGCCATCCTGGCCGACGAATCGCGGCTTTGGGGCGTGGTCAAAGACGAGCTGCTAGCCGTCAAGGAAAAATACGGCGACGAGCGCCGTACCCTGGTGACCGAGTTCGCCGAGGGTTTCAACCCTGAAGACCTAATAGAAGACGAGCCCATGGTCATCACCATGACGGCCGCCGGCTTCCTCAAGCGCACCCCGCTGGAAGACTACCGCGCCCAGGGTCGCGGCGGCATGGGCGCCAAAGCGGGCCGCACCAAAGACGAGGACGAGGCCACCCGCGTCTTCGTGGCGCAAATGCACGACGACCTGCTGTTTTTCTCCAGCCACGGCAAGGTCTACCGCGAGAAGGTCTTCGAGCTCCCCGAGGCCCAGCGCACCGCCCGCGGCACACACGTGCGCGGCTTCTTGCCGCTGGAGGAGGGCGAAGAAGTCAAGGCGCTGCTGTCACTGCGCAGCCTTACCGACCCGGGCTACTTCGTCTTCGCCACCCGCAAGGGCGTGGTCAAGAAGACCGCCATCCGCGACTATCAGAACCTCAACGCCAGCGGGCTCATCGCCATAAACCTGATCGAGGGCGACGACCTGGTGGACGTGCAGATAGCCGCCAGCGGCGCCGACGTGGTAATGGCCACCCGCGGCGGCAAGGCGATACGCTTTGCCCTAGACGACGTTCGCGCCACCGGCCGCGCCAGCCAGGGAGTACGGGGCATTCGCCTCAGGGAGGGCGACGAGGTGGTATCGCTGATCGTCGCCGCCAAAAATTGGCAGGGAGACCTCCTGGCCATCAGCAGCCACGGCTACGGTAAGAGGACGCCGATCGAGGAGTACCCCCTGCAAAAACGCGGCGGGCAGGGAGTAATAACCTTCAAGCTGAACGACAAGGTCGGCCACCTCACCGCCCTCTTGTCTGTAGACGGCGACGAAGACCTGCTGGTGCTCTCACGCGGCGGTCTCGCCATTCGCACCCGCGTCAGGAGCATCTCGCAGTACTCGCGCCCCACCAGCGGCGTCAAGGTAATGAACCTGGCCGCGGGCGACGAGATCGCCTCGGCCTTCGTCATCAAGCCGCAGGATTAAATTCGCAGCCGCCTAAAAGACGCACGACGTGCGTCTTTTAGGGCAGCCACTGCAAAGTTGTATCCTGGATAGAAGATGAAGGCCAGCGCTTCGGCGACCTTATCCCAGTACGGCGCCAAGGACACGATACTCAAACCGGGCAAGGCGTCTGGCGGTTACGTCTATCGCGTCAAAGTCGGCTTTGTACGTATCGTCTCCTACGGCAAAGACGGCTCTGCCGTGCTGCTGCGCTGCCTGCAGTCGGGGGACTACTTTGGCGAGGAAGCGCTCACCAGCGGCGTCCGTGATTATTGCGCCCTCGCCGCGACGAACACCATCGTCGAAGAAATACCCCTCTCCGAGATGGATGAAGAAGACCTAGCCGTGCTGAGCGCCTCTCTGCTGCGCGCAGTCGTCCAAAGCTATCAGAGCATACAAGACATCACCTCGCTCAATCTGCCAAACAGGCTCGCTAAAGTGCTACTGCGCTTGTCTAAAACGCCGCTGGCCGGACGCGATAAACGCGGCAAAGCGGTTATACGCATAACTCACGACGAACTCGCTAGCATGGTCGGCTCGGCGCGCGAGGGCACCACAAAAATAATAGGGCAGCTGTCGCGACGCGGCTACATCAAGCCCGCATACGGCCGCATCTACATCCTGGATAGATCGGGTCTTGAGTCTCTAGCGCAGCAGTAACCCGACCGAGGCGCGGTTTGCAACGCCCAAAAAGCTCACTCAATCCTAGAACCCTCCGCAACAACGCGAAAATAAGCGCCGCGAAGTAGCTCGCCTAAAGCATGGGAATAGCCATGACCTTTTCCTGGCAATTCACGGTACAATCTAGTTTGGAGGTAGCATTATGAGGATTCTGCGGAAAGGCTTGTTGCTCATCGCAGCGCTGGCGTTCAGTATTAGCTTCGCCGGAAAACCGAACTTCACGATACTTCACAGTATCGACGTCACCGAGATACAACCGGTGCATCATGGCAAAGAAGGCGGCGCGGCTCGAGCGGCGACCCTGGTCAAACAGCTGGACGACGGCAATATGATCCTGACCTTCGGCGGCGACGCCTTTAGCCCTTCTATCATGTCGAGCATATTTAAAGGCAAGCAGGTGGTCGACGTTTTCAACAAGATCGGCATCGACGTGGCCGTCTTCGGTAATCACGAGTTCGACTTTGGACCCGAGGTAGCCGAACAGCGCGTCAAGGAGTCCAACTTCCCCTGGCTCTCTTCTAACCTAGTCAACAAAAAGACCGGCGAGCCGCTGGCCGGCGGCGTGCGCTACGTCATCAAGACGGTTAACGGAGTCAAGGTCGGCTTCATCGGCTTGGTAGGCGACTGGCTCAATATCACCAGCCCCGGCGACGACGCAAAATACCTAGACTACATAACAACCGCCCGCAAGCTGGCTACGATGCTCAAAAAGGACATGGGCGTAGACATGGTTGTCGCGGTGACCCACATGGATATGGCCGACGACACCAAGCTAGCCTCGCAAGTCCCCGCCGTCGATCTCATTCTCGGGGGACACGATCACCGCGGTATGTTCGACGTCGTCAACGGCACCCTCATTTTCAAGCCCAAGTCCAACTGGCGCAGCGTCGGCTACATGAAGGTCTACATGATCCCGGGCCTAAAACCGGTAGTGCTGTTCAACGTCATCCCTATCAACAATAAGATCCCCGAAGACCCCGAGATGAAAGCCTTGGTCAATAAATACGCCAGCGTCCTCGACAAAGAGCTGGCCATTCCCATAGGAGAAACCAAGGTCCCGCTAGACGCCCACCGGGCTACCGTGCGCACCAAAGAGTCTAATTTCGGCGACCTGATAGCCGACGCCATGCGCGAGTTCACCGGCGCCGACGTAGCCATCACTAACGGCGGCGGCATCCGCACCGATAGCAGCTACGGCCCCGGCGAGCTGAGCCGTAAAGACGTGCTGGCGGTCCTGCCGTTCGGTAACAAAGTCATCAGCGTCAAGGTCAGCGGCGCCGATCTCAAGGCCGCCCTGGAAAACGGCGTGAGCTTGGTTGAGCGCGTCAAAGGCCGCTTCCCGCAGGTATCCGGCTTGAGCTTCACCTACAACCCCAGCGCCGCGCCCGGTAAGCGCGTGGTCACGGTGATGGTGAACGGTCAACCGCTCGATCCCCGCAAAACTTACGTGGTAGCCATCAACGACTACATGGGGCACGGCGGCGACGGTTACGCCGTGTTCAAGAACGCTCCGCGGGTCATCTCCGAGCGCGACGGCACGCTGCTGGCGACGGTGGTGATGAACTACATAAAAGCCCACTCTCCAGTCGCGCCTAAAGTGGAAGGGCGCATCAAGACGACGCGGTAAGGACGCCGCGACCAGGCAACCCTGGGTCTTCCAGGGTTGCTTTTTTATTCAAGAGGTCAGGTAAGCCTGTGTCCGATACATGGACGCAATATGCCGCTCATTTTGCATGTTCTAGAGAACAGTCAGGCCTTACTAGGTCCTATTTCAGCAGTTTGTCAGGTAATCAGCCAGTATGTGACGGGTTTTAGCTATTCCATTTCGCTAACCTCTGCGCTTATAATGTTACCGTATGGCTACGACTAAAAAAGCGATCCTAAAAGAAATGGCGGCCCAGGATGTCAGGTTCTTACGTTTACAGTTCACCGATATCCTAGGCATAAACAAAAACGTCGAGGTGCCAGCGTCGCAGTTCGAGAAGGCTCTTGACGGCGAGATGATGTTCGACGGCTCCTCCATCGAGGGCTTTACGCGCATAGAAGAGTCTGACATGCTCCTGAAGCCCGACTTGAACACCTTCGTCATTTTTCCTGACGAGCTGGAGGACTCGAGCCGCGGCCGCGTCGCCAGGCTCATCTGCGACGTCTACCACCCCGACGAAACCCCCTTCGAGGGCGACCCCCGCGGTATCCTAAAACGGCAGCTAAAGCGCCTGGAAAAGCTGGGTTTTGACAGCATGTCGGCGGGCCCCGAGCCCGAGTTCTTCCTCTTTTTGCGCGACGAAGAAGGCTTTCCCACCACGGAAACCCAAGACCAGGCCGGCTACTTCGACCTGGCGCCGGTAGACAAAGGCGAAGAGGCTCGTCGCGATATGGTCAACGTTCTGGTCGATATGGGCTTCGAAATAGAAGCAGCCCACCACGAAGTCGCCCCCGGCCAGCACGAGATCGACTTCAAGTACGCCGACGCGCTGGCGACGGCTGATAACATCGCCTCATTCAAATTCGTCGTCAAACGAATAGCTCTGCTGCACGGTCTGCACGCCACCTTCATGCCCAAACCGATAGCGGGGATAAACGGCTCCGGCATGCACACCCACCTATCCATCTTCAAGAACGGCAAAAACGCCTTCTACGATCCCAAGGCCGAGTATCAACTTTCCAAAACCGCTCTCAACTTCATCGCCGGCCTGTTAAAGCACGCTCCCGGAATGGTGGCCATTACCAATCCTCTGGTCAACTCCTACAAGCGCCTCACCCCGGGCTACGAAGCGCCCACGAACATAGCCTGGTCCGCCGCTAACCGCAGCGCCATGGTGCGCATCCCGGCTCGCCGCGGCGTCGGCACCAGGGCCGAGTTGCGCATGCCCGATCCTAGCGCCAACCCTTACCTGGCGCTGGCGGTAATGCTCGCCGCTGGTCTCGACGGCATTGAAAACGACCTGACCCCGCCGCCGCCGATCCAGCGCAACATTTTCTCCATGACCGTTCGCGAAAGACGGCGCCACAAGATTAAAGAGCTGCCGGGCACGCTGCGCGAAGCTATTGAAGCCATGGAAAAAGACAGCGTAATCAAAGACGCTCTGGGCGAGCACGTCTTCGACAACTTCATTAAAGCCAAGAAGATAGAGTGGGAAGACTATCGCATCAGCGTACATGACTGGGAGTTGCAAAACTACCTGGCGGAGTACTGAGCATTTTCTACGTAGCGCCGCCAGCCGCATACATGCGGCTGGCGGCGCTACCAAGCCAACATTGTCGTCCAAAAGTCTGCCAAACCATGACAAGAAAGCGCTATTGTCGCTCTTGCGCGCGCAGCGTAACCGATTTTTCGCTCGAGCGCGCTGTTTTCGATTACGTCCACGTATTTGACAGCCGGTGGTAGTTTGCATATAAAATACAGTTGCGAGAATAAAACATCACTCGCGCGTTAAACCTGGTAAGCAAAGGGAGGAGAAGCATGAGAAAAAGTTTTTTAATAGCTGTCCTATTAGTACTTGGCTCTTTAGCCATGGCGCAGGTAAAGATCGGGGTCAACCTCGAGCTTTCCGGGCGTTTCGCCGCTATCGGTAATCAAACCCTCAATGGTATCAAGGTCGCCCATATGCAAATGCCGAAGGTGCTCGGCCAAGACGTGCAGCTTGTCATCTGCGACGACGAGACCACCCGCGAGGGCTCCATCGCCTGCGCCCAGCGCTTCGTCAACGAGGGCGTAGTGGGAGTCCTGGGAGCCATCTCCAGCTCTATGTCCATTCCCGCCGCCGAGGTCCTGCAAGACGCCGGCATCATCATGATCTCCACTTCCTCCACTAACCCGCAGACGACCCAGATAGGCAAATTCATCTTCCGCATGGCCTACACCGACGACTATCAGGGCAAGCTGGCCGCCGCTTACGCGGTCAAAGACCTGGGCGCCAAGAAGATCGCCATCTTCCGTCAGATCGACGACGACTACTCCTACGGCTTGGCGGGCTTCTTCAACGAAACCGCTAAAAAGATGGGCGCTAAGACCCTGATTCAAGACTTCGTCGCCAACAACGTAGACTTCACCGCACAGCTCAACAACATCCGCAGCTTCAACCCCGACGTCATCTACTACTCGGGCTTCTGCGCCGAGGGCGCGCCCTTCATGAAGCAGCTGCGCGAGCAAGGCTTCAAACAACAGGTGCTAGGCGCCGACGCCTCCGACGACCCGCAGTGCCCCGAAGGCGCCGGCGCCGCCTTCGACGGCTGGACCTTCACGGGCTTCGCCACGCCCAACCTCATCCCCGATCCCGCCGCCAAGAAGCGCGCAGACGCCTTCAAAAAGAAGTACTTCGAGGCCATCAAGAACGCCAAACCGGGCGATTTCAACGGCTTCGTCCTGGCGGGCGCCGACAGCTACAACGTCCTCGTCGCCGCCATCAAGGCCGCCGGCAGCACCGACATCAACAAAGTGCGCGACGCCCTGGCCAACTTAGAGAACTACCCCGGCGTATCCGGCAACATTACCTACAAAGGAACCGATGGTACTCCTAAGGACCGCACCATCGGCTTCTACAAGTACGTCGTAAAGAGCGCCAGCGACTGGAAGAAGATAGAGCTCTTCGGTAAGTCCACCGCCGAAGTACAGTAGTCCGGACCGAAAAACGGACCTGGGGCGGGCCCACGGGCTCGCCCCAGTTACCGCAAACTCCGGAGGAAACCAGTGACCGCATCCAAAACGACTTCTCGCGCCACTCTTATAACTATTATTATCACCTTGCTGCTCGTAGCCTTGCTGGGATGGCGCTTCTATTCCCTAGGAAACTACACTCTTGCGCGCGCCACCCAAGACTTCTTGAACGCCCTGACGTTGGGCAGTCTTTACGCCCTCATCGCCCTGGGCTATACGATGGTTTACGGTATTATCCGGCTGATCAACTTTGCCCACGGCGACATATTCATGCTAGGTTCCTATCTCGCCTTTTACGCAATGGCCCTTACGCCCATGCACTGGGCCGCAGCCTTGCTCGTAACGATCCTGCTTGGTGGCACCGTGCTGCTGGTAATCAGAGCGCTATTCAATCTGGAAGAACCAAAAAAGACGATTACTCTGGCGTTATTGCTCTTCGCCGGCACTTTTTTCTTGCTGGCCTTCAGGCACATGGGCTGGATAGAGGCACTGTTGCTGAGCATGCTGGCGACGGGAGTAGCCGGCGTCCTGCTGGAAGCGGTGGCTTACCGACCCCTGCGGGGAGCGCCGCGCGAAAGCATGCTGATAACGGCGATTGCGGCAAGCTTTTTTCTAGAGAACCTGGGTCAGCTGCTCTTCGGCCCCAGGGTTCGCGGCTTCAACGCCGAAACTATTTTGAACAAACCCCTGAGCTTCTCCATCGGTCACGACACCGTCTACTTTACGGGGATTCTCGTAATGGTTCCCCTGATAACAGCACTCCTGCTCTTCGTCTTGAACACCTTTGTCTCTAGAACGAAACTAGGCAAAGCAATGAGAGCCACCGCGCAAGACGCCGAAGTAGCTCAGATGATGGGCGTCAACGTCAACCAGGTAATAGCCCTGACCTTTTTTATCGGCTCGATTCTCGCCGCCGCTGCTGGCGTCATGTACTCTATCCGTTTTGGCCAAATTCACCCATTGATGGGGCTCATGCCCGGCATCAAAGCCTTCACGGCGGCGGTAATCGGTGGCATCGGCAGCCTTCCAGGCGCGGTTTTAGGAGGGTTGCTGCTGGGAATGATAGAAATCTACGCGGTTAGCCTCTTCCCAACCCTATCGGCCTATAGAGACGTCTTCGCTTTTGTCCTGCTAATCCTGATTATGCTCTTCCGACCGTCAGGACTAGTAGGGGAAGACCTTACGGAGAAGGTGTAATGCGCAATACAATCCTTACCATCGCATCCGTAGGCCTAGCCGCTCTGGCCCTATACCTGCTAAGCCACATGCAAGGCACCAGCGGCCTGCTATCGGCCCTTACCCTCATCTTCATCTGGGGCATCGCCGCGGTAAGCCTCAACCTTATCAACGGCCAGCTGGGCATCCTCTCTCTAGGCCATCACGGCTTCATGCTCATCGGTGGGTACGTTACCGCCCTGCTCATGCTGCCGGCCAAGGAGCGCAGGCCCTTCCGCACCCGCCTGCTTTCCGACTGGGCCAGAAACGACCTGGACCTGGACAAATGGCTACGCGGCCTAGGCCTTGACACTATCGCCAACTCTGTCGACCTCAAGTTCGTCATCGCCCTCTTCTTAGCCGGACTGGCGGCTGCCTTCATAGGCATAATCGTGGGCGCTCCCTCGCTCCGCCTCAAGGGAGACTACCTAGCTATAGTCACTTTCGGCTTCGGTGAAATAATCAGGCTCTTACCCAACGCTCCTCAAGTCGCCGCGTTCACCAACGGCCCTCTGGGCATCAAGGGCATCCCCGGCAACGCCGGTTCCATCTGGTGGACCTTCGTCGTCTTCTTGCTGGTCATCTGGTTCTTCTCGAGGCTAAAGTTCTCCTCATACGGCCGTGCCTTTGAGGGGATACGGGAAGACGAGATAGCAGCGGAAGCGATGGGTGTAGGCCTTGCTTACCACAAGGTTCTCGCCTTCACCCTGAGCGCCTTCTTCGCCGGCGTCGCCGGCGGATTGTACGCTAGCTACTTACAGTCGGTCGACACGCAGACGTTCAACTTCTTTGTCACCTTCTTCTTGCTGGTGGCCATCAGCCTTGGCGGCCTGGGATCGATCACCGGCGCCGTTTTAGGTACGGCGATAGTTATCCTGGTAAGAATATACGGCGGATTTCTGGAAGAATCGCACACCGCCTTCGTGGGGTATATTTCCGGCGCCGCAGTCATGCTGGCGGCGTTCGCTTTCTCTGTCTACATCAGAAAGTCGAGGCGCCTGAGACCGGTAGTGGAGCCCAAGCACTACATTTTTGGCGGCCTGGGAATCTTACTCCTACTGGTGGCGCTGCTATTCCAGGGGCAGCCGTGGATGACTCAGAAAGTGCAGTTCTTTGGCATGCGCCGCATACTGCTAGCGGTGATTCTAATCTTGATAATGATCTACCGTCGCGAAGGCTTGATGGGCAGAGCCGAGCTAGCCTGGAATAAAGTCTTCGGCTCCCGTGAAGACATTCCCTCCGACGAGCAACGCGATCAGGACGCCTGGCTTTCTAATCCTGACCTAAACCCAGGTGCGGCGAAGGAGGACGACGATGCCTCTGCTTGAATTGCGCAATATTTACAAGGCCTTCGGAGGGCTGCAAGCAATTAGCAACGTCAGCTTAAACGTCAACGAGGGCGAGATAGTCAGCATCATCGGCCCCAACGGCGCCGGCAAGTCTACGCTTTTCAACCTCATTACCGGGGTATACAAGCCCGACAGCGGAGACATTATTTTTGAGGGTAAGAAGCTCAATGGCCTAACGCCCGATCAGGTAACCAAGCGCGGCGTGGCCCGCACTTTCCAGAACCTGAGGCTATTTACCCACCTTACGGTCTTGGAAAATATCCTCATACCACAGCACCACCGCCTGAAAACAGGCTGGCTGGGGGCGGTGTTGCGCCTCCCCAAATACCTGCGCGAAGAAGAGGAAATGCGCAAAATCGCGCTGGAAAAGCTGTCGTTTTTTGGGCCTAGATTGATGAGCTTCCGCCTGCATCAGCCCGTTTATGTCCTGTCCTACGCCAATCGCAGGCGCGCCGAAATGGCCAGGGCGATGGCAACTGGAGCCAAGCTTCTTCTCCTAGACGAACCCAGCGCCGGCATGAACCCCAAGGAAACGAAAGAGATTACCCAGATAATCCGCCGCTTCCGTGATGAAGGGGGTTATACCATCGTAGTCGTAGAGCACAAGATGAACCTGGTAGGCGATATATCCGACCGCGTGATCGTGCTCGATTATGGCGAGAAGATCGCCGAGGGCGACTACAAAGACGTCGTCAACGATCCCAAGGTAATAGAGGCCTACCTGGGCCGTAAGGAGGAATGATGCCCGAACCGCTTCTTGAGCTCAAGAACGTCAGCGCCTACTACGGGCCTATACGCGCCCTCACAGACGTAAATATGGTCCTATACCCTGGCGAGATGGTCTGTTTGCTGGGCGGCAACGCCTCCGGCAAGAGCACCACCCTAAAAACCATCTTGGGGCTGGTGCAGGTGGGTGAGGGCGACGTCTTCTTCCGGGGCGAGAACATGCGCAACAAGTCTACCTCCTACCGCATCGAAAAAGGCATGGCGGTAGTCCCCGAAAACAGGCGCATCTTCCCAAAAATGACCGTCCGTGAAAACCTTGAAATGGGGGCATATCTCCGGGACGACAAAAAAGCGATAAAGGAAGACATGGAGTACGTCTTCTCGCTCTTCCCCAGACTAGAAGAACGACTCAATCAGATGGGCGGCACCATGTCCGGGGGCGAACAGCAGATGCTAGCCATGGGCCGCGCACTGATGAGCAGGCCCAAGCTGATCCTCATGGACGAGCCTTCCATGGGGCTTGCTCCCAAGCTAGTCGAAACGATCTTCAAGATCATCAAGACGGTCAACGACCGCGGCATAACGGTTTTTGTGGTGGAGCAAAACGCCAATATCGCGCTTTCCATCGCCGATCGGGGCTACGTGCTGCAAACCGGCGAGGTAGTGCTTTCGGGGCCGGCACAAGACCTATTGCACAACGAAGCGATGCGCAAAGCCTACCTGGGCGAGGTCTAAATGGTAGGCGACCACCTAGGGCGGCCCCAGGGTCGCCCCTTTTGACTGTCCCGTCGTGCGCATAAAGATGCTCTCGCTTGACGCAGCGCAACTCGGGCAGCCGACCAAGCAAAGAGGCAAGCATCAGGTGTGCGACAAGGATTTTTGACCCTCTCGGTTGAAAAACAAGAAACCGACGACTCCGGATCACAATTTTCTGCTCTACGCAAGCCGAAGAAAGCGGTATTACGATGTTCGCGGTGAATCGGGTGTATCTTTCAAATACTTAGCGGCCTCAGCAAGATCCCAAAACCCACGCTTGCAGCAATCAAGGGGGCGAGCTTCCGAGCGGGTCTCAAAACGTGCTCTACGGCGATTAAGCCTGTACCGGTGCCGCACCGTTGGGTATACTTGCAGTGTAGCGAATTTTACGCCGCGTACTGCGCGGACGGAAAGGAGCAGTATATGAAAAAACTGATCATCGGACTCTTGGCCCTTAGTCTTGCTTTTGGCGTCGCTTCGGCGCAAACGTTAGTCTACGGCCAGAGCAAACTACCTGTTACGCTCGATTCATCGGACGCTCAGGACGGCAACTCGCTGCGAGTTTCCTACCAGATCACTGAGTCGCTGGTGGCGTTCAAACCGGGCACGGTAGATCCCAAACCGGGTCTCGCTGTCTCTTGGAAGGCGTCAGACAGCGCCAAGGTATGGACTTTCAAGCTTCGTCAGGGTGTGAAGTTCCATGACGGCACCCCCTTCAACGCGGCGGCAGTAAAGTTCAACATCGATCGCTGGAACGACAAATCCAATAAATACCGCGGCAACAAGCAGTTCGTGCCCTTTACCTGGGTTTTCGGCGGCTTCAAGGGCGAAGGTTCAATAATTGACCACGTAGAAGTTGTTGACGACTACACGGTCAAGTTCTACCTCACCGACTCCGTCGGCTTCTTCCCCAACATGCTGGGGGCCAGCTACTTCGGCATCGACTCTCCCAAAGCCGTTATGGCCAACCCAGACAAGTACGGCACCCCCGAGGTCGGCTCGGTAGGAACCGGCCCCTTCGTCTTCAGCAAGTGGATTATAGGCGACAAGGTAATCCTCAAGCGCAACGATAACTACTGGGGACCCAAAGCTAAGGTTGACACCCTGGTGTTCCGCGGCATTCCCGAGCCCGCCTCCCGCCTGGCGGAGCTCAAAGCCGGCGCTATCGACATAGCCAACAACCTTTCCCCCGAGGACAAGGTAACCATCGATTCGGATCCCAACCTCGAAGCGGTAGTTCAGAAGGGCCTCAATATCGGTTATCTGGCCTTCCACCAAAAGAACAAGCCTCTAGACGACATTCGCGTACGTAAGGCCATCGCCGCCGCCGTCGACTGGGACGCCATCGTGGACGCCTTCTACGCCGGCCTCGGCGAGCGCGCTACCGAGTTCGTGCCGCCGGCCATGTGGGGTCGCGACGGCCACGTCCCGGCGTACACTTACAACCCCGAGCTCGCCAAGAAACTCCTGGCCGAAGCGGGCTACCCGAACGGTTTCAAGACCGAGATCTGGTACATGCCGGTCAGCCGCCCCTACTTCCCGGCGCCTCAACCCATCGCCGAAACAATCGCCACTTACCTAGCCGACGTCGGCATCAAGGCGACCCTGAAGACCGAAGACTGGGGCACCTATCTCTCCGACTACGACCAGGGCAAGTTCCCGATGTACATGCTCGGCTGGAGCCCCGATTATCCAGACCCTGACAACTACCTCTACACCTTCTTTGGCCCCACCCCGATCAAGACTAACCTGGGCTGCGAAAGCGAAGCCTGCCAGCAGATCGGTCAGCTTCTCGTAGACGCGCGCACCGCGCCGGACATGGCGACTCGTAAAGAGCTTTACGCCAAGGTGCAGCGTAAGGTTCACGAGCTCACTCTCTCGATCCCCGTGGCGCACAACAACCCCCTACACGCCATCCGCAAGGGCGTGAAGGGCTGGATCCCCAGCCCCTTGGGGAGCTCGGAAAATCTCAACCTGGTTACCAAGTAGCAGCCTGCACGGGGCGCGGCGTACGCCGCGCCCCGCATTCCGCCTGGAGACTCCGTGACAGCATACGCAATCCGACGCACTTTAAGCCTAATTCCAGTGCTCTTTGGCGTCAGCCTGCTGGTTTTTACCTTTATCCACCTGATACCCGGCGATCCCGCGGTAGTGATGCTAGGGCAGCGGGCGACCCCAGAAGCCATAACAAAACTAAGAAAGCAACTAAACCTAGACAAGCCGCTTTTTTTCAACCTGAAGGCGGCCACAGAAAAGAAAAACCCCGCGGCTATATTCGATAGCCAGTACTTTAGCTTCGCTAACCGTATCCTGCACGGCGACCTTGGAGAGTCAATCTTCACCAAGGTGGACATCGCCACCGAGCTCAGGGCGCGCTTTCCGGCAACGTTCGAACTGTCGCTGGCTGCCATGTTGGTCGCGGTGCTGCTGGCTATTCCCGCCGGAATCATGGCGGCCGTAAAGAAGAACAGCTGGCTGGACCTTTCGGTAATGACGGCTGCGCTAATAGGCATCTCCATGCCCATCTTCTGGCTGGGCCTGCTGCTGATATACCTTTTTGCCGTCAACCTGCACTGGCTGCCTCCATCGGGCAGGCTCGACGTGGCCTTTCATATCAAACCGATAACGGGTATGTACGTTCTAGACGGGATACTGCGCGGCAATTTTGCTCTAGTGGGCAATGCCCTAAAACACCTGATTCTCCCGGCCTTGGCTCTGGGGAGCATCCCCATGGCGGTCATTGCGCGGATGATGCGCGGGGCTATGCTGGAAGTGCTGAATCAGGACTACGTGCGCACCGCCCGCTCTAAGGGCTTGTCCGAGCGGCTGGTTATCTGGAAACACGCCCTCAGGAACGCCATGCTGCCGGTCATCACCGTAATCGGCCTGATGTTCGGCACGCTGCTCACCGGCGCCATCTTGACGGAAACGATATTCAACTGGCCGGGAATAGGCAAGTGGCTCTATGACGGCATTGGTTCCCGCGACTATCCGATTGTGCAAGGCGGGACGCTCTTCATAGCCACGGTCTACGTCATCATCAACGCTCTGGTAGACCTTTCTTACGGCTTTTTTGATCCCCGTATTCAGTACCACTAACAGGAGAAGACATGGCTACTTCCGACGCCTATATGCGAACCCCGACACAACAGGCCTGGCGGCGTTTCAAACGCTCCAGCTCTGGCAAAGCCGGCCTGCTGATAGTTGGTTTTTTTATCCTGCTGGCTATGCTGGCGCCATTGCTCATGCCATACGACGCCACCAAGGACCGCCATCTCAGGCTGCGCCTCAAGCCGCCTTCCATAGAACACCTGATGGGCACCGACGAGCTGGGTAGAGACATCTTCAGGCGCGTCGTCCATGGTTCGCGCATCTCTTTGCGCGTCGGCGTTTTTGCCGTCGGTATAGCCTTGGTTCTTGGTACGGTGCTGGGATTACTGGCGGGTTTTTACGGCGGCAAAACGGACATGTTCATAAGCTGGCTGATAGACATAATGCTGTCTTTCCCGTCAATACTGCTGGCCATCGCCATAGTCGCGGTGATTGGTCCGGGAATATCCAACGCCATGATTGCCGTGGGCATCGTGCAGATACCCGTCTACGCCAGGCTGACCCGTAGCATGGTGATCTCTATCAAAGAACAGGACTACGTTTCTGCGGCCATGGGCCTGGGCGCAGGCCATGCGCGAGTCATTTTCAAACACATCCTGCCAAACGGCCTCTCGCCGCTGATTGTTCAGGGAACGCTGTCCATCGCCACGGCCATTCTCGACGCCGCCGGCCTGGGGTTTTTGGGTCTGGGCGCTCAGCCGCCGCAGCCCGAATGGGGGCTGATGATATCCAAGGGATTCCTCTATTTCACCCGCGCTCCTTGGATTAGTCTCTTCCCCGGCGTCGCCATCATGATTGCGGTTCTGGGCTTCAACCTTCTCGGCGACGGTATGCGCGACGCGCTGGATCCCCGCACCGTCCGTTAAAGGTGCTTTAGAAAAGCCTAATGTCCGGGCTGGCTAAGTCGTTTATGCTGGTGGCATGAGATATTGGAAAATTGTCCTGGCCCTGCTGGCTCTTTCTTTGAGCGGCTGCGCCCCCATGCTCGCAGGTCTCGATAACGGGCCCACATACAGCGCCGACGAGATCGAGCTGCTTCTGCCCAACTCGAGCGAGCGCTGGGTATATTTCTTTGGCGATCCGCAAACGGTCTCGCTAAACGGCGCCCAACTAAAACTCAGCGAGCCCCCGGCTTACGGCCACGTTTGGGCAATCCCCGAAGCCCTTTGGGTTAACGGCCAGCCCTTATACCGAGAGGTCCTGCCTGCCCTGCGCCTGCCGGCACGGACCGTGGAGGCATTGCCGGGCTTCAGCTACCACGTCGAAACACGGGCGGACCTGAAGAGCGTTTGGCTCTACGACAACCGCTGGTATCTGCTGGCGGGCAGGGTCGCCGCAGGGAAAACGGCGGACTCGGAAGGCCAGCCGCAAACGCCGAGCTTCCAAGGTCTCTCAGACGCGGAGACCAGTCTTCTCCTGCGGGAGCTGTTAGAGCGCAATCCCGTGAGGCCGCTAGTCATCTACGAGCTCAACGACCCGGTCTACCCCGACTTTCGCCTCTCTCCGCCGCCGCGGCGCTACCGCAAAAGCAGCTTTGCGGTGCAGTACGGCGTTGACAAGGAGTTTTTCTTGAAACCAAGCAGCCCCAATCCTCCGGCCGGCGACTGGAAAGTGGTACAAAAAGGCGTTGTCAGCGCCTACCGCGACCCCAACCCATACGCTATTGTCGCTGAGAACGAGCGCGATTTTATCTCACGCATCTGGCCGTTGGCTGCGGGCAACAGAATACCCAGACCCGCACCGCCGCAGCTGGACCTTGACCGTTATTCGCTGGCGGCGTTCTTTTGGGGCAGCAAGCCCTCCGGCGGCTACGCCGTCGACGTAGCCAAGGTCGTCCAAAAAAGAGGCGGCGTCGTCGCCGTCTACCTAAAACTGCAGCGCCCCGCTCCCGGCAGCATCGTCACGCAGATGATAACCAGCCCCTACGTCTTGATCGAAATAAGCGGCAAGCCCAGGATCGTGAGGTTCTACGACGACGGCGGCAGGCTAATCGAAGAGGTCAGAGCCAAGTAGCTTTCCCAGCAAGTAAAACGAGCCCGTTACTAACACGGGCTCGTTTTTATCGGAGCGAGAAACGACGTTCAACAGGGCCTTTTGCGGGTCGGCCAGGTAGGCGCAACCGGGCAGTGAGGAACGCTTTAGCGGCCAGGTGCAGGTAAGGGATATGGCCCTGCTCGTGAGCAACGCATACATACCCGCAACGTCTTTGTGCGGCTGCGCCCCGAAGAGCAGGTGATAACTGGCAGGTAGCGAGCGCAAAAGCGACCTCACCGCGTGCGGATTGTGGGCGGCGTCGAGGATGATCCGCCGCCCGCAACATTCGCGGGCGTCCATCCTGCCGCTAAGGCGGGCCCGCTGCAGCCCTTCAGCTATCTCTGACTCGGCAAAACCCAGCAGGCGCAGCGCCGCGCTTGCCAAGGCGGCGTTTGTCTTCTGCGCGTCTCCCTTTATCCCTGGAACTGCAGGCAGCGAAAATAGGCTGCTTCCTTCGCGGTAGACGAAGAGGGGCGCCCCCACCCTTTCCGCCTCACGCGCGATTATCCGCAAGGCGGACCCTCTGGCCGCGGTTAACAGCGGCGTCCCCGGCCTGGCGGCGCGGGCCTTATCGGCAGCCAAAGCCTCAAAGCCGCCGAAGGTCGCCAGGTGATCAGCGGCTACGTTGCTGATGATCGTCGCCGCAACCCCGTTGACGGCCATGGTGGCGTCACTGGCGCCGCCTACGCCCGCCTCGAGCGCCGCCCACTGCACGCCCTCTTCGCGGAAGCGCCACAAGGCCATGGCCAGCATTAGGTCAAAGAAAGTCGCCTCCACTCCGGTGAGAGGGCGAACCATAGCGACAAACTCGACCACGGCCGCCTCGCTTATCTGCCGGCCTTGCACGCGGATCCTTTCCCTCAGGTCCACCAGATGAGGACTGCTAAAAGCGCCCGCACGCCGTCCCGCCGCAATGAACGCCGCCTCCAGGTACGCCGCTACGCTGCCTTTGCCGTTAGTGCCGAGAACGTGAACGAACCGCTGCGGCTGACCAGTCAATCCGAGAAGAGAAAGCAGGCGCCGCGCCCTCTGCGGAGTCCTGATCCTGCCTGAGCGCCTTTGCGCGAAAAGCCAGTCTTTGGCTCGCGAGTACTCCATGCTCAAGAGATATTAAACGACAGCGCCGTTCCCTGCGGGTCGGCCTGATTGAGCGGATCGCGCCAACCTACCTCGGCCAGGGCTCTTTTCCAAGCCGAATACGACTCACCCTCCGCCAGCCGCAAAGCCGCCAAGCCCACCTCGCTGCCGCCTCTGGCTATGACCGCCTCGATCCAGGCCCACTTTGCGCTGCCGCTGCGCACCTCGACCCGCGGCCTGAGCCTGCGAAGCTCTTTCCTTATGCGCTTGAGGCGCTGATCTATGATTTTGACACCGGCGAAGCCGTCTCCGAAATGAGGAGTATGGCGCTTAGGAACGAAAGGCGAGACGCTCAGCGTCACGGGTGTTATCTGCGACAACTTGGCGGTAAAGCGCAGCATCTCGTCAATGTCTCCTTCGGTCTCTGTCGGAAGACCTATCATCTGGTAAAGCTTGAAGCCTCTAAAACCCAGGCTGCGGGCTATTTCCGCGGCTCGCAAGAGCTGCTCTTCGCTAATCTGCTTTTTGAGGAGGTCGCGCAGGCGCTGGCTGGGGCCGTCGGCGGCGACGGTAAAGGTCCTCAATCCGCCTTCTTTGAGTATCTGCGCCAGCTCGGCGTCTACCCTGTCTGCGCGGATGCTGGAGACGGACAGCTTAACGCCCCTTCGTAATAGCTCGTGGCCGACCTCCTTAACGTAGGGATAGTCGGAGAGCGAGGCGCCAACGAGGCCCACCTTCTGCACCGCCTCGGGTATCGCCGCCAGTAAGGCCTCCGCGGGTACGTTGCGAGTGGGGCCGTACATGACGCGCGCCAGACAAAAGGTGCAAGGCCTGGGGCAACCGCGCTCGGCCTCGATCAAAAAAGCCCCGGGGAACTCCGACAGAGAAGATACTATCTGCGAATAAACCGGTAATTTTTCGAGCGGGGCGCTGGTCCAGTGCGGCTCGCGCTCATCGCGGTCGGGCAGGAAAAAACCCGGCATACCTTCTACGCTCTCGAGGAATCGCCTTTTATCGCGCGTTTGCCGGTACGCCTCGGCGATTAGGGGAATTGCTTCTTCCCCGTCGCCTATCAAGATGACGTCGGCAAAGGGAGCCAGCGGCCAGGGATTGGAGCTGGTCAGCGGCCCCCCAAGGATGACCAACGGCTCCCTCTCGCCCCGCTCTTCCCGCAGCGGCTCGAGCCCCGCGGCCCGCAGAAGCCTCACCAGATTGACCAGGTCCAGCTCGAAGGCTATGGACACCGCAAATATCTCCACGTCGCCGGCGGCGCGGAAAGACTCATAGCTAGGCAAGCGGCCTGCCGGGGCCAGCTCGGCGTCTTCCAAAAAGGCCCTCTCCGCCGCAAAATCCGGCTCTTCATTGAAGAGGCGGTAAACCGTCTGGAACCCCAACGAAGCCATAGCCACGGCGTAGCTGTTTGGGTAAGCCACCGTCACGCGGATGGGCGCGTCTTTGAAGATTGCCCCCTCTTCCGCCGCCAACCTCTCGGCCACGCGCTGTCGCAGTCGCCTCATAGCAAAACCGCCCAGGCGCTAGCGAGGGCGAGGCGGTCGCAGGCGAGACTGCAGGTCACGCTGCCGCTTTGGATTTGGAAAAGGCCCGCAAGATGAAGTACAGGATGGCGGCTATTATCAGCGCCGGAATCAAGAACTTGAGCAAGAGGACTATCAACGCGGCGACGCCAAGAAATAGCTTGCCCAGAAAAACCATCAGCCAGCCACCCAGCCAAAGCGCTATGAGAACGCCTACGGTCGCTAAAAGCGCGACCACCAACCACTCGGCTAAATCCTCTAGTGTATATTCGCCCAAACTGCTCATCCACGATAAGTGTAGCACAGCCGCATGAGGACCGCTGAGACACGGCCTGGCGGCATCCACTAGGATGAGTACGTGGAGCGCTACCGCACGCACGAGGGGATAATAGTGGGCCGCAAGCTGCTGCCGGGAGGAGACGTAATCCTCAAGACGGTGGGGCCCGGCGGCGCTATGGACTTCGTCGCCCGCAAAGCCCAGCGACCCAGCGGCCGCAGCGGCCGTTTGATGCTTTTTCACCACGTGCGCTTTCAGGCGTACCACAAACCGGAACGTGAACTGGCGACGCTGACGCAGGCGGAGATGGTCGGCAGGCTCGAGCAGCTAAGCGAACCGACCCGCTATCCCGCGGCAGCCTGCCTGGGCGAGCTGGCGTACCTGCTGGCTTCTCCAGAAACAGCCGAAGAAGTCTGGATTCTTCTCGGCAGCGGCCTCAGAGGAGTAGCCGGCAGCGACAATCCTCTCATACCCCTCGTCTGGAGCGGCTGGAGAATGCTCAAAGCCGCAGGTCTGGCGCCGTCGCCCCATAGCCGCTGCGGGCACCAAGCCGATACCCTGGAGCTGTCCGGTAGTTTAGCTTGCTCCTCGTGCTCTTCGGGAATGCGGCTGCCAATCGGGACAAAGGCCGCCAGCGCCCTGGCGCGGATCCTCACACAACCCGGCTCCCGTGCTATAGAAGCGCTGCAGCAAGGCGGCGTCTCTGAAGCGTTGCTGGAAGGGTTGCTACGCTACAGCGCCTACCAAGTAGAGCCGCTGCGCTCAGAAAAATCTCTGCGCGGCTCTCTTTCGGCCAAAGGCTAAGCGCTACCAGACGCCGCCGTCGCAGCTAAAAAGCTCGTTTTCACGGACGAACGAAAGCAAGAAGCGCCTCATCGTCAGCATCTGCGTTTTGTACGCGCTGACGGCGGCCTTCTTTAAGGCCTCGTCCTTTTTGGAAAGCCGAAAGCTCAACCAGTGATAATTAGCGCCAGGTGCGGTCAGCGGGTAATCCGGGTAGAACCCCTGGGGCGAAGGCCAGTCGTAGCCAGAGTGGACCACCCATCCGCAAACGCGACCCGACAAGCCCAAGCCGGCGGCGACGTCTTTGCCAAAAAGCGAGGTCGCCAGATGATCGGGGTGCTCGTCGCTCAGCAAGGGCAGCAGTATCAGGTCCGGCCGTACCTGCCGGAATATCCGGCTTAGGAGCTTCTTGAGAGCCAGGCCCGTATAAGGCGCGCCCGGCCGGTAGGCGGCACCGTAACCGACGGCATCCCAGGCGGTGGTCGCCGATCGCAATGGGCGCAGGTAGTTTTCGTCGAAGAGGCGCAGCAAGCCGCCGTCGGGGTACCCCAAAAAGTACACGTCCCGCGGCGCCACTCCCAAGGTTGCCGCCGCTGCGCGGGCCTCGTCCATGCGCATCGCCCCCAGCTTGCGGAACTCAGCAGGCCCCGGGAACAACGTATCGAAGACTTCGATGGCGTCACGCTTATATCCGTCGCCACTGGTCAGCCAGACGATGCTCACCATAGCCCCCGCGCGCACGCTCTCGCTGATATAGCCGGCGCAGCAAAGAGTTTCGTCGTCAGGGTGGGGCGCTAGGATCAGCACCCTCTCCCCCGCTCGCGGCGGCGGCATCCGCCCCGCGGCGGCTGCGGCGCTTGCGAGGAAAAGCAGGACTGCGGCCAGCAGAGGCTTCATGGCTTTACATTCTATCTTCTTTCATTCGCCGCGCCAGATGGCGCTTTTTCTGGCGGCTGGCGGGAAAACGTTATAATACGTACAGGAGGCAACAATGCGCCCGAAACACGCCTGGATTCGCGAAACCTACCAAAAGAGCACCGAGCGCCTGCCCGAGCGACCGGTCGCGCACCGCACGCTCTCGAACATCGCCCCCGACCCCCTCTATACGCCCGAAGACGTCGAGCCCTTTGACTACCAAGAGAAGCTGGGTTATCCCGGTGAGTATCCTTATACTCGCGGCGTCTACGGCTCAATGTACCGTTCCAAACTGTGGACCATGCGCATGTTCGCCGGCTTTGGCACCGCCGAGCAGACCAACGAACGTTTCAAGAAACTGCTCGCCGCGGGCCAGACAGGGCTTTCCACCGCCTTCGACCTGCCCACCCTAATGGGTTACGACTCCGACCACCCTCTCGCCGCCGGCGAGGTGGGCAAGTGCGGCGTGGCCGTCAGCAGCCTGGCCGACATGGAGATACTCTTCGACGGCATCAACCTCGAAGAGATCACCACCTCGATGACCATCAACTCGCCCGCGAACGCTATCTGGGCGATGTACCTGGCGCTGGCCAAGAAAAAGGGCTTCGACTGGAAGAAGCTGGGCGGGACCATCCAAAACGACATCCTCAAGGAATTCATCGCCCAAAAGGAGTTCATTTTCCCTCCCAAGCCTAGCGTCGAACTGGTGATCGACACCTTCGAGTGGGGGCCTGAGAACGTGCCCCGCTGGAACTTTATCTCGGTATCCGGTTATCACATCCGCGAGGCCGGGGCGACCGCGGTCCAGGAACTGGCCTTTACCCTGGCCGACGGCTTCGAGTACGTAGAAAAAACTCTCGAGCGCGGTATTAATATAGACGAATTCGCCCCGCGAATCAGCTACTTTTTCGACGTCCACAACGACTTCTTCGAGGAGATCGCCAAGTTCCGCGCCGCCCGCCGCATCTGGGCCAAACAGATGCGCGAGCGCTACGGCGCCAAGGATCCGCGCAGCTGGATGCTGCGCACCCACGCCCAGACTGCCGGCGTCAGCCTCACGGCCCAGCAGCCGCTCAACAACCTGACGCGCGTGGCGCTGCAGGCGCTGGCGGCTGTTCTTGGCGGCACCAACAGCCTGCACACCGACGCCTACGACGAGGCTCTGGCGCTGCCCACCGAGGAGGCGGCCACCCTGGCCTTGCGCCAGCAGCAGATCATCGCCTACGAGTCGGGCGTCACTCACACCATCGACCCGCTCGCCGGCAGCTACTACGTGGAGTGGCTGACCGACAAAATGGAAACCGAAGCTATGCGTTACATCGAGGAAATACGGCGCCTGGGCGGCGTGGTGCGCGGCATCGAGCAGGGCTACTTCCTACGCGAGATCGGCGACGCCTCCTACCGCTTCCAGCAAGAAGTAGAATCGGGTCAGCGCCTGATAGTGGGCGTCAACGCCTTTCAAGACGAGAAGGAGCTCGAAGTTCCCATACAAGAGATTGACCCGCAGATCGAGCAGATTCAGGCCGAGCGGCTGGCGCGGGTACGGGCTGAGCGCGATCCGGGGCGCGTCGAGTCGGCGCTCGAGGGTCTGCGCCAGGCGGCCGCAAGCGGCCGGAACACCATGCCCCACTTCGTCGAGGCCGCCCTCGCCTACGCCACCCTGGGCGAGATGATGGACGTGCTGCGCGAGGTCTACGGGGTCTACGAGGAGCCGGTGATGGTGTAGATGGTGCGTGGTAGCGGTGCTGGCCTGTAGCCCGTAGCTTGTGGCTCGTGGTGGGCCAGTCAGCGACAACGAAACCACGGCTTCACTCACGGCATGGACCACGGTACTCGGTGCGTAGTACGTAGTGCGTAGTA
>JALSMT010000098.1 GCA_026987375.1 Thermaceae bacterium | reverse complement strand
GTGGTAGCGGTGCTGGCCTGTAGCCCGTAGCTTGTGGCTCGTGGTGGGCCAGTCAGCGACAACGAAACCACGGCTTCACTCACGGCATGGACCACGGTACTCGGTGCGTAGTACGTAGTGCGTAGTACGTAGTGCGTAGTAATGAAGCAGACCCGTGGTATGGGTAGCCTGTGTGGCCCGTGGTGAGCCGATCAATGGCGACAAAATCACGGCTTCACCCGCGGCATGGACCCTGAATCAAGTTCAGGGCAGGCTCCCGGGTCTCGTTCGATAGCTCGCTCGCCAGGGGATGCGTCGCTGTTTAGGAAAACGAAAAGCGAATCGTGTCCCTGCCCAAGCGGCACGGCCCGCGCAAGCCGGGCCTGCCCCGGACCCGATCCGGAGGTCCATGCCGCGCCCAAAATCCACGGTTACGCCGCCGCAAAGCAATGCTCCCTCCCCTTGGGGAGGGTCGGGGTGGGGGTTGTTGGCGTAGCAAGAGCCGGATGTCGGGCGCCGATTCGTGAACGCCCCACACCCTACGTCCCACTCTCTACACCTCGAATAAAAACCCCTCCGGCTACTTCCCGGCCGCCTGCTCAGGGGGGTGCCTTCGTTCCCTTGCAGCGTCTTGCGCGATTGCAGCGTGTCGGCCAAAAGCTGGCGGCCGGCTGCAAGCAGCCGGCCGCCAGCGCGCACCACGTACCAAGAACTACGAACCCACCTTGTTCCCCTTCTCGTCGTACTTGTAGAACCCCTGACCGCTCTTGCGCCCCAGCAGGCCCGCCTGGACCATCTTCTTGAGTAAGGGCGAGGGGCGGTACTTGCTGTCGCCGAAACCCTCGTGCAGCACCTCCATGATGGCCAGCACGGTGTCGAGGCCGATAAAGTCGGCCAAGGTCAGCGGCCCCATGGGGTGGTTCATGCCCAGCTTCATCACGGTGTCTACGGCCTCGGGGGTGGCCACCCCCTCCATGACCGCCTGAATGGCCTCGTTGAGCATGGGGATGAGCACGCGGTTGGAGACGAAGCCGGGGTAGTCGTTGACCTCGACGGGCACCTTGCCCATCTTCTCGGCCGTTTGCATGACCAGCTGGGTGACCTCGTCGGTGGTCTTGTAGCCGCGGATGACCTCGACGAGCTTCATCAGCGGCACCGGGTTCATGAAGTGCATGCCAATAAAGCGCTCGGGGCGGGAAGTGTAGCTGGCCAGTTTGGTGATGGGGATTGAAGAAGTATTGGAAGCGAAGACGGCTTCGGCTTTGACTATCTTGTCGAGCGACTCGAATAGCTTGGCCTTGACCGTCTCGTTCTCTACGATAGCCTCTATTACCAGGTCACAGTCGGCAAAGTCGCCAGGGTTGAGCGTCGTCTTGATGCGCCCCAGCGCCGCGTCGGCATCCTCTGCGCTTATTTTTTCCTTGCGCAAGAGGCGTTGCAGCGATCTCTTGATGGCGTCTAGACCTTTTTGCAGGCTTATCTCTTCTACGTCAAGGACGACGACCTGATAACCGCTCTGCGCCGCTACCTGAGCTATGCCAGAACCCATCTGCCCTGCGCCGATGACCCCTATCTTCTTGATATCCATAAAAACCTCCTATCCGAAAAGCGGAGGCTCTATTCCCAGGCTCTCCGCCTTCGTATAAACCCCGTACTCTATGCCGTCGAAGAGCGCCCTCCAGGTAGCCTGGATAAGATCCCGGCTGATGCCTATCGTGCTCCAACTGCGCTCGCCGTCGGTAAACGTCACCGTCACCCGCGCCCGCAGATCGCGCTGACCGCGCGGGAAGAAGGTGCGCACCCTCACCGCCGCCAGCTTGACGCCGCATACGTAACCCTCGAGGGGTCCCATCTCGGAACGAATCTCTCTCATTGCGTCCACCAGCACGTCAAAGAGGGTCGTCACCGGGCCGCTCCCCTCTGCGGCGACGTACTCGTCGTGGCTGCCAATCTGTATGCGCAGGCTAGCCTCTACTACCGGCTGCATTTTGCCGCGAATTACCTCGAAAAGGCGCAGCCTCTCTACTTTCAGCTCCGGGTGGAAACGGCCGGTGAGCTTACCCAGGGTCAGCTCCAAGCTCGCCTCGGCGTCTTCGTAGGTATAGCCCGCCTTTTCCAGCTTGACCAGCTCCTCACGAATACGCTGGTTGGCGGCGGTGTCGCCCGTCAGGTCTACCCCGAAGCGCTTCGCCAGAGATTCCAGGTAGCTGGCCCGGGCTATCCCCGGCAGCAGTAACCTACGCTCGTTCCCGACTATTTCAGGAGGTATGGACTCGTAGGTTTCCGGATCGCTCAAAACGGCCGCAATGTGAGAATGGGTGCGGTGCGCGAAGACCTTGTAGCCAACAAAGGGGTGATAGTCCAAGTCGCCCACGCCGATACGGTTGACGATCGTGCGCGTTACCGGTGTGAGCCTAGCAAGCGCCTCATCCGAGATGACGTCTATCCCCAGCTTTATCTTGAGAATGGGGATCAGGGTAGAGAGATCGGTCATACCGGTGCGCGCGCCGTAGCCGCCTATCGAGCCCTGAACGTGCTCCGCCCCGGCTTCGACTGCGGCTACGGAGTTGGCTACCGCCAAGCCGATGTCGTTGTGGCCGTGGAAACCCACCACCGCCTGGGGCAGCGCTTCTTTGACGGTGCGAATGCCCTTCGCCACCTCGCCCATCAAAGAAAAGCCCACCGAGTCACCGAGTACCACTATGTCCGCGCCCGCCTCGTGCGCGGCGCTGATGACTTCTAGGGAGTAGTCCCTGTCCTGCCTGCAGCCTCCGAAAAAATGCTCAGCGGTGAAAATGACCTCTTTACCGAGGCCCTTCAGGTAGGAAACGGTGTCGCGCACCATCTCCAGGTTTTCCTCCAGGGTGGTGCGCAGCACCTTCTCCACGTGCAGGCTCCAAGCCTTGCCGTAGATGTGCACTACCTCGGTCTCCGCTTTGAGAACCGCCTTGAGGTTAGGGTCCCTCTCCGGCTCGGTTTCGGGCCTGCGCGTAGAGCCAAAGACTACCAGTTTTCCTTTTAAGTTGAGCTCCTTGGCGCGCTGAAATACTTCTATGTCTTCGGGCCACTGGTACGGCCAGCCCGCCTCCAGGTAAGGTATTTCCAGCTCGTCCAGAAGCTTGAGAATTTCCAGCTTGTCTTCTACGGTGAACGAGACTCCCTCGGAAAGAGCACCGTCGCGCAGGAGCGTATCTAGTACGGTAAAGCGTGCCATACCTCAGCTTATACCGTTCAGCCAGAAAACATGTTGTTTAAACGGCCGCGCAGAGAGTCCTTAGCGTGCGGGCAGCCAGATCTTCTCTCCCGGATATATGAGGTTGTCGTCTTCGATGGTGGCGAATGAAGGGTCGCTGGCGGCTTTGGCGTTGGTGGCGTCCCTTATCTCAGCAAAGCGAGATTCGCTGCCTAGGTAATCCCTGGCCAGCTTGGTGAGCCAGTCGCCTTCTTTCACGACGTAGGGTTGTCCGGAGTTGGGCTCTGATTTAGTTTGTCTCGTCACAGGGGCAGACTCTGCGGCGGCGGCTACGGAAAACGAGCCCGGCGCCGAAGAAACCTCCCCTGCCTCATCGCTACTAATCATTACCTCGTGGTTGCCGGCTGCCACTGTGGTCTTGAAAAACCAACCGCCGCTCGAGTCCGCATCTGCCTCCCCCAGCAAGCCGCCATCGAGCCACACGTAAACTACGGAACCCGGAGCCGCCTGGCCGGAAAACGTCACCTCTGCACCTCTTTTCTCGATCTTGGCAAGGCGAGGCGCCGGCCGCCCGGCGCCGGCCACCTCCAGCGTCAAGGGCTCGCTGGTCACGTCTGGCGCAGCCGCGTACGCCAGCTGAATGACGTGCCCTCCTACGGGGCCGCTATAGTCATAACTCCAGCTACCGTCGGCGGCGGCGCGAACCCTGGCCTTTTCTTCGCCGTCCACGACCACAATTAATTCTTCTCCGGGCTGGGCCTTACCGCTAAGCTTAAGCGGAGGCGCGGCGTCTTGAGGAAGGGCGTTGAAAATTATCGACTGGTAAGCCGCCGGCTTGGGAACCTCGAACTCGAGCGCTTGTGAGCGAGACAAGCCGCTGGCGGCGACGAGGCTGTATTTGCCGGGAGTGAACTTGGCGCTCGCCAGCCAGTTACCAAAGCTGTCGGCGTTCACCTCGATGCGCTTCTTCACGCCGTTTCCCGCCGTCACCTCTAGCTTGACCTGGCTGCCCGCGGCGGCGGAACCGCTAAAGGTGACCGCCCCGCTAGGGTCCACCTGTACGTCCGCGGTCGGCGCGGTCGAAGACTTCGGCCACGACCAGATGATTAGTAGTAATAATACGAGGGCTACCAACGCTTTGAAGTAATCGTAGCTTATGGGGAACCTACGCGCTGCCCGCATCGGCTAGCCTTCCCGCCCGCCCTGCAGGGCATCCTGGTAGTCTTGCAGTTCCCGCCATTTGCCATCGGCGGCCAGAGCCGCCTGTCGGGGCCAGGTGGTCGGATCGGCCAGGCGGAAGCGTTTTCCAGCCGCAGCCAAAATTTCTTTCAGCTGCTCGCTGGGGGTCGTCGCCAGCTCCTTGAAGGTGCGAACGCCCGCATTCTTTAGTACCTGCTCGATCTTAGGACCTATGCCTTCTATCTTTTTGAGGTCGTCTTCTGCGTCGGCCTTACCGCCTGCTCGCGACTCCGTCTTGAGGGAGTTTGCTTCTTGCAGGGCGGCGTCGCGCTCGTTTTTATAGCGGTCGGCGTCCGCCTCCACCGCCAGCAAGCGCGCGCGCAAGGATTTTTTCTCGTCTTCCAGAGCGCTTATTTTGAGCTGCATTTGCTTTGAGCGCTCCCTCTCGTCCATGAGCGAGCGCTTGCAGTCTTGCAGCTCGTTGTTGACGGCTTGCACCCGCCCGCGCCAGTAGAACCAGTCGACCAGCCACTCGATCAACCAGCCGATTAGTAACCCTATCAGGATATACAAAAGCGCCATAATCACTCCGTTCCTTTGGGTGCATAGAGTTTTGGGCTACACCCGGTTTTATTCTACCGTACCGGCTTCTTTGTGCGTCGCCGCTACTCTTTGCTCAACTGGATTTTGCCGGAAAAGTCGGCTCTTTGCCGCTAAGGACGGACAATACGTCATCGACCACCATTTCCGCCATTCGCACCCTGGTAGCGGCTCCCGCAGAACCTATGTGGGGGGTGACCACTACGCGCGGGTGCGCCAGCAGCGGATGATCGGCAGGCAAGGGTTCGGGGTCGCTGACGTCCAGCCCCGCGGCGAAGAGCGGCCCGTCTTCCAGCGCGGTCAGCAGGGCGTCGGTGTCTACCACCTTGCCGCGCGCGGTATTGATCAGGATGGAACCCTCTTTCATAGAGGAAAGCCTTTCGGCGTTCATAAGCCGTAGAGTCTCGGGCACCAGCGGCGTATGCAGGCTGACGAAGTCTGACTCCGCCAGGAGTTCAGCCAAGCCGACGTGCTCGGCCCCCAGTTCGGCTTCGGCCTGCGGTTTGCGGCGTCTGCTGAAGTAGAGAATGCGCATATCGAAGCCGCGCGCCCTGCGAGCAAAGGCCTGCCCAATACGACCGAAGCCGACCACGCCCACCGTCGCCCCGTGCAACTCGGGTCCCAGCAGGAGTTCTGGGTGCCATGTCTTCCAGTCGCCGCGTCGAACGTAGTCGTAACCCTCTGCTACCCTGCGCGCGCTGGCCGCCAGCAGCGCGAAGGCCAGGTCGGCGGTGGCGTCGGTCAGCACGCCGGGCGTGTGGGTCACCACGACACCGCGCAGTTTGGCCGCCTCCAGGTCTACGTTGTCGAGGCCGACGGCGTACTGGGCTATCACTTTTAGGCCGGGGCCGGCCGCGTCCATCAGTTCGGCGTCCACTTTGTCCTCCAGCATGGTGATTAGTCCGGAAACGCCTTTGGCCTTCTCGAGCAGGGTTGCGCGAGGCGGCGGAAGGAACTCGGGCCAAACGTCTACCTCATGGCCGGCGCGGTGCAGTTTGTCGAGGGAATCGCCGGGCAGGTTACGGGTTACGAAGACTCTCTTCATGACCTCAGGTTACCTTTTCGGCAAATGTTAGAAAGAACCGTTTGAGGTCAGGCTCGGCCGCTAGAAGATTCTTATGCAGAGTTCTACGCGTGAGAGGCGCCGCCTCAAGGAGCCGCCTAACGAAACGGTCGCCGCTCTCTTCGATCAGGCGAGCGGCCTCGAGCGTGAAGACGCCCTGGAACCACAGTTGTTCTCTAAGAGGGCGGCGCGGGTAGCGTTCAAAGCCGCTCAGGCTGCGACGTTTGGGCTCGAGCCGGCTAGCTAGATCGGCCCAGGCGCGCGCTTGGGCGTATAGCTGCGGGTCCGAATGGTTGAGAGCCAGCAGGTAGAGGTAGTTGGCCAAAAACTCGTCCACCCAACGCACCCGCGCCCTGAGCCCCCAGGCCACGGCCACCGCGTGAGCGTACTCGTGGGCGATCATCAGGTCCAGAAAGACCGCAAGCGGGCCCGGTAACCGTCCGCCACGCCGCACCGCCTCGGCGAAGACGCGCATCAGGCGCTCGAGCAGCCGCTCGGGGTAGCGCAGCGGCGCGAAGACGCCATAGCCCTCGCCTGGCTTGCTGCGCTGAAAAGGGTAGCCGTAGGGCAAGCGGGTAAAACGCCGCCAGTCGTGCTCGTCGAGTACGTAGAGAGTGACCGGTGGAATCGGCCGTAGCGACGTTAAGGCGCCATGTAAGCGGACCAGGAAGCGCTGCAGCTCCACCGCCCGCAGCCTACCGCCGGGGGAGTACTCGGCGGGTGCGTGGGGATGAGGCAGACGCCTTAGCACGGCTATAGCTTGAGCTCAAGGTAGCGATCGTGCGGCCCAAAGCCCATACTTTCGTACATCCAGCGGGCGTCGTCGGAGGTGAAAAGTCGTATGCGGCGAATGCCCTCCTCGCGGGCGTAATCGAGCGCGGCTTTTACCAGTCTCCGTGCGATACCCCGCATACGCTGGTCGGGCACGGTGTAAACG
>JALSMT010000097.1 GCA_026987375.1 Thermaceae bacterium | reverse complement strand
CAACTCGCATAAACGAAGGATAACCGAAGAGAATGAAGAAGGGGTGGGACTCATATCTTGGGCAGGGTGATGCCCCGCTGGCCCTGGTACTTGCCGCCGCGGCTCTTGTAGGTAACCTCGGGCGGCTTTTCTTCTGGAAAGAGGGACCGGACAATACCCTCGCCTGCAGGGCCGAGCAGCTGCGGCTGTAGCTTCATATTCGAATTGCCGGACACGTTCAATCTCCATCGTCCTTTCCATAGCACAGTAAATCGGTCATTTGAGAGATTGGGGGCGGGGTATTCTAGATTCATGGGGAAAAATAATACGAGTATTTTCGATATGTTGAATTCTAGACGGAAAGCATTGCTTTGATAGAAGAGATTATGTAAAAGTACTTGCTAGACCATAGAAAACGGAATACGCCACGTCGCGGTGGGGAGGGATTCATGGATTACCGAGACGAGATATAAGAAAAATAGAAGAGCAATACCCCTATCTGTCACAGGAATATGGCGTGAGCCGTATTGGCGTTTTCGGATCTGTATCTGCTGGCTCTGCAACTATGGACAATGACGTCGATATTATAGTTGAATTTGATAAGACCCATCGGTTTGAAATATGTAGAACATATCGAATAAATGAAGGGGCTACTTGACGGGAAAGTTGATGTTTTGACAAAAGACGACATTAGGAACATTCGTGTAAAAAGTATTCTCTGAAAATAGAAAAGAATATGGTATACGTCAGAGCGCGCTGTTCGAGATTTAATCGAAGAAGTTTTGGTTTGCCTTGCGAAGATCGAGGAATATACTCGTGGTTTTACGTATGACGATTTTGTCGACGACTATAAAACCCAAGACACCATGGTGGGAAACCTGGAAATTATAGGTGAAGCTAGCAAGAGAGTATCTCCTGGACTCAAGGTAGAACATCAAAATACCCAATGGCAGTTGTTGGCTGGCATGAGAGGCAGATTGATTCACGATTGTTTTGGCGAAAATATTGGTATCGTTGTGGAAATAGCAATTAATGACGCGCCAGTATCGAGACGAGAGATGGCGAAAATATAAATAGCGATAAGGCTAACCAAACGTTCGCCTGACCGCTTTCCCCCGCGCGCTCTGTAGCTGTGGTGAGCCTGGTCGTCAATTGGCTTCGTCCTTTTGTCTAACGCTCTTAGCCGCTTACTGCCCGGCTGTTTCGGCAATAAATCAGCGGCTGTCTAGTGAACTCCGATGAGCAGCTGCTTGTTGCTGCGGAACGTTAGAGCGCTTTTGGCAGCGGGCGATCTTTGCTGCAGGCGGTTTAATGCCGTGCTTTGTAGGCTAAGGCGCTTGGCTTGCGGAGTATAGCTAAATTGGTATCGTTAACGCTGTGAATGCTTTTGTCGTTGCCGCGCGCATCATATATTTTGCTACCATTAATCATGCCCGAGATAAGACAAGCGTGGTCTGGGCGACTTCGGAAAGGCGCCAAGACGGCAGCGCTGACGCTGCGCGCGCTTTCCTTGCTACTGCGTGCGGCGCCGGCATTGACGACCGCGTTGTTGCTGATCTTGCTGCTCGAGGGCCTGGTACCAACGATAACCATACTCATAAACAAGGACATCATAGATAGCGTAGCGTCTGCGGCGTACGAGCCGCTGCCCCTCTTGGCCGCCGCCTGGTTGGGTATGCGATTCATGGGGGCGGTGACGTCACCGGCCGTCCAGGTAATCCAGGGCAACCTGGGCGAGCGGTTCACAGCCTTCATCAACCAAAGTTTGTTGGACAAGATGTCCGAAATCAATGGCGTGGACCTGTACGAAAGCCCTGAATTTCACGACAAGCTGAAGGTATTAAGAGACGGCGCCAAGAGTCGGCCGGTAAATCTCATCGTCAATACAATCCACATACTGAAAAATGCCGTGACGTCGTTGTCGCTGTTGTTGATCCTAGCAGCCTATTCCCTCTGGGTACCGGTGGTTCTCCTAACCGCTTCGCTGCCTTATGCGTGGGCCATGCTGCGGCTCCGTGAGGTCAGCTGGCGGGCCCTGCTAAGCAAAAGCCAGCAAGCAAGAGAGCTAGAGTACATAGCGGGATTGCCGCTCCAGCAAAAAGCCATTCCGGAAACGATAATCTACGGCCTCCACGGCTGGCTCAAGGAACTCTATTCGAATCGTTTTAGGGAATTGCACGCGTACATGTCGAGCGTGAGGCTCAAAGAGACGCTCAAGCTGACACCCGCGTTGTTCGTTTCCGTACTGGGAGTCGCATTCGTGTTCGTGTGGTCGGTTCGGGGCGCGATGGCGGGTGCGCTCAGCGCCGGATCCATGGCGCTGCTCGTACAATCTTTCGGTCGCATTCATGCCGCGCTGCTGTCCGCTTCCGAGTCGTTGGGCTACCTGAGCGAAAGACTGTTATTCTTCGAGTACTATTTTGAGTTCCTCGCCGCCGGATCCGCCGTTGTCGCAGCCGGGGGGAATGGCTACGCAGCGGCTCTACCTCAAACGCTCGGGCGCATAGAATTTCGCGACGTCAGCTTTTCCTACCCGAACGGACAGACCGCTCTGAAGAAGGTAAGCTTCATCGTTCCCTACGGCAAAAAGATCGCGATCGTCGGTGAGAATGGGGCGGGAAAAACCACGCTGGCCAAGCTGCTGCTCAGGCTCTACGACCCCACAGAGGGCAGGGTCTGCGTAGGCGGTGCAGACTTGCGCAGCGTAGACCCTGAGGTATGGAGGAAAATGATTGGCGTCGTGTTTCAAGAACACGAACCTTATAAATTTACCGTAAAACAAAACGTAACGCTGTCAATGCTAGAGGCGAGCGACGATGCGGACCGTTTCGAGCGCGCGGTTAGGCGAGCGCGTTTTGACGAGGTAATTAGGGCGCTGCCTAAAAGAGAAGAAACCCGGCTTGGCAGGGAGTTTGGGGGTAGCGAACTTTCCTCGGGTCAGTGGCGGAGACTGGCCATTGCTCGCGCCGCTTTTCGGGATGCCGAGCTGCTGGTGCTCGATGAACCCTCGGCGGCGCTGGACCCTAGCGCAGAGGCCGAAATGTTCGCGGACTTTTCAAAACTCGGGGACGGTAAAACGGTTCTGCTCATCAGCCACAGGCTCTCGCTCGTCCGCGACGCCGATACGATTTTGGTGTTGAAAGAAGGACGACTGGTCGAAGCCGGCGTCCACGAGGCGCTCTTAGCAAGGGGTGGTGAATACGCAAGGTTGTGGATGGCCCAGGCGGTAAGGTACCAAGCATGAACTAAGAAATTTCGCGACTATCCAGCGCGCAGCGACGGAAGCCACAGGGGCGGTAAGGCGGAGCGTTGCCGCCCCTTATATCTTGGGCAGGGTGATGCCCCGCTGGCCCTGGTACTTGCCGCCGCGGCTCTTGTAGGTAACCTCGGGCGGCTCGCCCTCGAAAAAGAGGATCTGCACTATGCCTTCGCCGGCGTAAACGCGGGCGGGGAGCGGGGTGGTGTTGGAGATCTCAAGGGTAACGTGGCCTTCCCAGCCTGGTTCCAGCGGGGTAACGTTGGCCACTATGCCGCAGCGGGCGTAGGTGGACTTTCCCAGCGCGATGGCGATAACGTTTTCGGGCATGCGGATGTACTCGACCGAGCGGGTGAGGGCGAAGGAGTTGGGCGGGATCAAAACAGCTTCGCTTTCGATCTCGACGAAGCTCTGCGGGTCGAAGGCCTTGGGGTCTACCACCGCGCCGTAGGCGTTGGTGAAGACCTTCCACTCGGCGGCGGCGCGCAGGTCGTAGCCGTAAGAGCTGACCCCGTAGGAGATTACCCCTTCGCGCACCAGGTTTTCTTCGAAGGGTTCGATCATGCGTCGCTCGACGGCCATGCGGCGTATCCATGAGTCCGGCTTGATGCCCATACGCCGAGTATACCGGCAGACGGGGTCCGTTGGCGGGTTCCTATTTGGGCCAGAGGGCCAGGGCGCTGACCACGGGGCGTTCGTGCGTGGGAAATACGAGCGCGCCCCGCAGGTACAGCTGGGCCGAGCCGCCGGAGTCCATGCGAATCGCCCCCCAGGCGCCTAGGGCCAGCAGCTGCTTGGCCAGTACGCCTGGGGTGGTCTTGCCGCTGACGACGAACCAAAGCTCGCCTTTTCTGGTCCAGGCCACCGCGGCTTGGTATGTGACTTTGCGTATCTGCGGGGCGTTTTGGGAAAAGCCTTCCGCCGCGGGGTCGTACGCCAAGCGCCCTCCCTGCAGCAGCAACGGCCCCGCCTCGAGCGCGTAGCGTACTGGAGGCTCGAGCCTGCCGTACAACGAGAGGCGGTCTCCGGGCTTGAGCCGGCCGTTCCAGCGGCTGTCCCCCGCGGGGTAGCTGAGCGCCCACTGCCCCGCTTGCAGTTGCAGCGGCGCCGGGTAGGTATGCACCACCCGGTCGCCGGCCACCACTATCACATTTTCCCCCTGCCGTCCCACTCTGCCGGGGATGGTGTGAGCGGTCAGCCGCGCCGGCCAGCGGTTGATCCCCACGGTGTGAGTCTTGCCGTCGGGTGTGACTACCCAGGCCTTGAAGGTAGGCACGGCTGCTTGGGGCGTACCGCCGTCCCACATCAGCGTGCTGCGGCCGTAGGGCAGGCTCAGCGGCACGCCGTCCGCCACCCACAGCCCGATGGGGGTGGCGGTCTTGGGGTCGTAGTAACCGCCGTTGAGCAGGGCCAGCGCCGTGGGCGCCATCTGGGGCGGCTTCTGCCTTTTCCCCGGTTCGCCCACCGGTTTCATGCGCCAGGCTCCGGGGGCGGCGATGAGGCGCACCAGCTCTAGGGGCTCCGGCGTCCAGACGTACTCGCGGCGCAGCTCGAAACCCGAGGTTATCGTTTCTCGCGACGGCGGAGGGACAAAGTAGGCGTCCATTACGTAGCGCGGCGGCGCGCCCAGCTTGAAGGTGCGCCAGCGGTAGACTCGGCCCTCGGGGGCCAGGTAGCGGATCTCGGTGCCGCGCTCGTCGTAGCGGAAGGTGAGACCGTCTAAGTCGGGCGGGTTGGGAATAAAGTATGGAACCGAGAAGGTAAACCAGCCGGGGCTTTCGCCCTCGGCGCGCGGCAGCTCGGGTGTGGGGCCGGGCGGCAGATCCAACACCAGGCGCAGGCGGTCTTTCGCGAGCCGGTAGCGCATCCTGGCGGTAGGCAGACCGGGGGGGATTATACCGGCGGCGCGCAGGACCGCCTCGTCGAGGCTGGCCCGGCCGCCTTTGGGGGGAGGGAGGGTCGCTTGGAGGGGCGGGTTCCAGCCGATTCCGGGAACGTAGCTGAAGCTAATCTCCCCCTTGCTAAAAACCAAGGCGCCGGACGATTCTTTTACCGTGATGCCCAGCCAGGCCGCGGGCACCTGGGCCAGCGCCAGACCGCATAGCAGGAGCAGCGCCGGCAGACGCTTCACCAAAGACCCTCTTTCGAGAGGTAGAGGCGCGGGTTGGCTTCGGGGAAGGGGTTGTCCAGCTCTTCCAAGCTTTGCAGGCTGTCGGGCGATCGGCCTTGCCGCAGCGCCGCGGCTAGTTCCTCGAAGGCCGCGGCGTGCTGCCGGTAGCGTTCGCGGGCGTAGGCGGCGGCCTGGCCGGTGTGGATCAGGAAGGGCCAGTCTGAGGCTTCGAGCAGCAGCAGCTCCCGCATCATCTGCTTGAGGGTTCGCAGCCTTTCACCGCGGCATTTTTTTGCAGCGCGCAACATCTCGGCTTCGGCGCGGTAGACCGCCCGCCAGTAGTCTTTGGTGGCGTCGTTGAGCCAGACGCGGTGGTCGCCGCCTTCCCCCCAAGAACCTTCCGGCAGCCTGACGCGCACGGCCTCGCCGTCGAGCGCCCGCCGCGCGCTGAGGGGCCGCAAAACCTGCTGCTGGTTCAGGTTGCGGTACACCAGCTCCAGCCAGCGCACCCCTTCGAACCACCAGTGCCCGAAGAGTTCGGCGTCGTAAGCGGCGGTGACTGTTCCTTCGGGGTGTGACTTTGCCAGATTGCGCAGCAAGGAGACAAAGTGGGCTGCGTGGACGCGCGTGCGCTCGGCCGCGGCCTCGGGGTCGTAAGGGGCTTTTTCGGCGAGGCCGGCGGCGCGGGAGGTAACGCGCCAGTGGTGCAGCCCCGAGCCGGGGTCTTTGCGGTGAAACTCGCGGTAGGCGCCGTCTCCGGGATAGCCGTAGTCGGCGCTCCAGACTACCAGTGAGGTTTCGCGGTTGCGAACCAACACGCGCAAGCCGCTTTCCATCTCCAATAAGCGCAGGCTCAGATTGGTCGAGTTGGTCGGGGCGACGCGCGCCGACTTACCGCCGCCGTAAGGCGGCAGGGTTTCGCCGCCGTCGAGCATGGCGGCGTCCAGGAAGGTGTAGCGCAGTCCGGCCCGCATCAAGAACTCGTCTACCCCGGGCCGCCAGCCCGCGGGGGGGCCGGGCAGAGGAGGCGTCCAAGGACCGGCGGGGCGGTAGGCCATTTCCGGCAGCCAGTAGCCCAAAGGTTCGACCCCAAAGTGACGCCGGTAGGCGTGGACGCCGCTGCGCACCTGCGCCCACAAGGCTTCGGGGTAGCCGAGGAGCGGCGAGTAGCCGTGGGTGGCGCTCGAGGTTATCAGCTCTATCTGACCGCGCTGCTGCGCCCTGGCGAAGGCGGTCGGCAGGTCGTGCGCGACGGCCTCGTAGCCGGCCAGGGTGTTTTCCCAGAAGGTCTTTTGAAAGTTCGCTGAGGGCTCGAGTTCGCCGCCTCGGTAACGTTTGCCGTCGCTTTCGGCCCTTGCCAAGCGGTCCCTGGCGTAGCGCAAAAATCCGCTTTTTACCTTTTCGTCGCCTAGCTGCTCGGCCAGAATTGGGGTTATCCCCAGGGTAATAGGAGAGGGTACGCCGTCGCGCCAGAGGCGCTCGAGGCTTTGCAGAAGCGGTAGGTAGGTGTGCGCCATGACCTCGTAGAGAGTTTCTTCACCAAAGGGCCAAACGCCGTGGCCTCTGACATACGGCATATGAGCGTGCAGTACCAAAACCAGTTTCATCAAGACAATCCTAACCTTTGAGCCGCAGCGCCCGCAGCACGAAAAAGAGGGCCAGAGCCATGAGCGCCAGCGCCGCCGGCAGCCGCCAAGAATGCCTGCCGTGCGCCGCGGGCAGGACGCCGCTGGCCCAGACGGCGGCGTTGTCGGCGGCGATCACGTCCAGCGCCGCCGGAGCGCTCGCCGGTCCGTCCAGGCGCCAGTAACCGCCGCCCGGCTGCGGCGACCTGAAGGCCCAGGGAGAGAAGGGGTCGTATATTCCGCTGGCCACGTAGACCCGCGGTCTTTGCCGCAGGCTGGTGGCAAGCCATATCCAGTCTCCTTCGCGCCAGGCCCGCGCCGGCTGACCGGATCCGTCCGGAAGGCGTTTCTCGGCCCCCCAGCCGCTTAACAGATACGCCTCGTCCCAACCCCCTGCCGCCGGGGTTTTGAGGCCGCAGCCGGGCAGCTTTTCACTGCCGCCGGGCTGGCTGTCGAGGTAGAACGCCACCACCGCCAGCGAAAACCCCAGCGGCGCCGCTGCGGGGTTGGGGTAGCGGTCCAGGCGCACGCCCAACTGCCAGGCGCCGTCTTTTTGGCGCATCTGAAAGCCGGTCAGGTCGGCAAAACCCACTTCTTGGTAGATGGCCGCGCGCGGGTATCCTAGCTGGGCGCCGTGGTCGTCTCCCACGGGGTCGCTGAGTAGTAGTAGCGCCAAGAAGAGCCAGTTCACCGCGTCAATCCTATCAGGGCCCGCGCCAGCTTGCGGGGGTCGTGTCTGATGAGCTCGCCAGCCTGGGCGAAGTCGCCGCTGAGAAGCTGCACGCCGTCTTTCTCGAAGGGCTGGGGGTCGAGCGCGACCGGGAACTGCCCTTGCCGCGCGTAGTGCGCCAGCGAGCGCGGCGGCAGTTTGTGGGTGTGAGCCACCACCACGTCGGGACGTCGCCCCAAGTGGGAGGCCACCGCCAGGTAATGGCCGTAGGCGTCCATGCCGTCGCTCTCGCCGGGCTCGGTCATGATGTTGACTATGTATACCAGCCGCGCCTGGCTATCCTTTATGGCCTGGCGCAGGCGGGGCGGCAGAAAGCTGGGAATGACCGAGGTGTAGAGGCTGCCGGGTCCCAGAACCAGCAGCCTGGCTTCGTCTACCGCGCGCGCTACCTCCGGCATGATGGCGGGGTTGGCCGGGTCCAGCCAGACCCTCTTGACCGCGCCGCTGCTCTCGCGAATCTTGGTCTCGCCGCTTATCCGCTCGCCGTTTTCCAGCTCAGCCACGAGCCTGGCGGGGTGCGGCGTGGAGGGGTAGACGGAGCCGGAGAGGGCCAGTACCCGGTCGGCCATTCGTACCGCCTCGGCGAAGTCGCCGGTCAACTCGAAAAGGCTTACCAGCAAGAGGTTGCCAAAGGTGTGACCCATTAGCTCGTCTCCACGGCGAAAACGGTACTTCATTAACTGGGGCATCCTTTCCACCTCGCTGAGGGCGGCCAGGCAGTCGGTCAGGTCTCCCACCGCGGGGACGTCGAAGCTCTGCCGCAGCCTGCCGGTAGAGCCGCCGTCGTCGGTGACGGCCACCACGCCGGTGAGGTTGGCGGTGTGACGTTTCAGGCCCGAAAGCAGGTTGGAAAGGCCGGTGCCGCCGCCCAGTGCGACGACGCGGGGGCCCAGCTCGAGCCGGCGTTTGCGCCAGACCTGCTTGGGGACGTCGTCGGGATCGGTTATAGCCGAAAGTATCGAGCGGTTCATGGCGCGCATTCCCGCCAAGAAAACCAGCGCGCCCATCAGCAAGAACAGTGTGCCGGTTATCCAAAGGGGCAGCCCTATCTTGCTATTCAGCAGGGCTATGTTGAGAACCCAGTTTAGCACCACGCCCTGCCAGCTGAGCTGGGCGACGCCCACGAACATCAGCAGCATGCCCAAGGCGGCGATCAGCAGATAACGCTTCACGCGCATGCCCGGCAGCAGCCAGCGCAGGCTCGAAAGAAAGCTCTTAGTCACCCTTTTCCACATCGCGGTGTTCCACCTCAACGTCAAACTCATCGGCCAGTTCCTGCGCCAGCCGCGCTACCACCGCTACCGAGCGGTGCCTGCCGCCGGTGCAGCCTACGGCCACGGTGTAACCGCTGCGCCCAGATTTTCGAGCGGCGGCTGCGGCCAGGCGGCAAGCCTTGGAGATGGCCTGGTAGTACTCGCCGTCGCCCGAAAACACATAGTCGGAAACGCTCTTTTCCAGGCCGTTGTGTTCGCGCAGCTCTTCCCGCCAGTAGGGGTTGGGCAGGGCGCGGGCGTCGAGAACCAGGTCGGCCACCTGCGGCGGTCCCCACTTGAAACCAAATGAGATGAGCCGCAGCACGAAGGGGCGTTTTTCTCCCAAGAGAGCCGCCAGCCGCGCGGCGAGGTCGCCAGGGTCTTTGTTGCTGGTGTCTATCGTCCAGTCTGCCATGCCGCGCAGTTCGGCCAGCAGCCGTCGCTCCTGCTCTATTTCGCGCAGCAGGTGGCCGCTTCCCAGAGGATGAGCGCGGCGGCTGAGGTTGTACCGGCGCAGCAGCACCTCGGGGCGGGCCTCCAGAAAAACCAGGATGGTGGAGACGCCACTGGAGCGCAGCTCGCTAAGGGAGCGGCCGGCCTCGTTCAAAAAGTCTTTGGCGCGGCTGTCTACGACCACGGCGGCCTTTTCTATAGCCGCCGCGCTAAGCTTTTCGGCGAGCTGCAGCCAAAGCGAGGGCGGCAGGTTGTCTACGGTAAAGTAGCCCAGGTCTTCCAGGGCTCTAAGGGCGGTGCTTTTTCCGGCCCCAGAAAATCCGGAGACTACGACGAAGCGCATCCTCACCAGTTTTGCACGGCAAACGAAGGGACGTATGAGACGGACGGGAGTCCCTCGCCGGGCCGCGTATAATCGTAGGGGTATGCGACTGCGAGCCGCTGAGGTGCAAGACGCCGCGCAACTGCGAAGGTTGCTCGAAGGGGTGATTGGTCAGCGCCTGGAAGACGACTTGGTCGGCGAGCTGAACGCCCAGTTTCTGCGCTTTTTGGGCGGCGAAGGCACCACCATCGTCGTTTTGGAGGACGAGGGGCGCGTGCGCGGTATGGTCAGCTTGTGGGTGCGGCGCGGTCTTTATGACGACGGGCCGGTGGCTTTGGTGGACCGTCTGCTGCTCGAGCCAGGCTACCGCAGCGTCGAGAACGCGCGTATGCTGTTGGAGCAAGCTTTGGGCGTGGCGCGCACAGTGGGCGCGCTGGACCTGGAGGTGCTAGACAGCCAGGGATCTTACCTGCCCGGCGAGGCCCTGCAAGCGCTCGGTCTTACTCCCGCGCGGATGTGGCGCAGTCAGATGTTATAGGAGGCTTTCCCATGAAGGTACTTCCCAAAGGAGCTGAACCCCCAAAACTGCTGCTGAAGGCAAGCGACGGCAGCCAGTTAGACCTAGCAAACCTGAGCGGGCCGACGGCGCTGGCCTTCGTCCACCCGCGGGTCTCCGCCAGCCGCAACGTCGTAGGTTTCCTACGCAAATTGCACGAGATGCTGCCGGAGTTACCCATCTGGTTTGTCTTCAGCTCCGACAAAGAGGAGAGCGAAAACTACGCCAAGGGCTATCTGGGCGACTACCTGCAGGGCTACCCTTTGGTCCTGGAGGAGGGCTGCGAAGTCTTGAAGGCTTTTGGCGCCAGCCACGTTCCCACGGTTCACTACTTCGAAGACGGCAAAGTAAGCGTGGCCTTCAGCGGTTTTCACAAGCGGGCCCTCAATGAACTGGCGCAGAAGGCCGCCGTGGCCATGGAGGCGCGCCCCAAGGCGCTGGTGGCCGACCTGGACAACAAGGGCGAGTACGAACTGGCCGAACCGAGCGGTTGTTGAGTATGCAAAAGCCGATTACACGGCTCTACAAAGCAGCGATCCAGATCGCCTTCGACATCGCCTTGCTGGTGTTGGTCGTGGGTCTTTTCGCCGGTGTAGGACGCGTTTTGCTGAGCGTCATCAAAACGTTCGGGCCGGGCACTACGCCCCAGGCCTTTCAGTCTCTCGTCACCGATGCGCTGACTCTGCTGGTGGTGATAGAGCTGATGCGCACCTTCGTGGAGTACTTCGAGTGGGAAAGGGTGCGGATATTCGTCCTCCTCGACGCCGGCGCCATCTTTTTGCTGCGCGAGCTGATAATCAAGCTCTATACTCATGATTACCAAACCCTGGAGATTGTCTGGTGGACTTTGGGCATATTGCTGCTGATGGTCGCCCGCACCTTGACGGTGCAGTGGCAGCCGGCCAGCCGGCTGCCGCGGAGCGAGGAGACGGACGATAACTGAGGCCCGCCCGCAGATATCTCTGGGATGGCTATTGGGGGCCGATCTGCGCGACGATAATCTCTTGGCCGCCTACGACGAGGCCCGCAGGCGGCTTGTTTCCTACTTGGAAACCGAGTTCCCGCGCTTCAGCTGGAGGGTGGAGGCGGCCGAGCGCAGGGCTTTCATGCCCTTGGGGGCGCTGGATCCGGTAGAGCTGCTAGAAATAGCGGTAGCAGAAAAGCTGCGGCGCCACTGGGACTTTGTGTTGTTGATAGTGCCTAACGAGCTGACGCCCCTGCATGGTCCCAGCAGCTTGGGAATCCCCAGCTCGGCTTTGGAGAGCGCCGTCTTGTCCACCAGCCAGCTTGGCGCCGGCGACGAGCTGGTTAGCCGCATCGTGGCGTTGGCGCTTCATCTCCTCGGGCATCTTTGGGGACTAGAGCACGCACAAACAGGCCCAATGCGACGAGTGAAAGGCCCGCAATCTTTGAGCACGGAGCCTTTCCCTCCAGATCAGCGGGTGCAGGCGGAGCATTACTTGCGAGAGGTGGCCGCCAGCAGGCTGGAAGAAGAGCGGGCCCGTTGGGGAGTGGTCAGCTTTTACTGGCGAACTCTGCAAAAAGATGCGCGCGGTATCGCGGAGTCCATCTGGGGGTACAAACCTTGGCTGCTTCCGCTTTACCTAGGTCGCCTTACTGCGGCCGCGGCCGTGAGTGTAGTTTACTTTCTGCTTACAGCTGACGGCTGGGCGTTGGGCGGACAGTTATCTTGGCGCGCGGTCTGTTTGTTGGCGCTGTTGGGTGTCTCGGCCGCTACCGGCTTCCTCTTTGCCGGACAAGATTTGGGTAAGTATGGTCGTGAGTGGGCTTGGCGCGAGCAGCTGGCGCGCACGCGCTTGGTGGTAATGGGTACGCTGACGTTGGGAATAGTGACGCTTTGGCTGGCGCTCTTCCTGCTTTCTTTGGCGGGCGCTTGGCTGCTGCCGCGGCCTTTGCTGCGAGAGTGGATGGGGGTTGCGCCCGCTCCTTGGGCAATCGTGCGGTACGCCGTGTTTACGGCTACCATTGGCGTTCTCGGCGCAGCGCTGGGCGGCAATCTTGAGGAAGAGCGCGAGATCAAGGCCGAGCTATTGATAGACGAGGAAGCTTAAGTAGAGAGTTCCAGTATTAAGAAGGGCGGCCTTGGGCCGCCCTTCTTTCGGTTTGTAGCGCCTAAGCGCTGCTAGCGGCTTTGGCGGTCAGGGACGCGGCCAGGGAGCTGATGCTCCATACCAGTAGAGCTACTACGCTAGCTCCCCAGAAGACGCCCTCGAAGAGGGTGCTGCCGGTAACCCAGGCCCAGAGATCCGGCAGGGGGAGGACCAGTTTGCTTGCGAGCGTTACTAGCATCAGAACCAGATACACCGCGTAGAAGGCGTAACGGTAAGGCTCGAGCGCCGCCAGCCAAAAACTGGCCAAAGCCGCAAAACCTAAACGCTCCGGTTCGGGAACACGCGCCGCAGCCTCGGCCTGACCGCGGTCAGGCTGCTCACCGCGGCCAACTCCCTCGGCAAAAACGCTGAGGGCGCCGTAGCCCCAAAGCAAGCGGCTAGCCAGCAGCATAAAGACGGCGAAACCTAGCAATACCGCCAGTTCCTGAGGTGTCGCCAGTAGTAGCCCGACCGCCAAGCCCCAGGCGGCCAGGACAGCCAGGATAACCCATAATAGGTCCAGTAGGAAACGCATTACTTACCCCCTTTCTTGGGTTTCGCCTTGTTCATTTGCGGCTGCTTTGGCTCTCCCTGCTCTTTGCCCTTGGCGGCCTCTTCGTTGACCTTGAAGACGTGGCTCAGCACATATAGGTCGCGCGAGTAGGGGTGAGTGAAACTAACCGACGCAGCCAGCACGTCTCCCACCTCCAGTTTCTCGGCATTGGGCTTGAGCTTGAGTTGCACCTCGACTTCCGACAGCGGCGCCACCTCGACCCCTAACGGTATCGCGGTCAAGGCGTAGGCTTCCTGTTTGCTGGCTGCTCCGGGTTTGAAGATGATACTCTGGTCTACTAACTTAACTGGCACCAGACCTGGATTGAGCACGCGCAGGGTTAGCGCGTCATTGGCTTTGTCATAACGGGTGGAGGTCACCACCGGGGCAGGGGGGATGCCGGCAGCAAGAGATTCGGCGGCGGTTACTGCCGCTCGAGCCCGCGAAGCGGCGCTAAAACTGCCTATTGCAAACCCCAGCAACAACGCCAAAACAAGAGTCCAGATGACAACTGACTGTACGCTTCCATTAGCATTATGCTTCATCCATATCACCTCGATTGAACATTGTAATATCAAGAAAGATGAGATAGATGGTTGACAAATCAGCGTAATAATGTAATCAATATACATGCAGTAGTAATCCTATCTAATCTGAGTAGATAGGGCGGAAACTAGGAGAGTGATTTGATGAAGAAGAGAAAGAAGCTAACCGCTGAAGATCTGGCGGCCAGGCACCAGGTAGCCGTTAACACTTACGTTCGTGAGTTTTGGGATGAGATACCAAAAGAACGAGAGGTCAAGCTAAAAAACCTTAAGGCCTGGGGTTTCGACCTGATAGCCGGGCTGCGTGAGGGGCAGCCGGCAGTTTTCGTGGCCAGCCAAAAAGACGGCCGTCTACCCGGGGATGCATATGAAGAGCGCGGCAAGCGCTTCGAGGTAAGGGAGATCATGGAAAATCTGCCGCCTGGAGCCAGGTTGCTCCTTCGGGTAACCAACGAGGAACAGCGCGGCATAGCCCGTATTTACTACCGAGAAGGCGGCGGCGGGGAAAGCGAACTGCTAGCCCTACCCGCGGCCGAGCTACTGCTGGCGTTCTTCAAAAAGCAAGGGTTGGGCAAACTCCTGGAGGCCTTTCACTCTGCCGGCTTGACTAGCGAGTTCATCCAAAGCCGGGGGAGCAGCGGTAAAGCCTGGAGCTACGAGGGTTTGCCTCCCAAAATGCGGCAGGCGTTGCGCAGCGCGGCCAACGCCGTCAAAAAACGCGCCGGCGTTGGCCGCTTTACCCTGGTTTACTTCGGTAAGAACAAAGATAGCGACGACCGCTATAAGGTCACCTGGCTGCTGCCAACCGTCAAGCTGCTCGACCTGAGTCTAGCCGAGCACATCGAGGGCCTACTGGCTGCGCTCGACTAAACCTAGAAAGGAGAGATGTATGATCATCAAGAAACAACACGCTCTGGCGCTCGAACAATTGCTTGCTGACGAGGAGGCGTCTAAACCATACACTCCGTTGCGGGAGGTGGACCAACCCACCTTCGTGGAGTTAGAGCTGGCGGGCCTAGCTCGTTTTAGCACTCCGATCCGTCTGACGCCCACATACTTAGGCCGCGAGCTGACCCTCCTTTTGCGCGAGTTGATAGAGCGGGGTCCGGCGGCTTGGTCGGAGGAAGAATCCAATGGCGGAGTCGCCGTTCTTGAGGGCCGCGGCCTTGGGCCCGCCGCCGACTGGCCAGAAGGGTGGCGCTGGTTGGGGAGCGAGGTAATCGCCATGCTAGACGCCGCCGAGCGAGCGGGTCGCGTTGGTCCTCTGGCGGTTAACGCCCTGTTGGAGCGCGGTTTAGCACTGCGGGTGCGCGAGAGCGCAACCAAGAAAGAGTACGTTACGCTTTCCGACGCCGGCAAGCGGGTCTTGGAAATATACCGCGCTGCCGATCCAGGGCTAGAAATAGACTCTCAATTGGCCGAGGCGATTCGCGAGACGCCGCTGGGTCCGGCCCCCGCCAGCCAGCTCTCTACCTCAGGGCACGACGAACACCGCCTGGAAGCCATGCGACTCATTGCCTACTCCCCGCCCAGCTCCGACGTATTCGCCTTTACGGCCTTGGGGCAGGTGGTCAAGAAGGCTTTAGAGAGCGGCGGTTGGGGCGAAGGCGACGTGCTGACCGGCGACATCCTCTGGACTCTCGCCGACTTCGTCGACAGCGGTCGGGCGACCGAGGCGGGTTTGGCCACACTGCAGGCCCTGGGTTACGTGGGACCCGCTGGAGAGTTGCTACCCGCCGGCGAGTGGGCGCTAGAGGTTCTCAGGTTGTGGCAGGGAGGAGCCGAGGCTGATACACGGAGCTTCGCCATCGAAGCCGAGGAAGCCGAGGTGCTCCAGACGGTCGCTGACCAGTGGCGCAAAGCTGAAGAAACTAACCCCGAGGAGCGGCCCACATTTAAGGTTCTCCGGCGGGCGCTGATTGACCGTAAGGCGGCTGAGTATAAGGCGCTTTTAGAAAGATACGGGCGCAAGCTGGAAGAGATGCCGCAAAAGTTACGCTCTATCGCCGAGAAGTTTCAGGCCGCCAAAGATCTGGCCCGCTGGTACGACGAAAACTTTGACTTGCGGCAGGCGCTCATGAGCCTGGAGTCGTTCAGCTTGCTAGAGACCGGCCAAGACGAAAAGGGCAAAGAGGTTTTCTACCTCACCGAGTGGGGTGAGCTCGTGTTCGACGATCAGAAGCAGCAGCGCCGCGACGTGAGCGCTACCGCGGTCAAGGCCATCACCATAACGCGGCGCAGTTTCTCGGCGCCCAGCTACACCTGGTGGAAAGAGGCGCGCGAGCAAAACCTGGTTGGCAGCGCTGAACCAACCTCTGCGGGCCTGCTCTACGCCCGCTTGGCTGAAGAGGTTGAGCGCCTGCCTCACCTTTCGCGCTACGAACTCGTGGTTTTCCACGCCATCCCCGCGCACGGGCTGACCGAAGAAGGAATATACGCCGCTCTGGAGAAGAAACTGGGCCGTGAGCGTATTCGCTGGGCGCTAGAAAAGCTAGAAGCTCGTCACCTGATAGAGCGTCTGCCCGACGGCAACGTAATTGAAACTCGCGCCGGCGAGCTGCTTGACCGAGCCTTGGCGGGCGTGCCCGAAGGGTTCGGCAACCCGGTCAACCCGCTCGTTTTCCGCCTGATCGAGGCATTGCGCGCGGTCGGCAGCCTCTACGTCAAGGAAAAGAGGGTGCGCATCCTGCCGCGCAATGTCAAGAAAGCTCTGGAACTCAGCGGCCTGCCGCGAGAAGTTTTCGAAAACGCCATGGAGGCTGCGCGGGCCGCTGGCTTAATAGGCCGCAACTCTATCAACGAGGCGGGTCTAATGCTGCTCGCGGCGGTTAGGCAAATGAACAGCGGCGCAGAAGGGCATAAACTAGAGGAGACGGATTAGGAGGCCGGCATGCTTGATTTGAGCAGGGTAAAAGATCTGGTAGGAAAAGGCGACGTTTTGGCTCTGGCTCAGTATCTGGCCGAGGTTTATCCCAAAGGTCTCTTGGGTGAGCGTGACGAACTGGTGACTCTTCTGATGAAAGCCGGTTTGAATCACGCCGACGCCGTTAGTTGGGCAGGCAGGCTCGAAAAAGAGGGTTACGCTCATCACCTGCCGGGCAGCAGCCCGCGCTGGGCCTTTACCAGCAAACCCGTGTCCTTCCACGAACTGGCGCGGGCAATCCGCGGCGAGTGGTCGGAGTTCGTAGGAAACAGCAACGACGCTTTGGACGAGGCGATAGAGTTCTTCGAGCAGAGCGTAGGCGTCGACCGCGAGGTGGCACAGGAGATTTACCGCGCGCTGGAAGCCGCCGGATATGCTTCGGTCGTCTATCAAGAAGGCGACGCCTTCAGCCGCGACCGCGTTCTTTTCGACTTCCCCGAGGTTTTCACGAAGCAGGTGTAAGGTGCTCTACCTGGAAACGCTGAGCCCGCTGACCGTCGCAAATGGGGTGTTTCCCCGGCGCGACGGCGTGCCTTTTCTGGAGGCTGAGTACCTTCGCGAAGCGCTGCTGACGGCGGCGCTGTCCTACGCGATTGGGCGCGACGAAGCTTTTGGCGCGGAGATGCGCCGACTGGCGCAACACGGCTTCAAGGGCGACGCGGCGGGCTTGGCGGAGGCGATGAGCGCGGCGCTGCTGGTGCGCCAGCCCGAGCTGGCGGCGCTGCAACCCCCCGACGTTAGCTTAGCTGAGGTAACCGTAGAAAGGGTCGTCGTTTGCGACCTGGAATCCGTTGCTGCTGGCGAGGAGAAAGAGGTCGAAGTTTATTTCGGCTCGGCGCAAACGCCGCTACTGCTGCCTCCGCAGCTCAGTACCTGGCTGGCCGCCGCCACCCGCGGTTTTGGCGAGCAATTACTAGCCGCTGAGAACAGGCTGGCGGCGCGGTGCCCCTCCCGTAACGGAGAGTTTTACCAGCGCCTTCCCGAGAGGCTCTTTGGCAGGGCTACCTTACCTTTGCGCCTGGGAAAGTGGAGCTCCGAGAGTCAGCAGGGCCGCTTTCTGGCCTTCGAAGACGATGAGGCGGCGGGGAGGGCGCTGCTGCGGCGCTTTTCCGCTGCGCCCTTCCCCCGCTCGCTGCTGCAGCAGGCGGGCTCCGGTCGCAGCCTCGGCTGGGCCGTCTTGAAAGAGAGGGAACCCTAGTGTTTCCGATTCGTGATTCTATTAACCACCACGGCCCGGCGCTGATAACTCGATTAATAATCGCCCTCAACGTAGCAGTTTTCATCTGGCAGCTGAGCCTGGGCGGGACGGGTTTTCAGTGGGCGGTCTTCCACTACGGCTTCGTGCCCAGCGCCTTCTTCGCCGACCCCGCGGGGCAGTTCTGGCGAATTTTCAGCAGCATGTTCCTGCACGGCGGTTTTGAGCATATTTTCGGCAACATGTGGTTTTTGTGGGTCTTCGGGCCGACCGTCGAGGCGCGTCTTGGCGGCTGGCGCTACCTGCTGGTTTACGTACTGGCGGGTATAGGCGCGGCGCTCACCCAGGCGATATTCCTGCCCGCCAGCAACGCGCCCATGATAGGCGCATCAGGCGCTATCTCGGGCGTGCTGGGGGCTTACTTCTTACTCTTCCCGCTGGCGGCGATACTCACTTTGGTATGGCCTTTTCCGCCTATCTTTTTCTGGTTTCCGGCGGCCCTGTTTATCGGTTACTGGATAGTCATCCAGGTAATATTTGGGGCCATGGGGATGGCGGGCGTGGCCTGGTGGGCGCACGTAGGAGGCTTCGCGGTCGGATATGTTCTGACCTACATAATGAAACCCACAAAGCACTATCACGACGAGCCCTTCTGGTTTCACGAGTATGGTTTTTGAGGAGGTAGTGAGATGAACGGTAACGATTGGATATCGCAGCTCTTTTGGTTGTTCATCATCTTTTCGATGCTGACACCGTACTTCCAGCAGCAGGCCTTGTTCGCGGCGCGCTCGCGGAAGATGGCGGAGCTGGAAAGAAAACGCAAGAGCCGGGTGATTACCATGATTCACCGGCAAGAGGCCATCGCCATGCTGGGCATTCCGCTCACGCGCTTTATCGACATAGAGGACTCCGAGCAGGTGCTCAGGGCCATCCGCATGACCGATAAGAACGTGCCCATAGACCTGATCCTGCACACCCCCGGCGGCCTGGTGCTGGCGGCGGAGCAGATCGCCGAGGCCCTGAAGCGTCACCCGGCCAAAGTGACCGTCTTCGTGCCCCACTACGCCATGTCCGGCGGCACCCTAATTGCTCTGGGCGCCGACGAGATAGTGATGGATCACAACGCAGTTTTGGGCCCGGTGGACCCGCAGCTAGGCAATAAGCCGGCGGCTTCGATAGTCAAGGTGCTGGAGCAGAAAGACCCCAAAGACATTGACGACGATACCCTGATTTTGGCCGACGTCTCCAAGAAGGCTCTCAAGCAGGTAAAAGAGACCGTAGTCCACCTGTTGGCGGGAACGTTGCCGGACGAGAGAGTGGAGGACGTTGCCACTATTTTGTCGCAGGGGACATGGACTCACGACTACCCGATTGACGTTAACCAGGCCAAGGGCTTTGGGCTGCCGGTCAGCAGCGAGATGCCCAAGCAGGTCTACCAGTTAATGGAGCTCTACCCGCAACCGCGCGGCGGCAGGCCGAGCGTGCAGTACATTCCCCTGCCCCACCAGCGCGAGGTGAACGGCAAGGGGCGCTAACCCGCCGTACTCGTTGGCCCTCCGGACGGGCGGGTTGGGGTCGCAGGCCGCGGATCCGCAGGGCGGCCCGAAAGACGGGCGGTACCGAACGGTCGCGGAGGCAAGGACCCGGACCGCGCCGAGGTTTGAGGGCTATTCGCCGCAGCGGGCCACCGCCCGCAGGTAGGAGCCGGCGGCGACGAGAACCGAAGCCGCCAGCAGCCAGGTGAGCCAGCGCTCCAGCGGCGTGCGGAAGACCCCGGGAGCGAAGGGGCCCGCGCCCGTGAGCCGGCCCCAGACCAGGCAGGCCACCAGCGCAGCGATCCAGCCGAAGACGAGCACCCCCAGCCAGCGGCCGGCGCGGTTCACACAGCCCGCCCTGCGGCAGCGCGCGGCCTGCCAGGCGAGGAAGAGAAAGCTCGCGCTGGCCACCAGGGCGAAGGCCACGACCTCGAGCAGGTCCCTGGGCACGACGCCCTCCTTCCCCCGAAGCTCGAGCACCTCGCCTTTCTCCTGGTTGTATTGTACGCGCGGGCGCCGGGGCGGGTGCCCCGAGGTCACGCCGCCGGCGAAGGCGCGCTCAGGGTCGGGGAGCGCCAGCTCGTGGAATCCGTCGTTTCGCACTATCACGGGTCGGCCGCTCGGGGGTGAGCCCGGGTACGGTGGCGGGAGCGGCGCGCGTGGTCTTGTACGGAGAGCAAGCGCAGCGCCGCGTCCGAGGCGCGATATAGATCGAGCAGGGCCAGGTAGGGGTCTCCTGCGAGCCCCAGGCAACTGGCGAAGGCGGGCTCGGTCTTGACGCCTTGGGTTTTACGTGCGCGCACGCAGCGGCGCAGAGGTTCACCGTGAAGCTTGATCAGGCGGGCCTCTGCGCGCAGGTGCCGTACCGCCCGCTGGGCGTGCGCCGGTCGTCCCTGGGCGAAGATCTCCACGGGAAGACCCGCTTCCGGGAAGCGGGCCACTACCGTGGGCAGGCCGTCCACGTTTCGCAGCCACAGACGGAAGCCGGGTCGGTGGCCAAAGGCGCGGGCCAACCGGTCCGCGAAGCGGGCAGGGTTGCGCACCTCGCAGATTATGTCGAGGTCGCTCGCCGCCACGTCCAACTCCAGTGGAAAGGTACCGGCGAGCACGGGGCGGGTGCCCTGAAGCGCCGGGTGCCGGGCGAGGCGGGCGAAGGCTGCCCGGGCGATGGCCTGACGCGCGGTCACGCACCCAGTCTATTCGGGTGATGGCTGACCGGCTGGTCAGTTTCGAGGTAAGCTGGGTTTGTGCGCGCCGTCTGGAACCTGCACCTCGCCACATTTTTCTTCTTCCTCGCCTACGGCCTGACCGTACCCGCGCTGCCGCTCTACCTCGAGGCCCAGGGGCTTTCGGCCGCCTGGATCGGCTGGGCGGTGGCCCTCATGCCGCTGGCCGGGCTGGCGCTTAGGCCCTTTGGCGGCTGGGCCGCCGACGGCTGGAGCCGCAAGAAACCCAGCCTGATCGGGCTGGCGCTGGGGGCGGTTTCGGGACTCTTCTACCTGGGGCCGCTGCCCCTGGTGCTGGCCGGGCGTTTCCTGCAGGGCGCGGCGATGGCGCTCTTCGCCCCCAGCTCGCTGGCCATCACCAGCGACCTGGTGCCCGAAGGGGCCGTCGGCCGGGTGATGGGCACGCGCAACCTGATCCTGGGCATCGGGGTGATGAGCGGAACGGCGCTGGGCGGCTTCCTGGTGGACTACTTCGGTTTTGCGGCGGTGTGGGCGCTGCTGCTGCTGGTGCAGCTGGTCTGGATACCGGTCTTCTACCTGGGCGTACCGGAGACGCTCGAGCGCCCTTCTCCGCACCCTTGGTGGGCCAACTTCGGGGCGGTGCTCGCCGAGCGCCTGATCCTCGCCCCCACCCTGGCCAACGCGGGGTTCGCGGCGGTCTTCTCGATCCTCCAGACCTTCTACCCGCTGGTGCTCAGCACAGCGGGTTACCGGGCCGCCTGGGTGGGCGCGTTCCTGGCCTTCTACAGCCTGGTCTCGGTCGTCTTCCGCCTGCCCGCGGGTTACCTGGCAGACCGTTACGAGGCGGGGTATGTGGCGCTTGCAGGATTCGTCAGCTCTACCCTAGGTCTTTTGCTGTTGTGGTTTTTACCGCTGCCGCCGCTGGCGTTCGCGGCCGGTTTTTTGATGGGCGCCGGCGCCGGTCTGTACCTGCCCGCCAACATCGTCGCGGTCACCCGCGCCGCCCGGCCTGAGTTGCGGGGCTCGGCCTTCAGCCTCTTCACCGCCAGCTGGGACCTGGGCGGTCTCCTGGGGCCGCCCCTGGGCGGTATGGCGGCCGTCGGCCTGGGTTTATACGGGCTGTTCCCGCTGATGCTGCTAGGAGCCATCCTGACCGTCGCACTTTTCGTTTGGCTGCGTAAGGGGTATTGGGTTGGCGCTGCGGCTTAATGCGCGATTGCCTGTTCATGAGCGCTTGGCGGAGGGTCGCTGGTTACGCGCGCTGGCGAGGTCGGGGTAGGATAGGCGCTATGGCGAAGGAGCAAGGCATTACGCCGCAATCGCAAGACTTCAGTCAATGGTACATAGACGTCATTCAGCGAGCCGAACTAGTGGACTACGGACCGGTGCGCGGCACCATGGTGATGCGCCCCTACGGCTACGCCCTGTGGGAAAACCTGCAGCGCGAGCTCGACCGCATGATCAAGGAGACCGGGCACCAAAACGCCTATTTTCCGCTCTTCATCCCCATGAGCTTTTTGCAGAAGGAGGCCGAGCACGTCGAGGGCTTTGCTCCTGAGCTGGCGGTGGTGACCCACGCCGGCGGGGAAGAGCTGGAAGAGCCGCTGGCGGTGCGGCCCACCAGCGAGACCGTTATCGGTTACATGTGGTCTAAGTGGATAGGGAGCTGGCGCGACTTGCCGCTGCTGATGAACCAGTGGGCCAACGTGGTGCGCTGGGAGAAGCGGCCGCGGCCCTTCCTGCGCACCACCGAGTTCTTGTGGCAGGAGGGGCACACCGCCCACGCCAGCCGCGAGGAGGCCGAAGAAGAGACGCGGCGGATGCTGGGCGTCTACGCCGAGCTGGCCCGCGACTATGCGGCGCTGCCGGTCTGGGAGGGCATGAAGAGCGAGAAAGAGAAGTTTGCCGGCGCCGTTTACACCACTACCATTGAGGCCATGATGCGCGACGGCAAGGCGCTGCAGGCGGGCACCAGCCACTTTTTGGGACAGAACTTCGCCAAGGCTTTTGACATTACCTTTCAAGACCAAGACCTGGAGGAAAAGTACGTCTGGACTACCTCCTGGGGGCTTTCCACGCGCATGATCGGGGCGCTCATCATGGCCCACGGCGACGACCAAGGGCTGGTGCTGCCGCCCAAGCTGGCGCCAATTCAGGTGGTCATCGTTCCCATCTACCGCAAGAAGACTCGCGAGGTGGTTTTAGAGGCGGCAAGCGAGCTAGCGCGCGAGATCCGCGCCGCCGGGGTGCGCGTGCACCTCGACGACCGCGACCAGTACAGCCCCGGTTACAAGTTCAACGACTGGGAGCTGAAGGGCGTGCCCTTGCGCGTCGAGATCGGCCCGCGCGACGTCGAGGCGGGTCACGCGGTGCTCAAGAGCCGGCTGGGCGGCGAGAAGGAGTTTATCGGCCTGCGCGACCTGCCCGGAATCTTACCCGAGCGGCTCGAGGGCTTCCACCGCGCCCTTTACGAGCGAGCCCAGGCCTTTCGCGACGAACGCGTCGAACGGGTGGACGACTACGACGCTTTCAAGGTGCAAGTCGAACGGGGCTTTGCCGCCGCCTTTCACTGCGGCGACGCCGCCTGCGAAAAGGCGATACAAGAAGAGACCAAGGCCACCACGCGGCTCGTCCCCTTCGACTTTCCCGCAGAGCAGGGCGTTTGCGTGCGCTGCGGTAAGCCCAGCGCCTACGGTAAGCGGGTGCTTTTCGCCAAGGCGTACTGAGGTTTGCATCGGGTAGCGTGCGTTGCTCGGCGCTCGGCGGCTGTGGGTTCACGTATAGAGGCCCGGGCTCACAGCTAGAGCCTCAGCGTCTGACTGGCGGGTACGGGTTCTTCTGTAACGAGTCCTGCTCCTGGCTGGGGAAGGAGGCGCGATGCTTCTCCCCGATATTGACCTAGCGAGCGACGTCTGCGGATTGTCAGACGCAATTAGCGGCGCGGGTAGCGGTCTATACATAATAGCTGCTTTTAGCGCAGTAGACCGCGTGACGACGGTGCTCAGCCGCGAGGCGCCAAACCGGCGGCCATAGCGTAGCGCCTTCCATGCGCAGCGCCAGTTCCCGCCAGCGCTTGAGGCGGTTCGCGAGCGGGCGCGGATTGGCCGGAGTCATTTCCGGTGCTGCGTAAATTTGTGACGCCTTTGTGACGCTAGTTGCATAGACTAAAGTTGTCTTCCTGACTGGGAAAGGCAAAGGAGGCTATATGAGCTTCAAAAAGGTATTTTGGGCCAGCGTACTACTGGCGTTGCTGTGGGCGCTGACCGGCTGCGGGCAGAGCGGCGCCGGCAATGGCGACTCGCCGGCTAAACTGGACGGTATTTGGACGGTAAGCAGTTACGACGGGGCCGCGCTACCCCTCTTTTCGGAGCGCGACCTCAGCTTTCTAGAGTTTGACAGCAGCCAAGACAGCGTGACCATATATGGAACGCACAGCGGGACAGACGCCGTACACGCCTGCGTTAAAACTATCGCGAGCTACTCGCTGAACGACGTTTTTACCCTGCGCCTCGACGGGGGCTGTTGTATGCAAAACTCTTTTACCTACCGCTACGAACTGCAGGGCGACAAACTTATTCTCTACGACCTTCAGGGCCGCGGCGTCACCCTTAGCAGGTTCGACGGCGCCGGCGCAGCGTGGCAAAACGCCCAGTGCAAGAGCCTGACTTACTCCGTCGAGCCGGCCCTGGGGTTGCAGGCGGAGCCCCTCTACGCTTCAAACCTGGTCAGCGACGGCAACAACTTGATGTTTATGGTAAACAACAATCTCTACACGGTTGACCCGAGCGACTGGCACACCGTTTCGCATACCGTGATGGCGGGCAACTACACGCACCTGCTGACCACGCAAGGGAACCTATTTTGGACCCACAGCCAATCCGGCCACGACAACGACGTTAAGCTGGTGGACGCAAGCGGCGCCAGCAGCGACACGGTAGACACCAGCGCCTTTAGCCACCACGAGATTATGGCGGGCGCCGGCGTCTACATTCCGGCCTCGGGGTTGTGGCTCTACGGCCCGGCCGCCTCGGGCGGCGGCGAATACCAGCTGCTGCAGATCGATTCAGACGCTGAACCCGACACGCTCACGGCGACAACGTACTTTTACGACTTGGCAATCAGGGCCCTTACCTCTTACAACGGCCACATCTGGGGCCTGCTCTCCTTCCACGGCGCCAAACTGGTGGAGATAGACCCCAGCAACGGCGCGGTGATGCGCGTTTTTGACCTGCCGCCCGCTCCCGCAAACGGCAGATACAAAGGCATAGCCGCACTCGGCAGCTCTTTTTACCTGATGATCAGCCAAAGCAGTCCGCCGAGGACGTACATAGCGGCGGTGGCGGCGCCGCACTAGCCATAAGACGACGGCGACGCGGGGTGCGGTTTTATCGCACCCCGCGTTTGGCGGTAGGCTGAGGTCATGAAGTATCGCGTTACCGCCAGGAGAGTTTACTGGCGCTGGTTGGGCGAGGTTGAACTGGCCGGCGGGCCGACGCTGCGCATGAGCGGAGACGCGGCGCGCTGGCTGCGGCAAGGCGACGAGGTAAACCTGCGTTTGCGAGGCGGCGTCGGCGGCGGCGTGTTGGAAGGCGACGAATACGCCCTCGATTGCGCCGGGCGTGTCTGCTGGCCCTTATTTTCTCATGAGGTGCGACACGTTCGCTCTGGCAGATTTGCGAAGGAACTTTACGGTTATGACCTGCGGATACGCGAGGCCAGCGCGGAGAAAGACTACGAGGCCATGGCCAGCCTTGAAAGCTACAATTTTACCAGGTCGCAAAGGGCGGCGTCTTGCTGGCGTTGCCCCGACGGCTCGTTGCTGCGCGCCGACGAAAAGCCTCGCTGCCAGGGGAGCTGGGGGCGGCTGTTGGAGCTGGCCGGCTCCACGCCCGCCAGCCGCTTTTTGCTGCTGGAGATACTGGGAAAATCGGGGGCTAGGCCCGTCGCCTACCTGCGCCTCGACCCGCCTTTGCCAGTAATGTACCGCCGCCTTGCCGGAGGCGTTAGCGCGGGGATTCGCGAAGCGGTATTCCCGAAAGACTGGTTCGGGCCCACGCTAGACCCAAAGGCGTTGCAGCCGCGCGGCAGGAGCCGCGGCGAGAGTATCCAGGAGATGTTAGACGGGATGAGCGTCGCCGCCGCGCGCATAGGGAGGTTGCTGGTGCACCCCAAGTTTCGCTCCGAGGGTTTGGGGCTGCGCCTGCTGCGCAGCGCCGTCGCCTGGGTGCAGGAGCGCGCCGTGAGCGACGGCCGCAGGGACAAGCAGATCCTGACGGTGGTTGCCGAGGTCGCACGGCTCCACCCTGTATTCGAAAAGGCCGGGTTCCGCTATTTATGGGATACCGCTTCGGGAAAGCCGCTACTGGCTTATCCGCTGGGCAGGGAGGCCGAATCGCTGACGAAACGCTTTTTGCAGTCGGATCCTTACGCCATCGAGCACGGGGGTCGCTTGTTCCGTTCTCGCTACCGGCCAGTGAGTCGCATGAAAGAGTCTCTTCACTTCAGCAACGTAGATAAAACGCTGGCTAGCGAGATAACCGCGGATGCTCTGGTGGCGGAGGTGCGGAGAGTTCTGGGGGTTTTTGGCGCGGCGCAGCCGCGGCTCGAGCGTGCCCTCTTGCGCAACGTCAAGCTGCGTATAGAGCCTGGGGGCGTGACGCTATTGCGGGGCTCTGACGAAGCTGCCAAAACCGCTATTCTGCGGCTATTGTGGGACGAGTTGCCCGACTCGGGCTGGGTAGACACTCCTCCCGGCAGGGTGGAAGCGTACCTGCCCGGGGTGGCCGAACCCGCTTTGGGAGACGAGCCAATACTGCAGCGGGCGGCCCGCAGACTGAAGGATAGCGCGGCGGCGGTGGAGGTGCTTTGCCGCATGGGTCTGGCGGACGCCATGCTGTGGCGGATGGCGGCCGAGCAACTTTCCGCTGGAGATCAGGAGCGCTTTCGCCTGGCGCTGATGCTGGCGGCCCGGCCGCAGCTTCTCTTGTTGGGCGATTTTGCCGCTCACCTTAGCGACGCCGCGGCGCGCCGCCTGGCCCGTTCGCTGGCGTTTTTTGCGCGCCAGGCGGGGATTACCCTGGTGGTCAGCAGTAAGCGTAAGGGGGCGTGGTTGGGGCTCGAGCCCGATAAGGTAATCCACGTCAACCACGGCGCTATTCGCACCGAAAAGACGCGCCGCTAAGCCGGCGAACTGCGCCTAGAGATCATTCGAGCACGGTATAATCGGCCGCGTGGCGGCCCAGAAAATACTTTGCCCGCGCGAGTCTAAAAAAAGAAAGCGTGAACGCGCCCGGCAAATCCTGGCCCGCTTGCGCGAGGCCTATCCCCAAGCCAAAACGGAGCTAAAACACAACGACCCTTTTCAGCTGCTGCTGGCTACCGTTCTCAGCGCCCAGGCTACCGACAAGTCGGTAAACGAGGCCACCCCGCGCCTTTTCCAGCGCTTTCCCACACCGTCGGCCTTGGCGCAGGCCAGCCCCGAGGAGGTGGAGCCCTACATTCGCCGCATCGGCCTTTTTCGCACCAAGGCGCGCAACCTGGTGGCTCTGGCGCGCAAGCTGGTGCAGGAATACGACGGCGAGGTACCGCGCGACAAAAAGTCCCTCATGAGCCTTCCCGGAGTGGGCTGGAAGACCGCCACCGTCGTTCTGGCCGCTGCTTTTGGCGTCCCCGGTATAGCGGTAGACACCCACCTGACCAGGCTGGCGCAACGGCTGTGCCTCTCACAGGCCAAAACACCCGCTAAAATCGGCGCCGAGCTAGAAAGCCTCTTTCCCCGGCAAGATTGGATATTCGTTCACCACGCCCTGATACTGCACGGCCGCTACGTCTGTACGGCGCGCCGCCCGGCCTGCTCGCGCTGCGTTCTGGCGCCTTACTGTCCCGCCAAGCCGCAGCTTGCGCAAACGTAATGTTAAGATGGTGTTTGTGAATATTGCGGGTGCCCTTGCCGACCTTTACACCCTTCAGGAACACGACCAAGAGCTCGACAAAATCAAGGAAGAGCAGGAACGGCTAGAACCCGAGCTGGTAGAAGCGCGGGAAAAGTGGGCCGACCTAGCCGCCCGGCTGGCGCAGCTGAAGGAGCGCTACCTGACCTTGCAACACGAGTACAAGCAGAACGACCTAGAAATACAAGACATGGCGGCCAAGCGCAAGAAAGCCGAAGAAGAGCAGATGCAGTCGTCCAGCGTTCGTGAACAGACCCAGTACGAGAACCGCATCCAGCAGTTCTCGACGCGGATAGACGAACTTACCGAGCTAACGATGCCCATCCTCGAAGAAATGGAACGGCTGGCGGAGCAGATAAAAGAGCTGGAAGACGAGATGGCCCAGCTAAAACCCGAGCTCGACTCCCTGGAAGCCGCCAACGCCGAGCGGGTGGCCAAGCTAGAAGACGGTTACCAGGCCAAGCTGGCGAAGCGCGAGCAAATGGCTGCTAGCATTCCCAAGAACCTACTGCGCGAGTACCAGGCAATCCGCCGCGCCCGCAAGGGCGTCGGGGTCGCGATCGTGGTGGCAAAAGCCGGCGTTTATCGTTGCAGCGCCTGCAGCGTGCAGCTTCCCCCCCACGTGGCGCAGCGGGTTTATCAGGGCCAACAGGCTATCCGCTGCTCCAGCTGCGGCCGGCTTCTCTGGAAGGGTCCCGAGCAACAGTAGCCTAAAGCGTTCCGGCGCGCTGCGGCCGTGGCCGCAGCGCGCCTTCTTGGCGCTGGGTCAGGGCCAGTAGCGCGCCAGGGCGAAGCCCTCGCTGCTGGCGCCGTTGGCGTAGCCGGCTACCACGATCTTGCCGTTGGGCTGCAGGGCCAGGGCCCGGATCCAGGCGTCGCCGCCGAACTCCGTGATGCTGAGGCCGCCGTCGCCAAACTCGGGGTCAAGGTCACCGCCGGGCAGGAGCCGTGCCAGCAGAAAGGCCGCGTAACTGAAAGAGGCGTCCGGGGCGTTGCCCGCCAGCAGCAGCTTGCCGTCGGGCTGCAACGCCAGCGCGTACAGCGCCCCGGTGGGGGCGCTGCTCAGTACCCGCCAGCCGCCGCTGCCAAACGAAGCGTCCAGGCTGCCGTCGGCGTTGAGCCGGACCAGGGCGGGGAAGCCCTGGCCGGAGGAATTGTCCGCCTGACCGGCCACCACGATCTTGCCGTCGGGCAGCAGCGTCACCGCGTGGGCCGCGTCATTTTTGCCGGCGTAATCCAGCAGCACGTAGCCGCTGCCGCCGCCGAACCCGCTGTCGAGCTGGCCGCTGGGCAGGTAGCGGGCCACCGCGAACTGGGCGTTGCCGCCGCTGTACTGCTTGCCCACGGCCACGATCTTGCCGTCCGCTTGCAATGCCAGGGCGTAGACGCCCACGCCGCCGCTGCCCATCGGTGTTCTTACCCGCCCGCCCGTGCCAAAGCCGCTGTCCAGGCTGCCGTCTGTCTTGTAACGCGCCAGGGCGAAGCCGTCGCCGCTGCGGCCGCCGGCCAGCAGCCGGCCGTCCGGCAGCAGCAGCAGCGCCCGCAGGTAGTCGTGCGAACCCGAGAAGTCGGTGCGCACCAGCCCGCCCGAGCCAAAGCCGGCGTCGCGCTGGCCGCTGGCCGTGTAGCGAATCAGCACGAAGTCGCTGTCGCCGCCGTAGGCCGAGCCGCCCACCACGACCGTACCGTCGTCGCCTACGAGAAGAGCGTTGGCGCGCGAGGTGCTGCCCAGGTCTTCTACGACCCGGCCGGCGCTGCCAAAGCCGGTGTCGAGCGCACCGTCCACGTCGAAGCGCGCCAGCGCCAGGTCGGGGTAGCTGCCCCCGGCCTTCTCCCCGGCGGCCAGCAGGCGACCGTCGGCCAGGGCGACCATGGCCTTGGCCTGTGCCGCAAGCGAAACGAGCGGCGTGATGGTGCTGCCCGCGCTGCCAAAGCTGGTGTCGAGGCTGCCCGAGTCGCCGCAGCTTACCCGCACGTCGGAGACGTCGGCGTTAATGACGCCGCCGGCGTTTTCGACGACGCAGCTTTGCGCTTGGGGCGGCGTATTGACGACGACCTGATAGCTGGCTCCTTTTTGCAAGCCTTGGCTGAAGGTAAAACTACCGTTTGTGTTCACGGTTAGCGTCTGCCCGCTGGTTGCCTCCTCAAGGACCAGGGCCTTACCGCCGCCCAGGCCGCTTACCGTACCGCCCAGTTTGTACCCTGAGGCGGTGTTGCAGGCGGCTATGACCAGCGCCGCCAGGGCGAATAAGAAATATAACTTTCTCGACATTATTGCCTCCTCGCCCCTTTGTATTTAGATAGCGTCACAAAAGCGTCACAAATTCCGAGAGCATTAAAAAAGCCCCCGGCCTAAGCCGGGGGCGCTGCGCCAGGAGTTGGGGTGGCGGCACGAATCAGGAGAGGTTATTAGGCCCGCAGGCTGGTTAAGAAGTGGGTCTCTCGCAAGAGACCAAGGACTCCTTAGAAAGGAGGTGATCCAGCCGCACCTTCCGGTACAGCTACCTTGTTACGACTTAGCCCCAGTCATGAGCCCCACCCTCGGCGCCTGCCCACTGACGGGCTCCCGGCGACTTCAGGTGAAACCCACTTCCATGGCTTGACGGGCGGTGTGTACAAGGCCCGGGAACGTATTCACCGCGGCATGGCTGATCCGCGATTACTAGCGATTCCGCCTTCATGTAGTCGGGTTGCAGACTACAATCCGAACTGAGATCGGCTTTTTGCGATTCGCTTCCTGTCGCCAGGTCGCTGCGCTTTGGGCCGACCATTGTAGCACGTGTGTCGCCCAGGCCGTAAGGGCCATGCTGACCAGACGTCATCCCCGCCTTCCTCCCGGTTTCCCGGGCAGTCTCTCTAGAGTGCCCAGCCGAACTGCTGGCAACTAGAGACAGGGGTTGCGCTCGTTGCGGGACTTAACCCAACATCTCACGACACGAGCTGACGACGGCCATGCAGCACCTGTCACTCCGCTCCCCGAAGGGCACCCCTCCGTTTCTGGAGGGTTCGGAGGATGTCAAGGCCTGGTAAGGTTCTTCGCGTTGCTTCGAATTAAACCACATGCTCCACCGCTTGTGCGGGCCCCCGTCAATTCCTTTGAGTTTCAGCCTTGCGGCCGTACTCCCCAGGCGGAGTGCTTAACGCGTTAGCTACGGCGCCGAGCCAAAGCCCGACACCCAGCACTCATCGTTTAGGGCGTGGACTACCCGGGTATCTAATCCGGTTTGCTCCCCACGCTTTCGCGCCTCAGCGTCACGGGACGTCCAGGCAGCTGCCTTCGCTATCGGCGTTCCTCCCGGTATCTACGCATTTCACCGCTACTCCGGGAATTCCGCTGCCCCCTCCGTCCGTCTAGCCCGCCAGTATCCGGCGCCTTTCCACGGTTGAGCCGTGGGCTTTGACACCGGACTTAACGGGCCGCCTACACGCCCTTTACGCCCAGTAAATCCGGGTAACGCTCGCACCCTCCGTGTTACCGCGGCTGCTGGCACGGAGTTGGCCGGTGCTATTAGCAGGGTACCGTCATTCCCCTTGCGGGGTTTTCGTCCCCTGTTCAGCGGTTTACACCCCGAAGGGCTTCATCCCGCAAGCGGCGTCGCTCCGTCAGACTCTCGTCCATTGCGGAAGATTCCTAACTGCTGCCTCCCGTAGGAGTGGGGCCCGTGTCTCAGTGCCCCTGTGGCCGGCCATCCTCTCAGACCGGCTACCCGTCGTCGCCTTGGTGAGCCTTTACCTCACCAACTAGCTGATGGGCCGCAGGCCCATCCGGAAGCGGCCGAAGCCCTTTAGACGCGCCACAAGAGGCGGGTCCACATCGGGGATTAGCCCGGGTTTCCCCGGGTTGTCCCCGTCTTCCGGGTAGGTCACCTACGTGTTACGCACCCGTCCGCCGCTAAGCTTACCCAGTGTCCGAAGACTCCGAGCAAGCTTCGCGCGACTTGCATGTCTTAGGCACGCCGCCAGCGTTCACCCTGAGCCAGGATCAAACTCTCCATAACAGTCTCAGGCCCTAAGGCCGTTAACTCGAAGAGATGAGATCCGCTTTACTCAAAACGGATGCTCGCATGGCGCTACTCACCCGAGGCGCGGCTTTGCGCCGCTCCCTGGCGAGTACGCTTGCTTTATCTTTGCTGCAGGCTTAATTTACGCCGACCGTGCTGGTTTTACCCTTACTGGCCGACGCTTTAACCTAACCTGATCCGTGCTTTCAAGAACCCCGCGCCTCCTGAGGCGCAAGACTTA
>JALSMT010000096.1 GCA_026987375.1 Thermaceae bacterium | reverse complement strand
TCTGTCCGCTTCAGGACGGTACTTACTTCACGTCACCTTTCAAGATCCCTGCGCCCGGCAAAGAGCCTTGGCCCTTACTGGGCGCAAGACTCAAGATACCAAAGGAGGGGGGAGGTGTCAATGGGGGTGGGGGGGGTGCCGCAAGAGCTTACTCATCGAGAACCTGGGTCTCATTCTTCGGGGGAAAGAAGCGCTCCGCAGCTCGGCGCGGCCGCAATCCTAATCAGGCCTCAGAAAATCGCATTGAGACTGCAGTAAACTGAAAGGCGATGAAACGTTTATACCTGCCGCTACTGCTGCTGCTGGCACTGGCGGCCTGCGCCCCGCAGCAAACCGCGCCCCACCAGTTGGTGGTCAGAGAGCAGACGCCCGTCGCCTTTTATCCTCACAACATCGGCATCTTCTGGATATACCTGCCGCAGACCGATCCCTCTGATTACCCCAAGTTCCGCCTCAGCGTTCTGGGGCCCGGCCAGTTTGGCAATGCAAGCGCGACCAAGTTTCGCTTTTCAGGGAGGGGCCAGGAGCGCATTTACTACCGCCGTTATGGAATTAACGGGGTGGAGCTGCTGGGTTTTGAGGAGAAGATTACCCTTACCAAGGTTACTTTCAAACCACCGATACTAGAATATCCGCCGGAAAAACTGCTGCAGCCCGGCTACGTTTGGGGCGGCCGCTCCGTCGCCGATAGCGAGTTCGTACTACCCAGCGGCAACCAAAAGCAGGCGGACATTAGCATAGACTATCGTTATCGCGTCAAGGGCGAGAGCGAAGTGCAGGTGCCCGCAGGGGTTTTTAAGGCTTTGGTAATAGAACTAAAGGTTACCGACAACAAAGGAAATAAGACTACACAGGAGATCTGGTTCGTACCACACGTAGGCGAAGTGCGCACCAAAGAGGGTTTAGTGCTCATAGAAAAAGGTTTCTGAGGCGCCGATGCTGCTCTCACGGATAAAAGGACCTGAAGACCTCAAGGAGCTCAGCGGTGAAGAGCTCGAGCTCCTGGCCGAGGAACTACGCAGCGAGATAATTCGCGTAACGGCGCGAACCGGCGGCCACCTGGCCAGCAGCTTGGGCGCGGTGGAACTAATAATCGCTCTGCACCGCGTCTTCGACTCACCGCGCGACCGCATTCTCTTTGACGTAGGCCACCAGGCCTACGCCCACAAACTACTGACCGGAAGACAAGAAAAGTTTGACAGCATCCGCCAGCCCGGCGGCCTTTCCGGCTTTACCAAGGTGTCGGAGTCTCCCCACGACGCCATAACGGTGGGCCACGCCTCTACCAGCCTGGCGAACGCCCTCGGCATGGCCGTCGCCCGCGATTTGCAAGGCGCAGACTACAAGATAGCGGCCGTCATTGGCGACGGCGCCCTGACGGGCGGCATGGCCCTGGCCGCGCTCAATAAGATCGGCGAGCTGGGCAAGGACATGCTGATAGTCCTCAACGACAACGAGATGTCCATAAGCCCCAACGTCGGCGCGCTGGCCGGGTACTTCAAGACGCTGCAGGTGCAACGCTGGGTGCAGGACGCGGAAAAATTGGGTAAGGGGCTGCTGGAACGCATATCTCCACGCCTCTTCGACCTGGCCGACCGCGCCAAAGAAGCTACCAAGATGATCCTGCACCAGGACAACCCCTTTTACGCCTGGAACCTGCGTTACGTCGGCCCGGTCGACGGCCACGACCTCAAAGGCCTCGTCTACCTGCTGGAGCGCCTCAAAGACCTCTCGGGTCCAACCCTCTTGCACGTCGTCACGACCAAGGGCAAGGGCTACAAAGTGGCCGAGGAAGACCCCACCAGCTGGCACGGCGCCAGCCCCTTCAGCCTAGAGGCCCCGCTGGCGAAGAAGAGCCGCTACACCTGGTCGGCCGCCTTCGGCGACGCGGTCACCGAGCTGGCCGACAGGGAGGAAAAACTGGTGGTGGTCACCCCCGCCATGCGCGAGGGCTCGGGCTTGGTGCGCTTCTCGCAGACCCATCCAGAGCGCTTTCTCGACGTTGGTATAGCAGAAGACGTAGCCGTCACTACCGCCGCCGGGCTGGCCCTGGCGGGGATGAAACCTGTGGTGGCGATATACTCGACCTTCCTACAGCGCGCCGTGGACCAGGTTATTCACGACGTCGCCATCGAAAAGCTCAACGTCGTCTTCGCCGTCGACCGCGCCGGGCTGGTGGGAGCCGACGGACCCACCCACCACGGCGTTTTTGACCTGGCGCTGCTGCGCGCGGTGCCGGGCATGCAGATCGCCGCCCCCAAAGACGCGCTGGAGATGCGGGCCATGCTGCGCGCCGCGCTGAGGCAGAGCGGCCCGGTGGCGTTGCGCTGGCCCCGCGGCGGGGTGGAGCCGGCCATTGACGGCGCCTGGCCGGAGTGTTCCTGGGGTAGCTGGCAGGTTCTCAAAGAGGGCGGCGAGGTCTACGTTCTAGCTTTTGGCAAAACGCTGCCCTACGCGCTCGCCGCCGCCGCCGACGACCCGCGCATAGGCGTGATAAACGCTCGCTTTATAAAGCCGATTGATAAAAACGCCCTGAGCCGGGCCGCCGCCAGCGGCCGCATCCTGACGGTAGAAGACCATCAGCTGACCGGCGGATTCGGGGCGGCGGTGTTGGAGGAATTGCAAGACCTCGGCCTCAAGCCGCAGTTGCGACGCCTGGGCCTGCCCGACCGCTTTACCGAGCAAGGCGACGTCGCCCAGCTGCACGCACGGGCCGGCATTGACGCCGCCGGAATCCGTAAAGCCCTCGCGGAAATGGGTGTGACCTCAGCCGCCGCGGTACGCCGCGGCGGCTGAGGCGCGAGCGCTAGACCACCTTCCAAACCCCGGCCTCGATGCGCAGCAGGCGCGTCCAGCCCTCGGGGGCGTGGGTGCCCGAGAGTACCGCTTGCGGCAGGCCGGAAGCGTAATGCAAGAGCGCCGCCTGACGGCGGGAGTCGAGCTCGGCGGAAAAGTCGTCGACAAGCAGCAAAGGCGGCTCGCCGTGGTGTTCGGCCAGCAGGCGGTGCTCGGCCAGGCGCATGGCCAGAGCGATGCTGCGAGCCTCGCCGCGGCTGGCGAACTTGACCGCGTCTAGCTCATCCAGAAAAATGCGCACGTCGTCGCGGTGCGGACCGGCCAGGGTAACGCCGCGCTCGAGCTCTTCTTGCAGGTTGTCTTGCAAGGCCGCGGCCAGTTCTTCGGGCCCGGCGCTCTCACGCAAAAGCAGACGCAGCGGCGCAGAGTCGAGCTCGCGGTAGGCGGCTTGCGCCAGCGGCGCCAGCCGCTCGAGAATGCGCCTTCGCCAGTTGAGGACCCGTACCCCATAGCTGGCCAGCCGCTCGCTCCAAACGCCTATACCCCGCGGACTCGTCTTGAGCGCGGCGTTGCGTTGTCGCAGGGTCTTCTCGTACGCCGAGAGCAGCGCCCGGTAGCGCGGCGAAAAGCGCGCCAAAGCCGCGTCCAGCCAGCGGCGCCGCTCCTCGGGAGCGCCGCGTACTAAGGCGATGTCCTCGGGGCGGATCCAGACCGCGCCGGCGTACTCCGAAAGCTCCCGCAGGCTGGCGGGGGCCTCGTTAAGGCGGATCTCGCGGCCGCCCCGGCCAAAACTCTGCTCGAAACGCACTTCTCCCAACTGGGTCTCCGCTTCCACGTAGACGCGAGCCTGCGCCTCGCCAAAGCGCACCCGCTCGGCTAGGGCGCCGCGCACCTCACCCCCCAAAGAGAGAAAGAGGGCCTCGAGAAGGTTGGTCTTGCCGCTGGCGTTGGGGCCCACCAGAGCCAGCGGGCCGCCGGGCAAGAGTAGCTCGAGGCTGACCAGGTTACGGAAATTTTCTTGGCGGAAACGATGAACGATCATGAGATCACAGCGCCCGCCTGATCGCCGCGGTGTCCGCCGGGCCGTAGCCGTAGAGCGTCACCTCGATGTCGTCGGGGGCATTTTTGAACTGCTGCAGCATTATGCGGGCTACTTCTTCCCTGTCGAGCCCGCCTACGCCCGTACCCAGCAACGGGAAAGCCACGGTTTGCATACCGTGCCGCCGCGCCAGAGCCAGGGCTGCGCGCGTGGCCCGCCGCACCGAGTCGTAACTGGCCGGCTCGGCGCCCAGCACGGCGGCGTGGATGACGTAGCTGACCGCCAGTTTTCCCGCGCCCGTCAGCGCCGCTTCACCCACGGCAATGGGGCCGTGGCGCTCGCACTCTTGCTGAATGGCGGGGCCGCCCCGCTCGCGGATGGCGCCAGCCACGCCGGAGCCCAAGATCAAGAGGTCATTGGCGGCGTTCACTATGGCGTCTCCGGAAAATTCGGTTATGTCTCCTTGAGCAATACGGATAAGCGCCACGTAGCTATTCTACCCGCGCCTGCTAGCATGGAGGGGTGGAAGGAAACCGCGCCGGAGAGCTGCTGGGCCAGCTGCTCAAACGCTACAAGCTGGAGTCCGGGCTGCGTCGCGGCCGCGCCCTGGCGATCTGGCCGGAGGTAGCCGGCGAGATGCTGGCGCGGCTCACCAGCCCCGTGAAACTCGAGCGCGGAGAGCTTTTGGTTCGGGTAGAGAACGCCACCCTGGCCCACCAGCTAACGTACCAGCGCGAAGAGCTGCTGCGCCGTTACGCCGCCAGGCTGGGCGCAGGAGTGGTGAAAGAAATCCGTTTCATCGGCGGAAAAACGGCTCGGCCCCCCGCCCCCGACGACGATGAGACCCCAAAGACGAAAGCATCGCTGGCGCTGCCGCTCGAGCTTGCCCAACGCCTACAAAAGTGGAAAAGCTCGGTGCCCGCCGAACTAGCCCCCGCGGTGGAGCGGGCGGGAAGGGCGTTGCTGGCGGATAACATGCGCCAGGGCGGCGAGGTCTGCCCCATCTGCGAGCGGCGCAGCGATAAGGCCCCCTGCGAATACTGCTTGCCGCTGACGCAGATCCCGCTGGTGCGGCGCGCCGCTCGCAGGCTGGAACAGGACCCCCGGGCGACGCCGCTAGAAGGAGACCTGCTGGCCGCGGCCCGCTGGCTGACCTCTGAGCGCCTGCAGCGACAGATAGCCGAGCTGAGCGAGCAGGTCGTCCGGGAACCGCGTTTGATGACGCTGCTGGAAGACCGCGTTCGTCGCTACTGCTACCTTCCGCTGCGGGGCGAAACCCCGGAAGAGCGGCTGATGCGCCTGCCGGAAACGACGCGCTCACTGGTAAAAAACGTATAGCCTCGGTATCCTGTGGGATAAGCGGCCGCATCGCGGCGGAGGAGGAAAAGATGGGAAAAGGCGGCGACACCCGCATCAACGCGGGCAAAATCTGGTTAAACGGCAGTCTGGTTCCCCAGGAAGAAGCCACGGTGAGCGTGCTGGCGCACGCGCTGCACTACGGCACCAGCGTATTCGAGGGCATTCGCGCCTACGAAACCGCCGAGGGTACGGCCGTCTTCCGGCTAGAAGAGCACGTCGAGAGATTTTTCAACTCGGCAAAGATAATCAGGCTGGAAATCCCCTATAGCCCCGAAGAGATCTCGCAGGCCATCAGCGAAACGGTGCGCAGCAACGGCTGGAAGTCGTGCTACATCCGCCCGCTGGCCTGGTTTGGCTCGACCTCGCTAGGAGTAAACCCCCTGCCCAACAACCCCGCCGACGTGATGATCGCCACCTGGGAATGGGGCGCCTACCTGGGCGAGGAGGCGGTGCGCAAGGGCGCCAAACTGGTCACCAGCTCCTGGCGGCGCTTCCCCGGCGACGTCATGCCCGGCAAGGCCAAGGCCGGCGGCAACTACGTCAACAGCGCCCTGGCCAAGATGGACGCGCTGGCGGCCGGAGCCGACGAAGCGCTTTTGCTCGATAAAGAAGGATTCGTCGCCGAGGGCTCGGGCGAGAACCTCTTCTACGTCAAAAACGGCGTCATCTACGCAATCGAACACTCGGTAAACCTCCCCGGCATTACCCGCGAATCGGTGATCGAGATCGCCACTGACCTGGGCTACACCGTAAAGGAGGCCTACCGCGTGACCCGCGAGGTGCTCTTTACCGCCGACGAGGTTTTCATGAGCGGCACCGCCGCCGAGGTAACGCCTGTTTCGATGATTGACAACCGCGCCATAGGCAGCGGAACGGCGGGAGAGCTGACGATGAAGCTGCGCCGGGAGTACCTGGCCGCGGTCAGCGGCAAGAAACCGGAATATCGCAAGTGGCTGACCTTCGTGAAGTAACGCCCCCGTATTTCCGATCAGCCCCGCCGTTACGGCGGGGTTTTCTTGAGGATGTAATTCGTAATTTCCTATTTTCTGATATACTACATACATGAGCGCGATCACCCAGATTTCCAAGCGCGGGCAGATCACCCTCCCGGCCGAGGTGCGGAAGATGCTGGGGCTCGAGCCGGGAGACACCCTCGTGGTGCGCGTCGAAGAAGGGCGAATCGTGCTCGAGCCTGCCGTCGTCCTTCCGCTGGAGCTCTACTCGGACGAGCGCGTCGCGGAGTTCGAGGAGAACGCCGAGGTGAGCCCCGAGGAGCTCGAGGCCTTCAAGAAAGCGTGGGGTCGGGTTTGAGGCCACGGGTCTTCCTCGACGCCAACGTCCTCTTTTCCGCAAGCCTCGGTGGGCCCGTTTGGGAGGCGATCTGGGGCGTCGCAGACGCAGGGGGCTACGAACTGGTCACCAGCCCTTTTGCACTCGTCGAAGCCAGGGAAAACCTGAAACGCAAACGCCCCGGATCGCTCAGCACACTCTCCGAACGCCTGCGATTGGTCCGCCTCGTCCCGGAGGCGGAACCAGAGCCATGGATGACTAACCTGCTGCCCCCAAAAGACCTGCCTATCCTGGCTGCGGCGGCCGCGGCGGGCTGCCGCGCCCTCCTCACGGGCGACATGCGCCACTTCGGCGGGCTGATGAAGCGGGACGACCTTCCCCTACGCGTTCTCACACCGGCCCACTTCGTCCGCGCCTTTCGCCCTTAGGCGCGCCCGTCGTCCACCCGCACCCGCGAAGCCCGGCCCCACATCACCAAAATCCAGGCGATGAACAGCAGGCTGGCGCTGAAAACGTAAGGCGAAGTATGGCTGGCGTTCTGATACAGCCAGGTGCCCACCAGCGGTCCCAGCATCCGCCCCAGCGCCTGAGCGCTCGAGTTGAGCCCCGCCACCGCCCCCTGCAGCCCCTCCCCCACCGCCAGGCTGAGCGCGGCGGTCACCGCCGGCGCCGCCAGACCCTGGCCTATTCCCTGGAGCACCAGCGCCAACGTCAACCAGGAAAAGCTGCCGGCAAAGACAAATACCAAAAAGCCCGTAATCGAAAGGGGTATGCCTCCCCGTATCATCGCCAGCGCGGGCCACTTGTACCTGCGTATCAAGAACCCTTGAACAAAGACGGCGACTATGCCGTAAATCACCAGCGCGACGCCCACGGTTCTGGCCGTTCCCGCCGGGGTCAGGCCCAAGCGGTCCTGAAAGTAAAAGGCCACCGTCGTTTCCATCGTCACCGCGCTGAGGCTAACCGCCAGCCCCACCACCAGCAGGGGCAGAATGCGCGGCTCCAACCAGCTCAGCTTGGGCGGCTCGCCCAGGTGGGTGTGACGCTGCGGCTCTGGGAGCTTCAGCCAGACGAACAGAGCGTTGAAAAGCGCCAGCGCCGCCGAAAAGTAAACTGGCAGCAGCATGCTTATTCCAGCGAGGGTGGCTCCTATGGCGGGGCCGAAGATAACTCCCAGGCCAAACGCGGCGCCGATGACCGCCATACCGGCGGTGCGGTCGGCCTTGCCGGTAACGTCGGCTACGTAGGCTTGCGCGGTCGGCAGGGTCGCCGAGGAAAATGCGCCGCCAAAAAGACGCGCAGCCAGCAGCAACCAGTAGACCCAGTTTGCGGCTATGGCGTGAGAAAGACCGAGCTGCGCCACTATCGCGAAGGCGAAAAATGATATGGAAAAGCCGCCTATTCCTAAAAGCAATATCGGTTTGCGGCCCCTGCTTTCGCTGAGGCGGCCCCAGTAGTGAGCCAGCAAGAACTGCATCAGAGCGTAAGCCGTGGAGAGAGTGCCTATCTGAAACTCGCTCAGACCCAGCTCGCGACCCAGCGGCGAGATAATGGGAAACAGCACCGAAAGACCCAGCATGCTGTTGAAGAGGGTTAGGAAGAGCAGCGCCATAGGGCTCATAGGCGCCAGTGTACGCTAATTAGTAAACGTTTGCAATAACATTATCCTCACCGGCAAAACTGAGAATATGAAAGAGGAGGCCAATATGCTTAGCAAAGAACTCACACAAGCACTCAATGAACAGGTCGGTCACGAGCTCAGCGCCCACAACCACTACCTGGCCGTCGCCGTCTATTTCGCCAAGCGCTCACTGGACGGCTGGGCGGACTTCTTCTTCCGCCAGGCCGAAGAAGAGCGCGGCCACGCCATGAAAATCGTGCGCTTTTTACTGGACAACGACGTAGCCCCCTACATTCCCGAAGCCAAAGAGGCCCGCCCGCAGTACGCCGACGCCGCGGCCGCGGTGGAAAGCGCGGTCAAGGCCGAGCAGACGGTGACGGCGCAGTTCGAGGCCATCATGGCCATCGCCCAAAAGGAAAACGACTACCGCGCGCTGCCGCTCTTGCAGTGGTTCCTCAACGAGCAGATTGAGGAAGAAGCCACAGCAAGCAAGCTGCTGGACATAGTAAAAAGCGGCATCAACCTCTTCCAGGCGCAAGACTACCTGCCCGCGCCGCACGCCGCAGGCGAAGCGGAGGCCGGGGCCGAGGCGTGAGCGAGTTCGCTACCCTGGGAGGCGGCTGCTTCTGGTGCCTGGAGGCGGCCTTCCGCCCGCTGGCGGGCGTGCTCGAGGTGGTGCCGGGCTACGCCGGCGGCCGCGTCGAGCACCCCAGCTACGAACAGGTTTCCAGCGGCGCCAGCGGCCACGCCGAGGTGGTGCGCGTCGAGTTCGATCCCAACGTGATCAGCTACGAACAGCTGCTCGACGTCTTCTTCGCGGTGCACGACCCCACCACCAAGGACCGCCAGGGCTACGACGTGGGGCCGCAGTACCGTTCGATAATTCTTTAC
>JALSMT010000095.1 GCA_026987375.1 Thermaceae bacterium | reverse complement strand
CGTTGGCCTATGCGCTTCTTCAGGAACTCGGCGGCCTCCATGGCCGCGGCGCGGGCGGTGGCCTCCTGGCGGTGGCTGAACTCGAGCACCACCATCCGCACCGCCGGCGGGTAGCCGAGCATGCGCCGCAGCACCAGCTCGGTCTCGGGCACGCCGGTCACGTCGCCCTCGATGAGCGCCTCGACCGCCGGGTGGTCGGGCTCGAAGGTCTGCAGGGCGATCAGCGGGCTGCGGGTGGGGTGCAGGTCGGCCAGCTGCCACAGGAGGCGGTGGTAGCGCTCGGGGGCGCGAAAGTCGGAGGCGGGCAGAAACCCCTCGGCGTAGGGGAGCAGCACGAGCGCCAGCTCCGGGGGCGCGGGGGTGCGCAAAAGCGCCGTGGTGCCCACCACCGCGCCGGGTTCGCCTCGCTGGAGGGGCGTTAGGTCGTCCTTGCGCTCGGCCGAGTACTGGTAGACGGGCAGGTCGGGCAGGCGGCGCCGGATCTCCTCGGCCACCCACTGCACCCCGGGGCCCGCGTAGCCGAAGACCTCGCCGCCGCAGACCGGGCAGACCTCGGGCGCGGGCTCGCTGTGGCCGCACTGGTGGCAGACGAGCCGGCCGCGGCGGCCGGGCTTGTGGAAGCGTAGCGGCAGGTCGCAGTTGGGGCAGATCGGCTGCCAGTCGCAGCTCTTGCAGAAGAGGCGGCCCGAGTAGCCGCGGCGGGCGACCAGCACCAGCGCCTGGCGGCCCTTTTCGGGCACCTGGGCCAGCAATTGCACGGCGCGGCCGCTGAGCGGCCAGCCGCGCTCGCGGCGCAGGTCGATGGGCAGCACCCGGGTGCGCGGGGGCCGCACCAGCAGGCCCGGCTTTTCCACCACCTCCACGGCGGGGGTGAGGCTCAGGTAGTGGAGCTCGGCCCCCAGCAGCTCGGCGCGCAGCTCGGCCAGGCGCACCGCGTGCGCGCGGCTGCCGGAGGCCAGCTTGTAGGCGTCGGCGCCCTCGTCCGTTACCACGATGCGCCGCCAGCGGCGGGGCAGCAAGAGCGCCTGGTAGCTGCCCAGGACCAGCGGAGATTTTTCACGCCACAGCGCCCGCCTGAGCTCGGGGCTCTGGCCGCCGTGGAAGGGCAGCGCCGGCGGCGGCCAGCGATCGTAAGCACGCTCGAGCGCGTAGCGCTCGGGGAAGAGGACCAGCGTTTCGCCCTGTTCCGCCAGCCCCGCGGCGAGCTGCAGCCGCTCGGCCCAGCGGCCGCCGCTCAAGCGCGGCGGCGGCTCGGGAACCGGCAGCGGCTCGAGCGCCGGGCCGGCGGGGGCGGGGGCGCCGAGCTGGAGCTCCACCTCGCGCCAGCCGGCGTAGCCCTTCTCCACGAGCGCCCGCACCACCCCCGGCCCCACCCCGGCGGCGGCGGCCAGGGCGGTCTGGCTCTCGGCCTCGCCCAAGGCGCGCAGGGTCTCGAGCGCCGCCCGCTGCTTGGGGGTCAGCTTGTCCGAGGGCGCGCGCAGCGGCACCAGCGTTTTGCGCGTAGGCTTTTGCTCGCGCACCCGCTCCTCGAGCACGCCCCCCTGGCGCAGCTCTTCGACGAGCGCCGGGTCCAGCTCGGCGGCGTCGCGCCAGAGGGTGAGCCGGGGCAGGTCGGGCCGCTGGGCCCCGTCCACCAGCCGCACCTCGTGCAGCAGCGGCGGCTCCAGAAAGGGGGCCAGGTCGGCGAGCAGCTGCCCCGGGGGGGCGAAGTAGAGCTCGGCGGCGCGCTTTACGAACTCGATGCCGGCCTCGTCCAGGAAGGGTTCCTGGTCCAGGTAGCCGATCGCCTGGCGCAGGGCGAAGGCCGCTTCGCCGGCCTCCTCCACCCCCACGACCACCCCCACCCGCACCCCCTTGCGGAAGGGCACGACCACGCGCACCCCCAGCGGCGGGGGCGCCGCCCCTTCGGGCGGCAGGTAGCTGAGCGGGCCCAGGGGCAGGGGCAGGAGGACGGAGAGCTGCATCTAGCCCCAGGATACCGGCCTTATAATGGGCGCATGAAGATTATCGGCGTTTTGGGCGGCATGAGCTGGGAGTCGACCGTGGTCTACTACGAACTCATGAACCGAGCGGTGCGCGAGCGCCTGGGCGGGGCGCACTCGGCCGAGATACTGATGTACTCGGTCGACTTCGGCCGCATCGAGGCGCTGCAGCACGCCGGCGAGTGGCGGGCGCTAACGGCGGAGATGGTAGACGCAGCCCAGCGACTGGCGCGGGCCGGGGCCGACTTTTTACTGATCGCCACCAACACCATGCACCTGATGGCGCGCCAGGTGGAAGAGGGTTCGGGGCTGGAGGTGCTGCACATCGGCGACGCCACCGCGGCCGCGGTGCGGGCGGCCGGGGTGCGGCGGGTGGGCCTTCTGGGGACCCGCTTCACCATGGAAGAGCCCTTTATGCGCGAGCGGCTCGAAGGCCACGGACTGGAGGTGGTCGTTCCCGACGAAGAAGACCGCCAGACCGTTCACCGCATCATTTACGATGAACTGGTCCAGGGCGTGATACGCCAGGAGTCGCGCCAGGCCTACCGCGAGGTGATGGCGCGGCTGGTGCAGCGCGGGGCCGAGGGCGTAATCTTGGGCTGCACCGAGATCGGGCTGTTGGTAGGGCCAGACGACGCCAGCGTGCCCGTCTTCGACACCACCCGCATTCACGCCGAGGCGGCGGTGGAGCGGGCCCTGGCTAACGCCTGAGCGCGGGTTGCAGCGCCCGCCAAAGCCAGTCTTTGGTAAAGACCGCCGGGTAGGTGGTCTGCCCCAGCAGCCGCACCTCCCAGTGCAGGTGAGGTCCGGTCACCAGCCCGGTCGCCCCTACGTAGCCCAGCAGGTCGCCTTTATTCACTTTTTGCCCCTCCTGCGCCACGCGCTTGCTCATGTGGTAGTACCCGCTGCAAACCCCCAGGCCGTGGCGCAAAACAACGGTGTTGCCGCGCACGTAGAGCTTTTTGGAAAGCCCCACTACCCCCGCGGCGGGGGCGTATATGGGCGCGCCCTCCGCAGCGTGCAGGTCTATGCCGCCGTGCCAGCCGCCGGGGCGGCCGTTGTAGGTGCGGCGGGTGCCGAAAGCAGAAGTTACCTCTACCTCGTCTAGCGGCCAGCGCCAGGGTCCGCGCCACAGCGGCTCGGCGGTCCAGGGGCCGCAGGCGCTGAGCAGCTGCTTTTTCTCGGCGCGGATCTTCTGGCGGTCGAAAAGGGCGCTTTTCTCCCGGCTAAGCGCGATGTTCTCGTGAGCGTAACCACCGCTCACCAGCAGCAGCTCGCCCCGACGGTCAGGCGGCCCAACCAGTACGAAGGGGTGCAGCCCGGGTTTGCTGTCGGCGGGCACCGGCGCCAGCGCCACGCCGGCCGCGGCCGGCACCCGCAGGTTGAAAACGCGGACTGCCGTCACGCCCTGCGGCAGGTGAAAAACGGCCACCCGCCCCTGTACTAGCGGCCAGGGATCGATTTGCAATCCCCAACTGGCGGGCCAGCCAGGCTCCGTAGGAATGACCAGGCGCTGCCCGACGCGGATCAGGTTCACGTCGGTTATGCCGTTGGCCTTGGCCAGCACCTCGAGCGGCACCCCGTAGTTCTTGGCGACGCGGTAGAGGGTCTCGCCCGGCTTGACCACGTGAACCGGCGCAGCCGCCAGCACCGAGCTGAAGATTAAGAGGATCCAGATAAAGCGTCTCATTTGGAAGCCATCGTTTCGGGCATCAAGACGAGCACCGCGTGCCCTTTGGCCACGAGTTGGTCGCCGGCGAACATCTCGCTGTCCACGACCACCTTGCGTTCCTTCACCTCGACCTTGCGCCCCACGAGCCGCAGCTCCACGCCCAGCGGGGTGGGGGCCAGGTAGTCGATCTCCAGGTGGGCGGTGACGAAGCGGGGGGCTTCCTCGCTTCCCGGCTCCTTGCCTTCGGCTTGCATCTTGAAGATGGCCGCCGAGCCGGTGGAGTGGCAGTCGATCAGGCTGGCGATCAGGCCGCCGTAAACGTAGCCGGGAACGGCGGTGTGATAGGGCTCGGGGGTAAAGCGGCTTTCGGTAAGCTCACCCGCGGGATAGGTCTTGAGCTGGTAGCCGTGTGGGTTGAGGCGGCCGCAGCCGTAGCAGTGGGCCACGTCGTCGGGGTAGGCGTCCTGAATGGCTATCTTCATACCCCTAGGCTACCCAATAATCGCCGGCCGCTGTCGCGGCCGGCTAAGGTATGTATAGATGAGGGCTGGTTACCACTCGAGGTTCATCAGTTCGCGGCGAATACGCTCTTTGTCTTCTTCTCTGGTCCTGCGCTTGCTGTCGAAGTCGAAGTCTATCTCAAAGCCTTCTTTGTGATTGCCTTGGCCAAAGTCTGGGTGCTTTACCGTTTTCATCATATCCGCCTCCATCGCTCTAACCTCAGGCTAATGACCGCGCCGCCCCTCTTGTACCCCCTAATGAGTGCCCCCAAATGGGGGTATTGGAAGACCGCGGTTGTCTAGATATAATTAGAACACGCTGATCAGGCGGCGCCCATTGGTGGTGCGGAGCTGCGGAGCGCTCACGCCGGTGCCGGTGCGAAGTGGATATCTGCTTGTTCGGCCGCAGACGCCGCAGCAAAAAGGGGTGT
>JALSMT010000094.1 GCA_026987375.1 Thermaceae bacterium | reverse complement strand
AAAACCCCCGCGATATCGACTCTCACCTGTGGGCGCCGTCGGGCGGCAGTTATTATGAGGTGTATTACGGCAACCAAGGCAGCTGTTCGGCCGCTCCCTGGTCGTGCCTCGACGTAGACGACACCGACAGCTACGGCCCCGAGACCATCACTATCAAGCAAATCCAAAGCGGCACCTACAAGTACGCGCTTCACTGGTACGCCGGCAGCGGCGACTGGGCCCACTCCGGGGCCACCGTGCGCGTATACGACGCGCACGGGCTCGTCAAGGAGTACCACGCACCCGCGGATAGCAGCCACGGGGTCAATAGCTGGTGGTACGTTTTCGACCTAAACGGCGCTCACATCAGCGACAGGAACACCGCCATTACAGACGCACCGCCCGAGGCTTCCGGCGCCTCTTTGCAACAGAGCATTAAATAAGCTTTTCTTACTCGCCCCCAGCCCGCGGGCTGGGGGCTTTGCCGTGGCGCAAGGCCGCGGGCGTCAAAGAGTCCGCCCCAAAGCGATTCAGCGATTCGAGCGGCCATTGGCGACCTGCGCTACGCGCTGCAGCGCAAACGTGTTATTTTTTCTTAGTACAAATGTAACTACTAGTTATACAAAGGGGTAGTTAGAATGAGGGCGCACGACAATTGGAGGTGCGGCTATGAGAAATAGCAGATTGGGGATACTAGTATTGGTAGTCGTATTCGCCGGGTTATTCTCTTTGTCTTCCTGCTCCTGTCCGAGCTGCGATTTTCCTTACACCAGGCACGTGGTCCAAGGGGTGGTGTTTGATTCAGAAAGCGGCAACCCCTTGACGGGCGCTAAGGTTTGCCTGGTAGATACGACCTCTAACCCGCTGCCAGACGAGTGTCTGACAACGGGTGAAGACGGCGCGTTTACCTTCTACCGGGTACCCCTCACCGTAATTTTGCGGGCCAGCCTGGAGGGCTACTCGGACAACGAGGTCGAAGTGGGATACTGGACCGAGGCGTTCAAACACGTCCCGATCCCCCTGACCGCCTCCGTCGGCGAGGGCGAATGGCGGATAGTTCTCTCTTGGGATAACGTCCCCGCAGGCGAGCAAGAGCTACGCGCCGACCTTGACGCACACCTATGGGTGCCTGCTGCAGGGGAGTTTTACGAGGTCTACCACGGCGACAAAGGTAGTTGTAGTAGCGGACCCTGGGCCTGCTTGGACCACAACGTAATCAGCGGTCCCGGCTCTGAGACGGTGACGATCGCCAAGCTGCAAAACGGAAGCTATAGCTACGCCGTCTACTGGATGGCCGACGACGCCAGCGACAACTGGGCGAGCTCTCAAGCCCACGTGCGCGTATACGATTCCTCCGGGCTGGTTGGCTCCTTTGACGTCATAGACGCACGGAACGTGTCTGGCGACCCTCTGGCCCACCGCTGGTGGAATGTATTTACCATCGAGAATGGGAGCTTGGTTGTTAAAAATGAGCTGGATAGAGAACCTCCGCAGCCTACGGTAGGCCCCTGAGTTGTCCCAGGCGAACTAAGCCGTTACACTGAGCGGGCCGCTTTGCGGCCCGCATTTATGAACAAGGTCGCCCGCTACACCACCGCCAGCATGACCCTGCTCTTCCTCCTCGGCCTATTGGTCGCCACGCCCGGAGCGGTCTTGCCGCACTGGTCGGCCGAGTTTGGGGTTCACGGCGAGGTGGCCTGGTTTTTCAACCTGCAGCTCTTGGGTCTGCTGCTGGGCGTGGCCTACGCCAGCCGGCAAAGGCGCCGGCAGCCGTTGCTGCCGCTCTCCGCACTGGCTCTGGGAGGAGCTTATCTGCTCATGGCGCTGGCGCCCTCATTTTCTTGGATAGTGGCGGCGGCGCTGGTCGCCGGCGCGGCGCAGGGGGTTTTGAATATACAGTCGAACGGCATGGTCGGCGACCTGCACCCGCAGCGCCGCGTGGTGATGCTCAACCGCGCCAACGCCGCTTTCGGCCTGGGAGCGGTGAGCGCGCCGCTGCTCGTCAACCTGCTGCCTTGGCGCGGGGCTTTTGTGGTCGTGGCCGTTGCTTATGCTCTTGCGGCAGTGCTTTGCTGGGGTGCGCCGCAGGCGCTTTCCGTTTCCGGCGCTTTTGACCTAAAGAAGTCGCTGGCGGCGCTGCCGCTGCTTTTGGCGGTGGGTCTCTACGTTGCGACCGAGTCGTCGCTATCGGCCTGGAGCGGCGTCTACCTGGCAGCCCTGGGCTACTCGCTCAGGCTGGCGGGCTTGCTGCTCTCGGCTTACTGGCTCTTGATAACCCTAAGCCGCCTGAGCGTCGCCGCCTGGGTGGCGGGGGCCCCCCTGCAGCGGTTGCGGCTGCTTTCGCTGGGCAGCCTGGCGGTGCTGCTGGCGGTGGTTTTCCCTCCGCTGGCGCCCGCCTTCCCGCTGGCGGCGGTATTTTTCGGCCCCATCTTCGGCACCAGCTTCGCCTACGTCCAGTCGGTTTTCGGGCTGGAGACCACCGCCGGGATGTTTTACACCACCGCCATAGGCAGCACCGCGGGTCCGGCGCTCTTTGCTCTAGTCGGCAATCCCCGCTACCTGCCCTGGGGCTTTTTGCTGCTGGCCGCGCTGCTGGCCGCCTCGCTGCAACTGGCGGTGCTCAGGTCTCGAAAGACCTAAAGGCCTCTTCGTCAAAGGCCGCGCGGGCGAGATCGTGGTAATACAGCCAGCCGTCTTTAATTTGGGGGAAGTCGCTAAAACCGCCGCTGCTGAGCAGGTGAAAAGACAGCTCGCTGGGGCGGCTGACCGCGGGGTGAAAGGCCAACAGGGCAGCGCGCGCGGCGCCGAAGCTGCTCATCGCCTGCGAGCCGATCATGGCTTCCTTGCCGGCGGAATGAGCCCGCTCGAGCATCTTCAGGCTTCCATAAAAGCCGCTGCGGGCCGGTTTGACGTTGAGGATGTCAAAGGTGTCTTGCTCCAGTTCGCGCTCGAGGTCGCGGGGTGTGAACGCCGAATCGTCGGCGATTAGGGGCAGCAGACGCGCCGCCCGCAAGGCCTTGCGGGCGGAGATCATCTCCACCGGCAACGGCTCCTCGACCATGGTGACGCCCAGGCTGCGCCAGCGCTCGAGGCGATGCGCCGCCGACGACGGCTCGAGGGTCTCGTTGGCGTCTGCGTAAACTTCTGCGTCGGTAAAAGCCGCTGTCAGCTCGCGAATGCGCTCTTCGTCGAGGGCGGCGTCTTTGCCGGTCTTGAGCTTGAAGACCCTCACTCCGTGAGCGTAGGCGAAAGCGGCGCTCTCCAGTGTAGCGGCTACCCCTCCCTGCCCGACGATAAAACTGACGCGCACCCGCTCGCGGCCTCGCGGCAGCGTTTCCGCCAGCGTGAGACCGCGCCGCCGCGCCGCCGCCTCACGGGCGGCCATCTCCAGCGCGGCCTTGGCCGCCAGGTTGCAGGGCAGCCTGGCGAGCGTCTGCGCCAGAGCCCGGGGGTCGCCGGCGTCGCTTCCCAAAAGCAGCGGCCTTAACCACGAGACCGCCCCTCTGACGCTGGCGGCGGTCTCGCCGTAGATGGTAGGCCGAACGGCGACCTCGCCGCGGCCCACCGCTCCGCCCTGCAGCTCCACCTCGACCAGCAGGTGCTCCAAGGCCGCCAGCGACTTCTTCTCACCCCAACGCAGCTCAGACTTTAGAGGTATTTTGAAGGAGCGCAAGCGTATGTCTGCTATCTTCACTTTTCCCCCAACCACTCCCTAACCAGCGCGGCCGCCTCGCCGGGAGCGGTGCCGCTGGTGTCTATCAAAAGCGCGCGCGCGCATCCGGCGAGCGCCCGCTGCGCCCCGCTCTCATGATAGTTCTTCTGCTCTTCGACGAGTATTTTCAGCTTGCCGGCCAGCTCGCGCACGGAGTGCCCCCCAGCCAGCAGCTCGCGCAGCTCGGGCTCGCTCAGCAGCCCCGCGGCCAGGTTCGCCAGGCGCTTCTCCTCGGCGCCTTGGAGGGCGACTCTGTCAAACCCGTCGCCCCGCCCCAAGAGTCGCCGCAGTCTGACCCCAAAAGGCGCTTGCAAGACCACAAAGCTGGCCCCGGCGAAGACCTCGCGGGCGTAGCTTACCTCCGCCTCTCCTCGCAGACCGTCGAAAACCAGGGGCCAGCCAGGTTTCACGAAACCGGCGGCCAGCGCCTCGGCGACGCCGCCCGGGTGGTCCCTGCGCCAGCGGCTGGTCAGCTCGAAACGCTGGGCCCTGTCCAGCGCGGCGGCGTCGGCCCCAAAGGTAGGCAGAACGTAACGGTCCACCAGTTCGCGGCGGCCCAGCAGCAGCGGCCAGCCCAGAGCGCGGGTAAAAGTACTCTTGCCCGCGCCGGTCAGGCCCACTACCACCAGAAAGCGCGCTTCTTTTAGAGAAACCAACCCCGGCGCAGGGGAAAAGTGAATGGCCCGGTTCATCAAGGTATTATCCCCCATCTG
>JALSMT010000093.1 GCA_026987375.1 Thermaceae bacterium | reverse complement strand
GCGTAATCCACCGCCCGCGTTTCCCGCACCACGGTTACCTGCACCTGACCCGGATAGTCCATGTCGTGCTCGATGCGGTTTGCTATCTCGCGAGCCAGCAGCGTAGCCTTGGCGTCGTTTATTTTTCCTGGTTTGACGAGTACGCGCACCTCGCGCCCCGCCTGTACGGCGAAGGCCTGATCCACGCCGGGGAAGCTGGTGGCTATCTGCTCCAGCTGCTCCAGCCGCTTGATGTAGTCCTCCATGCTCTCGCGGCGGGCGCCGGGGCGGGCGGCGCTGATGGCGTCGGCGGCGGCGGCTATTACCGCATAGGTGCTCTCGGCGTTTTCGGGATCGTGGTGGTGGGCGATGGCGTCGAGCACCTCGGGCGGCTCGCCAAAGCGCTTGGCCAGGGCGATGCCGATGTCTATGTGGGTTCCTTCTATCTCGCGGTCAACGCTCTTGCCGATGTCGTGCATCAGGCCGGCGCGCCGCGCCAGATTGGTGTCGAGGCCCAGCTCGGCGGCGAGAATGCCGGATAGGTTGGCGACCTGGATGGAGTGCTTGAGAACGTTCTGGCCGTAGCTGCTGCGGAAGTGCAAGCGGCCCAGTAGCTGCACCAGCCCTGGTTTGAGGCCGACCACGCCGGCCTCGAGCGCCGCCTCCTCGCCGCGCTCGTAGAGGTAGTGCTTCATCTCCTCCTTGGCCTTCTCCACCACCTCTTCGATGCGGCTGGGGTGAATGCGGCCGTCGGTGACCAGCTGCTCCAGCGCCATCTTGGCGATCTCGCGCCGCACCGGGTTGAAGGAGCTGAGGATCACCGCCTCGGGGGTGTCGTCTATTATCAGATCAACCCCGGTCAGCGACTCGAAGGTGCGGATGTTGCGCCCCTCACGGCCTATAATGCGACCCTTCATGGAGTCGGAGGGTATGGGAACCACGCTCACCGCCAGCTGCGCCGCGGTTTCCGAAGCCTGGCGCTGCACCGCCTGGGCTATCAGGTGAGCGGCTTGCTTTTTGGCGTCCAGACGGGCGCGCTCCAGCGCCGCCTTGACGTGGATGGCCTTTTCTTCTTCCAGCTCTTCATCGAGGCGGGACAGTAGCTGCTGGCGGGCTTCTTCACGGCTCAGGCCCGCCACCTCTTCCAGCTTCAGGTCTATTTCGCGGCCTCGCCTTTCCAGTTCCTCGGCCAGCTGGCCCAGGCGTCTCTCTTCGGCTACCAGCTTTTTCTCTTGCTCGTCCAGGCGCGCGGCGCGGGCGTCCAGCTGTTCGCCGCGCCGCGACAGCCGTTCGTCTTGTCGCTTTAACTCTTCGCGCTCGCGACGGATGGCCTCCAGGTCGCGCTCGATGCGTTCGCGCTCGCGCGCCAGGTCGGCCTCGAGGCGCTGGCGCTCCTCGGCCAGACGCTCTTTCATCTCCGCTTCCAGCTTGCGGCGCTGCCTTTCGGCTTCGGCCTCCGCCCGCTCGCGTATCTGCCGGGCCTCGGCGCGGGCGGCGTCCAGCTCTTTGCTGGCCTGCGCGCCGAGGCGGGCGCTTTCTTCCCGCGCCGCCTGTCGTAACGCCTCGGCTTCGCGCTGCGTCTCTTCTACTATGCGGCGGCGTTCTTCTTCCAGGCGGCGGCGCTCTTCCTCGGCGGTCCGCCTCAGTTTTTCTATTTCCTCGACGATGCCGCCGCCGTCCCCTGTTGCCCCGCGCCTGCCGAAGAGCAACGCGGCGCCTCCAGCCAAGAGGGCAGCTAGGACGGCTATAATGGTGGTTTCCATGGCTGCCTCCTCAGGCTTCTGTTACGGATTCTTCGCCGAGAACCTTATCCATTATCTTCTGGCGGATCTCGTCTATCATTTCCGGGTTGCCGCGCAGGTAGTCGGCGGCCTTTTCTTTGCCTTGGCCCAGGCGAATATCACCGTAAGAGAACCAAGAACCGGACTTTTTGACGACGTCTTGGTTTACCGCTACCGTCACCAAATCGGCAACCGGGTCTATGCCGCGGCCAAAGTAGAGCTCCAGCTCGGCCTCGCGGAAGGGCGGCGCCAGCTTGTTTTTGGTCACCTTGACGCGGACGACGTTGGCTATCGGCTGGTCGCCCTTCTTGATGGGCTGGCCGCGACGGCGCACGTCGAGGCGCACCGAGCTGTAAAACTTGAGGGCGCGCCCTCCGGTTGTCACCTCGGGGTTGCCGTACATTACCCCCACCTTTTCGCGAATCTGATTGATGAAAATGGCGGCGGTATTGCTCTTGGAGAGCACCCCGGTCAGCTTGCGCAGCGCCTGACTCATCAGGCGCGCCTGCAGACCGACGTGGGAATCGCCCATCTCTCCCTCGATCTCGGCGCGCGGCACCAGCGCCGCTACCGAGTCGACGACTATCACGTCCACCGCCCCCGAGCGCACCAGCAGCTCTACAATTTCCAGCGCCTGCTCGCCGGTGTCGGGCTGGCTGAGCAGCAGGTCGTCTACGTTGACCCCCAGCTGGCGGGCGTAGGTCGGGTCCAGTGCGTGCTCGGCGTCCACGAAAGCCGCCACGCCCCCGGCCTTCTGGGCCTGGGCCACGATGTGCAGAGCCAGGGTGGTCTTGCCGCCCGACTCGGGGCCGTATATCTCGGTCACGCGGCCGCGGGGGATACCGCCTATTCCCAAGGCCAGATCGAGCGCCAGGCTGCCGCTGGAGATGACGTCCACCTTTTGATGGGGGCGGTCTCCGAGGCGCATTATCGCGCCGGCGCCGAACCTTTTCTCTATCTGCTTGAGAGTGCTTTGTAAGGCTTTCTGCCGATCATTTTGTTCCACCAGATTCACGCTCCTTTAGGGAAAAATGCTCCACAATTTCGTAGACGGGGCCGCGGGGCGTGAGGGTGCTCTCGACCAGCGAAAACCCGTCTACCGGAAAGCTGAGGTCAAAAACTCGGGGCCCTACCCGCGGCGCCGGGCCTTTGCGGCGCGCCAGGGTGATGTGGGCCCTAAAGTCGTGGTCGTCGTCTAATAGCTCGGCCAGCTCCCCGCGCAGCGCCGTGGCCAAGGGCTCGAGCCCCTCTCCCTCGACGCGAGCGAACCAAACCCGGGGCCGCCCGGTAGCGGGAAAATAGCCGGTCCCTTTCACCCTGGCGTCAAAAGGGGATACCGCAGCCGCGGCCTTCTTGCCGGCGCGCTTTAGGCCGGGCAGCGCTCCCGCGGCGACGTCGCCGAGAAAGGCGAGCGTCAGGTGCAGTTGTTTTTCCTGGACGGGTTTCCAGTTACCGCGCAACACGCTCTGCGCAGCGGCCAATTCCTGCTGCACGAGGCTGGGGGGAAACACGCCGAAGAAAAGCCTCACGAGTATAGCCTCCAAAACCAGGCGAGAGCCGCGTAAGCAGCGCGCTGGCGCACCGCTTCGCGCCCCAAAGGGGGAATACGGTACAGCCGCGCCCGGGCTCCGTCTGGGCCCGCCGCTGCGACGTACACGGTGCCCACTGCATGGCCTTCCAACTCATCTGGGCCGGCCACGCCGGTAGTGGCCAGGCCGTAGCTGGTTCCTAACGCTTCACGGACTGCTGCGGCCATGGCCGCGGCGGTCTCGCTGGAAACGGCCCCGTGGGCCGCGAGGATGTCTTCGGGCACGCCGAAACGGGCCTTAGCGCCCATAGAGTAGGATACCACGCCGCCGTTGAAGGCTTTGCTGGCGCCGGGCACGGCGGTGAGCAACGCCGCCAGACTGCCGCCGCTCAGCGACTCCATGGTGGCGATGGTGGCGTTTTTCTCTTGCAGTATCCCTAGAACTCTAGCCGGCAGGGTTTCCTCGTCTCGCCCCCAAACGTAGTCGTCCAAACGCTGAGCCGCCAGGTTCAGCCAGCCGTCTACCGCCGCCCTGTCGCCCTCGGCGCTGAGGTAGACGCCGTCGTGATGGGCATAGACGCCGCTGGTCACGCCCACATCCCAGATGTCGCCGATCCGCGCCATTATTTGCGATTCGCCCAAACCGAAGGTCTTGAGGACGCGGCGCACGCGTTCGCTCCGCGACAGATCGAGCTTGGGCAACAGCTCGGCCCACATTGGTTTCCACTCCGCAGGCGGGCCGGGCAGCGCCACCAGGTCGCGCCCTCCTGAGCGCAGCCGCCAGCCCGGGGCGGTGCCGCGCGGGTTGGGCAGCCACTCGGCCTCTCTAGGTTTGAGCGCCTGCTTGTGATTTATAGCCGTCATTTCGCGGCCCATACTCGCGAAGCGCGCGGCGATGGTGCGCAGCATCGCGGGGTCTTCGGCCAGCTCCAGCCCCAAGCCGCGGGCCAGCGCCGCGGTGGTGACGTCGTCGGGGGTGGGGCCGAGGCCGCCCAAGAAAACTAGCAGGCGTGCGCCCCGCCACAGCTCGCGCGCCGTCTGAGCAAGACGCTCTACGTCGTCTGCAACGCGCCAGGTGCGCCATACTTCTATCTCGTAAGGGCGCAGGCTGAGGGCTACTTCGGCGGTGTTGGTGTCGAGCGTCTCGCCGCGAATTAGCTCGCTGCCGACGCCGACGATCTCGGCGGTTTCCATCGTCGTTCGGGGGCGGCGCCCCTTCCCAGTCTAACGCCCCGGTTTGATGGCCAAAGGTGCGGAAGTCTCGGGAAGGAGAATACAAGGCCCGGGCCGCAGCCTAGTCTTACATGTGGTAAGATGCAGGCATGCCGGTCACCCGCCTTTCCAGCAAGGGGCAGCTCGTGCTTCCCAAACCGGTGCGCGATGCGCTCGGACTGCAGCCCGGGGACGAGCTGTGGGTCGAGGTCGAGGACGGCTCCATCCGCATCGTGCCGCGCCGGAAGCGGCGGTTGGAAGAGGTGTTGGCGCGTCTCCCCGGCCACGAACCCAGCCGGGTCTTGGAAGACGCAGAAGCGCTGCTCGAGGCCGAACGCGAGGAGGCGCGCGAGCGGTGGCGCGGCTGATTGCCGACACGAACGTCCTCCTGCGGCTCGTCACCCGCGTTCCCGAATCCATGTTCCGGGCGGTGCGCGACCTTCTGCTGGAGCTCGAAGAAAAAGGTCGGCGAATGCACGTCCACCCGATGCACGTGGCCGAGGCGGTCTACGTGCTCGAGGGCGAGGTATACGGACTGAGCCCGGAGGAGGCGGCCCGAGAGCTCGCCACGCTGCTCACCGCCCGCGTCTTCGAACCCCTCGACGAGACTGCGCTTATGCGCTCCTTGGAGGCCTACCCCGGTATGGGGCTGGACTTCCCCGACGTCTTTTTGCTGGCCTGGGCCGAGGAAACGGGTGCGCGGGTGGTGAGTTTCGACAGGAAGCTATCCCGCGTTGGCGAGGACGTTATCGTTCCGGGTGAGTGATCGCAAGGTGCTGATTAGCCGTTCGTAAAAGCCTGCTTCACTTTGTCGTCTAGATCGACCAGGGCGTACAAAACCGAGAGGCCGTGGCGTAGCAGTTCTCTATCGCGCCGCCCGCCCGGCTCGGGAAACAACGGGTCCTTGCCCCCGTGGAAAAGATTGTTGCGGATGTCTTTCAGAGCCTGGGTTGCGCGACCCAGAGATGTTGGCCCAAGCGGGTCGTCGCTGCGCTCATTCCAATCGAGTTCGCCGTTTTCGACCCGTTGGATTTTGGGCGGATGCTCTGAGAAGTACTTGACAGCCTCCTTCAGGAGCTTTCGTTTAGGCACCCGCTCTTTAAACCGATCGGCACGACCGCCCTTCTCGACAAAACCGCTCCAATCGGGGCGGACCCGACCTTGCCCTATGAAGTACCCAGCCTTTTTCAGGGCGTACTCAAAACGGGCAAAGACCACGAAGAACTCAAGGAGTAATTGGACACCTTCGCATGAGGACTTCTCCAGGTACCGCCTGTACCACCGTCGCGCCATCGCGACCCGCACCGCCTCAGCTCATCTCCTCCAGCCACGCCACCACCGCCTCGGCGGCGGCCAGGTTGGTGGCCAGGGGCACGTCGTGCACGTCGCAGATGCGCATAAGCGCGCTGACGTCGGGCTCGTGGGGCTGGGCGGTGAGGGGGTCGCGGAAAAAGATGACGGCCACGATGCGGTCCTCGGCTATGCGGGCGCCGATCTGCAGGTCGCCGCCCAGGGGTCCGGACTGCACCCTCTCCACCTCCAGGTTGGCTTTTTGTTCGAGCATCTTTCCGGTAGTCCCCGTGGCTATTATCGGGAAACGAGCGATGAGTTCGCGATGGTCCTTGGCGAAGGCGATCAGGTCGGCCTTTTTCTTGTCATGGGCAATGAGCGCCAGCGCTTTTTTCATATCCCCAGCTTACATTCATTCGCTTTGTCTATACTGAGCCCGTGAATAGGGATTTGAACATCAACTTTTTTGAGGAGCTTTTGCAGGCCGTGGGTCCCAGCGGCTTCGAGGACGAGGCGGTGCGCGTCTGGCTGCGTGAGGCGGAGACGTTCGCCGACAAGACCTGGCGAGACGTACACGGCAACGGTTACGCGCTGATACGCCCCGGCGGCAAGCCGCGCATAATGCTGGCGGGGCACATAGACGAGATTGGGCTGATCGTTACTCATATAGACGACGACGGCTTTCTCTACTTAGAGGCCTTGGGGGGTTGGGACCCGCAGGTCTTGGTGGGCCAGCGCCTGCGTTTGCTGGGCAAAAAAGGGCACGTTCTGGGAGCGGTGGGGCGCAAGCCAATCCACGCGCTGGAGGCCTCGGAGCGCGGTAAGGCGGTCAAGATTAAAGAGGTCTGGGTGGATATCGGCGCGTCCTCCAAGGAAGAGGCGCAGCAGGTCGTCGAGGTGGGCAGCGCCGCCGTCATAGACCAGCCCCTGCGCTACCTGCTGGGTAGGAGGGTGGTCAGTCGCGCCGTCGACGACCGCATTGGCGCCTTCATAGCGCTCGAGTCCCTACGCCTGACCCAAGAGATGGGCGGATCCGCAGAGGTCATAGCGGTGGCCACGGTTCAAGAAGAGATAGGCGCCTGGGGCGCGCGCGTAGCCGCCTTCAGCACCAAGCCGGACACGGCTTTGGTGATAGACGTTACCCACTGCAGTAAGCAGCCGGGAGTAGAAGCCAAAGAGCACGGCGAGGTGGCGCTGGGCAAAGGACCCAGCCTGGCGGTGGGCCCCTACGCCCACCCCGGCGTGCTGGCGCGCCTGCGCGAGATTGCACAGCGCGAGAAAATTCCTTACGAGTTGGAGGCGCACGGCCGCTGGTCCGGCACCGACGCCGACGAGATAGCGGTGGTGCGCGAGGGCATTCCCGCGGCCATAATCGGCATACCCAACCGCTACATGCACTCGCCCTCGGAGATGATCGACCTGGCGGACGTCGAGAACACCGTAGCGCTGATGGCCCACTACGCCGCGGACCCGCTGGAGGAGCTGGTGCGGCGGTGAGCCTGACCCTGGCCGAGGCCCAAGAGCAGGTGGACGCCTGGATCAGCCGCTTCGAGGAGGGCTACTTCCCGCCGCTCCTCATGCTGGCCCGTCTCAGCGAAGAGGTGGGCGAGGTGGCGCGGGTGCTGGCTCACGCCCACGGTAAAAAGCCCAAGCCGGGCGAGGCCGCGGGCGAGCTGGACGAAGAGCTGGGCGACCTTCTTTTCGTGCTGATAAGCATGGCCAACTCGCACGGGATTGACCTGGAGCAAGCCTTTTTAGGGGTAATGCAGAAGTATCAGGAGCGCGACGGCGACCGCTGGACCGCCAGGCAATAATGAGATTGATCCGCTCTACCCTGCTCGAGTCGCCTCACGGTTTCACCACCCGTGTGGGGGGGGTTTCGGTGGGGCCGTACGCCTCCCTCAACTTGGGCTTTAGTTCGGGCGACGAAAGCGCCGCGGTCGCTGAAAACCGCAGGCGCGTGCTGGCGCAATTCGGCGATCCGCCGCTGGCGACGCTGCGGCAGGTTCACGGCGTCACCGTTCAGCCGGTCGAGACAGCGGGAGAGTGGCGCGGCGACGGCCTGCTGAGCGCTACACCCGGCCTCTTGCTGGCGGTGCAGGTGGCGGACTGCCTGCCGCTATTGATGGAAGACCCCGCCTCAGGCGCGGTGGCGGCCTTGCACGCCGGCTGGCGCGGGGCTTTGGGCAACATTCTGGCTGCGGCGGTGGCGCTGTTCGTCGAGAAGTTCAACAGCCGCCCGCGGGACCTGCGGCTAGCGGCGGGCCCCGGCATCGCCGCAAGCTGTTACCAGGTCGACGCCGAGTTGGCGCAACGCTTCACCGACGCCGGCTGGCCCCAGGCGGTGCTGGCTGACGACCAGCCAGGCAAAGCGCGGCTAGACCTGGCCGCCGTCGTTAAGGCGCAGGCGCTGGCGCTGGGGTTGCCGCCCGAGAACCTGTGGTTTGCCGGTATTTGCAGTCACTGTCACCCCGAGCTCTACTCTTACCGTCGCGACGGCGAGGCGAGCGGGCGCCTGTGGGGTGTGATTCAGGCTGGAGGAAAAAGGTGAAGCGCTGGCTCTTGCCGCGGGAAAGGGTGGAGCGCCTTACCCAGATTACGCCTTCGTGGTTGCGGGAACGCGGGCTCGAGGGTCTGATAATAGACCTGGACAACACCCTCGTTCCTTACGGCAGTCCGCCCCCGGCGAGCGCCGAGATCGCCGAGTGGCGCGACGCCCTGGCGCGGGCGGGCATACCGGTTTGTATAGTCTCCAACGCGAAGATCGCGAGGACGCGCAACTGGGCCGAGGAACTGCTGATGCCGGGCTGGGGACTGGCGGGCAAGCCCCTGCCCTGGGGAATGAGGCGCGCCCTGCGCGCCATGGGTCTGCCGGCGGCGAAGGTCGCAGCCGCCGGCGACCAGCTTTTTACTGACGTTTTGGGGGCCAACCTGGTAGGCGCTTACTCTGTCCTGGTCGAGCCGCTCGAGCCTAAGAAGGGTCTGCCGCACACCCGCTGGGTGCGGGCCTTGGAGCAGCGCATCCTAAACTCTCAAAGGGAAGGTAACGCTCCCTGGAAACACACAACGATAATTAAGTTATTACGCTAAGGAAGACTATACTATAGGTACGGGCCAAAGGCCGGCTACTATATTTACGGGAGGGATCGAATGAGCGTTCTAACAATTGGTGATAAGCGGCTGGGCGCCGCGCTTATTGAGTTGGGATATTTGAGCGACGACGACTTGCAAAAGGCCCTGGAGCGACACCGTGAGATAGGCGGCTCGCTGGCCGAAGTAGTGGTCGATATGGGGTTGCTATCAGAGCAGCGCATGGCCCGGGTGATTGAAGAAGCCTTTGGCATACCCCTTGTCAATCTGCACGAGATGGAAATAGCGCCTGATACGCTAGCCAAACTACCCGCGGAACGCGCCAAAGAACTAGAGGCCATTCCCTTTGGTATTGAGGGCGATACGCTGCGCGTGGCTTTTACAAACCCCCTCGACACCCTGAGAATAGACGAGGCGGAAGACCTCAGCGGTATGTTCGTAGAACCTTACCAGGTGCTGCGGCCCTCCTTCGAATACGCCCTGGCCAAGAACTACCCCGAGCTGGGTTTACCGCTGCCCCCAACGCCAACGCCCGCCCCGGAGCATGATGTAAGCCTAGGCGAGTTATTGCTGAACAAAGGCCTGCTGAAAAAGGGCGACCTGGAAAAAGCGCTGGCGCGTCAGGAAAAAACCGGTGAGCTCCTGGGTCGTATCCTGATTGACGAAGGCCTGATAGAAGAAGATCAGCTCTACCAAACTTTGGCGGAGCAGGAAAAAGTCGAGTACATACGTGATACCGACGGTATCAAGCTGGAAGACGACGCCGTAAACCTCTTTTTACGTACAGATGCGCTGCGTTACCACGCCATCCCCGTGCGCAAGGAAGGCGACACGGTCAAAGTGGTGGTCTCCGACCTGCGCCACCGCCAGGAGATAGAAAACCTTACCAATACCGAGACCGAGTTCATTTTGACTACCCCTGACGAGTGGGAAAAGCTCTTCAACCGCAGCTACAGCGGCCACGGGCGCTTGGGCGAGTCCCTGGTGCAGGACGGCAAACTCGACCGCGAGAGTCTGCGGCAGGCCCTCAAGGTGCAAGAGCGCATGGGTAAGGCGCGCCCCCTGGGGGAAGTGCTGGTGGAGCTGGGGTACGTTTCGGCCGAAGAGGTTGAACAGGCCCTCAAAAAACAGCGCGCCGGCGGCGGCCGGCTAGAAGACACCCTGGTGCAGTCCGGCAAGATCAACCCCGAGATGCTGGCGCAAAGCCTGGCGATCCAGCTGGGCTACGACTACATAGACCCCAGCGAGAATCCGCCAGACCCGAGCGTGCTGCACATGGTGGGAGAAAATACCGTCCGTCGCTACACGGTTTTCCCACATCATCTCGAGGGTGACTCCTTGGTAGTGCTAATGAAAGACCCGCGTAACATCTGGGCGATAGACGACCTGCGGGTATTCACCAAACACGACATAACTCCGGCCGTAGCGGTGGAAGACCAAATCGTCAAGCTGATCGAGCGCTACTACGGTTCCAGCAGCGACCTGGACGAGCTGACCAAGGAGTTCGCCGACAAGCAAACAGCGGCCGAAGAGGTCAGCAGCGAGCTCGACGACAACGCGGTGGTGCGCTTGGTCAACACCATCATCCGCGAGGCGTACCTGCAGGACGCATCCGATATTCACATCGAACCGCGCGAGACAGAAGTTATCGTGCGCATACGCATTGACGGCTCGTTGCGCGAGTACATGCACCTGCCCAAGGGCGCCGGTCCGGCGATCGCCAGCCGTATCAAGATCATGGGCAACCTGGACATAGCCGAAAGGCGACTGCCGCAAGACGGCCGCGTACGCTTCAAAGACCGCACCATCGACCTCGACCTGCGTTTGTCAACCCTGCCTACCGTCTACGGTGAAAAGTCAGTCATGCGCCTCTTGCGAAAAGCCAGCGAGATTCCCGAGATCGAAGGTCTAGGCTTTGCTCCCGACGTCTTCGAGCGTTTTCAGGAGGTCATTAGCAAACCTTACGGCATCTTCCTGATCACCGGCCCTACCGGTTCCGGTAAGTCGTTTACCACCTTCTCCATCCTCAAACGGGTAGCTACGCCCGATAAGAACACGACAACTATCGAAGACCCTGTCGAGTACGAGATCCCCGGTATCAATCAAACCCAGGTAAACAACGTCGCCGGGCTCGACTTTGCCGCGGCGCTGCGTTCTTTCTTGCGTCAGGACCCGGACATCATCATGGTGGGCGAGATCCGCGACTCGGAAACGGCGCAGATAGCCACCGAAGCCGCTCTCACGGGCCACCTGGTGATAGCCACGCTGCACACCAACGACGCCGCCGGCGCCATTACCCGACTAGACGAGATGGGGGTAGAGCTATTTAACGTCTCAGCCTCGCTCATCGGAGTTTTGGCGCAGCGCCTGGTGCGGCGGGTCTGCGATCACTGCAAGGTCGAGGTGGACCCGGATCCTTCGGTCATGCGCCGCCTGGGCCTAAACGAGAAAGATCTTGAGGGTAAGACTCTCTACCGCGGCGTCGGCTGCGAGCGTTGCAACGGCAGCGGCTATAAAGGCCGTTACGCCATACACGAGCTGATGGTCATCGACGACGACATTCGCAAGGCCATAGTAGAGGGCAAGTCGGCGACGGAGATCAAAGAACTGGCGCGCAAGAAGGGCATGAAAACCCTGCGGGAAGACGGCATATACAAGGCCTTGCAGGGCATAACCACTCTTGAAGAAGTAATGGCGCGGACGATTGACTAGGGGGGAAATCGATGGAAAAAATACCGGATATTGTAGATCTTCTAAGACTGGCGGTAGAGCGGGAAGCCTCTGACTTGGTCATTACGGTGGCGTTGCCGCCGATGATCAAGATCAACGGCGAGTTCCACCCCACCGAGTATGAAAAGTTGACTCCGCAGGACACCCGCAAACTGATGTATGCGCTGATGGACGAAAAGCAGCAGCGTCAGTTCGAGGAAAACAAAGAGCTCGACTTTTCCTTCAGCCTGCCGGGTAGCGGCCGCTTCCGCGTCAACGTCTTTTTTCAGCGCGGTTCTGTAGGCGGCGTCCTGCGCGTGGTGCCCGCGATCATCAAGTCCTTCGACGACCTGGGCCTTCCCAAAAACATCGGCGACCTGGCCCTCAGCCCCCGCGGCCTGTTACTGGTGACGGGGCCCACCGGCTCTGGTAAGTCGACTACTTTGGCGGCTATGCTCGATCACATCAACGAAAACAGGCGCGCTCACGTGGTGACCATCGAAGACCCGATCGAGTTCTTCCACAAGCACAAGACGTCCATAATCAATCAGCGGGAAGTAGGGGTGGACACCCAAGGCTTCCACGAGGCGCTGCGCAGCGTCCTGCGTCAGGCGCCCGACGTAATTCTCGTGGGCGAGATGCGCGACTACGAAACAATTTCTTCCGCCATCACCGCGGCTGAGACGGGTCACTTGGTGATGGGTACGCTGCACACCAACTCCGCCCCGGAGACGATAGACCGCATCATCGACGTCTTTCCGCAAAACCAACAGGAGCAGGTACGGGTTCAGCTTTCCAACAATCTCGTGGCGGTATTGACGCAGCAGCTGCTGCCCAAAACATTTGGCGACGGCCGGGTTCTGGCCTACGAGCTGATGGTGGCTACGCCGGCGGTGCGGGCGTTGATTCGCGAGGGCAAGAGCCACCAGCTCACCAGCGTCATCCAAACCGGCGGCCAGCACGGCATGATCACCATGGACGCCTATTTGGCCGACCTTTACCGCCGCAAGGTCATTTCTTATGAGACGGCGCTGGCGCGCGCGGTGGACCAAAGGGAGTTCAACCGCTTGGCGGGTGTAAGCTCCGGCGTGAGCGGTACAGCACCACGCCGCTAGAGTAAAAGCTGCAGCTATTCGTCGCAGATGCTTGTCTGGCGACGAGGGGGCGTAGTCTACTAATCACTGGCGCGGTCGCTCTTTGAAGTGGAATATCTATCACCTAATCGAGAGGCTTGACGCTTTTGGCGCTCTTGTGAATAATTAGGCCATCCGGCGCGTCCGGTTGCCCCTATGACGGAGGCTAAGCATTTACTCTCGCTAAAAAACGTTACCAAGCGCTTTCCCGGCGTGGTAGCAGTTGACAGGATGAGCCTGGAGCTGCCAGGCGGCGAAGTACACGCGTTGTTAGGGGAAAACGGAGCCGGCAAGACCACCTTGGTAAATATGCTCTATGGTTTCTACCCCCCTGACGAGGGCGAGATAATATGGCGCGGCGAGGTGCGACGTTTACGCTCGCCGCAGGAGGCGATCAGACTGGGAATTGGCTTGGTGCCGCAGCACCCGCTTCTGGTGCGGGCGCATACCGTGCTGGAGAATCTCGCGCTGGGCATGCCCAGCGCATTTTTCTTCCCAACCCGCGGGCTCGAGCGCCGCATTGCCCGCTTGGTAGAGCGCTATGGCTTCCGCTTCGATCCGAACGCCTACGTCTGGCAGCTCTCCGAAGGAGAAAAGCAACGCGTCGAGATAGTCCGCGCCCTGCTCCAGGGCGCGAAACTGCTTATTCTGGACGAGCCGACGTCTGTGCTTACGCCGCAGGAGGCTTCCGAGCTCTTCAAGGCGCTGGAGCACATGCGAAACGAGGGAAAAACGGTCGTTTTCATCAGCCACAAGCTGGAAGAGGTGCTGGCCGTGGCCGACCGGATCAGCGTACTAAGAAAGGGCCGACTGGTCGGCACCATCACCGCCGCCCAAGCCAGTAAAGAGCAACTGGCGCGGATGATGGTAGGCCGTGAGGTCAATTTCCAGCGTAGCAAACCGCCGGCGAGAACCGGCAGGATAGTGCTCGAGCTGCATAACGCCCGCGCCAAAAACGACAGGGGCCTGCCGGCTCTCAAGGGACTAAGCTTGGAGTTGCGCCAGGGCGAAATACTCGGTATAGCCGGCGTAGCCGGCAACGGCCAGCGTGAACTGGTGGAAATAGTCACGGGCGCACGCAGGCTGGAGAGCGGTCGCGCAACAATCAACGGGATACCCCCACACTCACCCCGCCGTCCGCGCATCGGCCACGTACCCGAGGATCGCCGCCGCCAGGGAATAGTACCCAACCTCAGCCTGGCTGAGAACCTGGTACTGCACGACTACTACAAGCCTCCCTTTAGCAGGGGGCCGTTACTGAATTACAGAGAAATATATACTTTCGCCGCTGCGCAGATAAAGCGCTATCACATCGAGCCGCCGGCGCCTACTGCGCCGGCGCGCCTGCTTTCTGGCGGCAACCTGCAAAAACTCATTCTAGCGCGGGAGCTGTACGGCAGGCCGGCGCTGATCGTCGCGGTTCACCCCACCTACGGCCTCGACGTCAGCGCCACCGAGATGGTGCACGACCTCTTGATAAAGAGCAGCCGCGAGGGGGCGGCGGTGTTGCTGGTATCGGAAGACCTGGACGAGGTCATGGCCCTTTCCGACCGGATAGCCGTCATCTTCGACGGCGGCATCGTCGGAGAGGCCGCAGCGCACAAGGCCGATCGCGGCCGCATCGCGATGTGGATGGCGGGGGTGGTTTCTTGAAACGCGTCGGCCCCTTGGTGTTTGAAAAGGACCTAAACGCGCCCTCCGCGCGGGTCGCGGCCATCTCCTTGCTGGCGCTGCTGCTGGCGTTCTCGGCGGCGGCGCTGGTCTTCCTGGCCTACGGCGTCAACCCCGCGCAGGCTTATCGCACCATCTTTATCGAAACGATGCTTAGCCCTAGCGGCTTTGCCGAAGGGGTGCGCCGCGCCATTCCGCTGTTGCTGATCGGAGTCGGTTTGGTCCTCGCCTTCAGGGTGCAGTTTTGGAACATCGGCGCGGAAGGGCAGCTCCTCCTGGGCGCGGTCGCGGCGGCGGGAGTGGCGCTTTTCGTGCCGCTGGGCGCACCCTTCAAGCTGCTGCTGATGTTCGCCGCCGGCTTCGTCGCCGGCGGCCTGTGGGCCGCGCTGCCGGTTTTGCTGAAGCTGCTGCTGGGGGTCAACGACGTTCTGACCACGTTGATGCTAAACTACGTCGCAGTCTACCTTGTCGGCTGGTTGATCCACGGCCCCTGGCGGGGCAAAAGTGCGTTGGGATTCGCCTATAGCGACAAATTTCCCGCGGCGGCCACCCTGCCGCTCATCCCGGGAACCTACGTGCACTGGCCGACGCTGTTGCTCGCTCTCTTGGCGGCGCTGGGAGTCTGGGTGGTTTTGGCGCGTAGCGGCTGGGGCTACCTGTTGCGGGTGGTAGGCGACAACCCCGAGGCCGCCAGCTACGCTCGCTTGCCGGTATTTGCGACGGTGCTCTCTGTGGGGCTGGCGGCCGGCGGCTTGGCGGGTTTTGCCGGCGTGGGCGAGGTCGCAGGCGTTCACGGCCGCCTGCTCGACGCCTATCAAATTTCTCTCGGTTACGGGTACACCGCCATCATCGTCGCCTGGCTGGCGCGGGGCAACCCCCTGCTGGCTGTAGCGACCGCCCTCTTCATGGGGCTGGTGTTCGCCAGCGGCGACGTAATGAAGATAAGTCTGCAAATGCCCTTTAGAGTTACGGATGTTTTTAACGGCTTGATCCTCTTCTTCTTGATTTCTACCGAGCGCCTGCTCTATTACCGCGTCAGGTGGCGGCCCCGAAGGGAGCGTGACTGATGGAAGCTTGGATTTGGAGCGCGACGCTGAGGGCCCTGGCCTTCGGTACGCCCATTCTCTTAGCGGGTCTGGGAGAGATATACGCCGAACGCAGCGGGGTGGTAAACCTGGGCGTCGAAGGAATGATGGCCCTCGGGGCCCTGGCCGCATTCGCCGCGGCGCAGCTCAGCGGCGAGCCCTTCTTGGGAGTACTTGCCGGTACGGCGGCGGCGGCCGCGGCGGCGCTGGTTTTCGCGCTCACCTCAATAACTCTGAGGGCGAACCAGTACGTCGCGGGGCTAGCGCTGACCATGCTCGGCATAGGTCTAGCGGGGCTTTTAGGGAAGCCTTACGAGGGAACGCCGCTAGCCAATACCTTGCCGGAGAGCTGGTTCATCGTAGCCGCCCTGCTGTTGGCGTCAATACTATGGTTCTTCCTGCAGCATACCTACTGGGGGCTTTTGCTGCGCAGCTGCGGCGAAAACCCCGAAACGGCAGACGCCATGGGGATAAACGTTTATGCGGTGCGCTACTCGGCGGTCATTTTTGGCGGCGTCATGGCCGGTTTGGCGGGGGCCTTTCTCTCGCTGGCCTACCGTCCCAGCTGGGCGGACGGCATTACCTCGGGGCTGGGCTGGATAGCGGTCGCTTTGGCCATATTCTCCGCCTGGCACCCCCTGAAAGCTGTAGCTGCGGCTTTCTTGTTCGGCGCACTATATCACCTTTCGTATCGCTTGCAGGCCTACGTCTCTCCCGAATTCCTCAAGGCCATGCCGTATCTCTTCGTAGTGGTGGTCCTGTCCCTGAGCGCACTAAGGAGGGGTCCGTCGGGGGCCCCCGAGGCGCTGGGAACCCCGTACGTGCGGGGTGAGAGAAGGTAGAAGGAGGAGGCAGGGTATGCGGAAAGCGGTCATTCTTGCGGTGTTAGTTTTGCTGGGGGCCCTGGGTCTTGCTCAAGGCGACAAGCTCAAGGCCTGCTGGATCTACGTTGGTCCGGTGGGTGATTACGGCTGGAGCAACGCGCACGACCAGGGTAGAAAGGCTGCCGAAAAGGCGCTGCCGTGGTTGCAGACGCAGTACGTGGAGAGCGTTGCGGAGGCGCAGGCCGAGGCCTACATGGATAAGCTGGTCAAACAAGGTTGCAAGGTCATTTTTGCTACCAGCTTTGGTTATATGGACAGCGTTCTGGCGGCGGCCAAAAAACATCCAGACGTAATATTCGCCCACGCCACCGGCTATAAGCGGGCTGCCAACGTGGCCACCTACATGGCCGATTTCTACCAGCTCTATTATCTGAACGGCCTCATGGCGGGAGCCCTCAGCAAGAGCGGCAAGGTGGGTTACGTAGGCGCATTTCCCATCCCCGAACTGAAGAGGCATATCGACGCCTTTGCGCTGGGAGTGCGGGCTGTCAACCCCAAAGCCAAGGTGCTGGTGCGCTGGATATACGAGTGGTACAAACCGGCCGCGGCCAAGGAAGCGGCTGAGGCTCTAATAGCCGACGGGGCCGATGTGCTGGCTTTTACCGAAGATTCCCCCACGATCGTTCAAGTCGCCGCGAAAAAGGGCCTGCCAAGCTTTAGCCACTACTCGCCAATGCAGCGCTTCGCCCCCGATGAGGTAGTTTCCGGGCAGCTGGTGCACTGGGAAAAGATCTACATAGACTTCCTCGCCAAAGTATACGCCGGCGTCTATACCCCCAAGAATCTGCAAGACGTGGATTATTGGTGGCTGCTGCCACAAGGCGCGGTAGAGCTTGGCGGGGAGTACGGCGTGCCGATTAACCCCAAGTTTATTCCCGCCCTCAAGGCCAAGGTGGTAAATAGCCCGATATTCGGGAAGCTCAGCGTTTACGACCTGGTCCTCAAAGAGCTAGCCTTGATGCGGGATGACGAGTTGGCCTTTGACCCCTTCCAGGGGCCCATTAAAGACAGGAAGGGTAATTTGCGCGTACCCGCCGGTTTGCGCCTGAGCAAGGGTCAGCTCGAGAGCATGGAATGGGCGGCGCCAGGGGTCGTCGGCCCCTGGCCCAACGAACCAAAGTAACTTAGCCAAGTTAACTTACGGGGTGCAGCATAGCTGCACCCCGTAAGTACGGTCACCGTGGGCCGTTTTATGTCTCCCCTTCGGGGGAGCTCGTTTTTGGCTCCCCCGAAGGGGAAGGTCTGGCGCCGCCGATCAAAGAGCGCGGTGGCGCTAACGGCGCTTTGGTCTTGCGGTTCCGTTTCACTCAGGGCCGAGAGGAGTTTGGCTGCGGCCGAGGGTGCACCACAACCACCCATGCCAAACATGCTTTACTGTTTCCAATCAGGGTACTTTCCGTCAGCATCTTCGAGTTTGTCGGCTACCAACATCCGACGGGTCCGCTACAATGGGAACAACTGCTGCGACCGCGAAAGGACAGTGAGACGTTGCCCGACAGACCATTGTTACTGCCACTACTGGACGCCGCGCTGGAGCGACGCGGCCGCCTGGAGCCTGCGGACGTGGAGAGCGCCGCCCGCGAAGCGCGTTTGCCGCTGGCGCAAGCATGGGAGGCGGTTAACTTTTATCCGCGTTATAGCGAACAAAAAGGCAAGGTTCGCTTTCTGCTGGTTGACGACCCGGTGGCGCGCGCCCGCGACTGGCGCGAGTTGAACAATGAGCTAGAGGCTGCCGGAAGGGCGAGCGGACACGAGGTCGCGACGGTCTTCAGCCAGGGTCTCGAGGCCCTCAGCCCGGCTCTGGTCGTCGCCGACGGCGCCGACTGGCGGGTATTTGCACCCATCCGCATGGCCGACCTGCGGGCGCTGGCGCTGGGAAAGCTGCCGCCCCAGGAGCTGCAGGCCCTGCCAGAGCGGCTGGCCGGCAACCAGGGGTGGCTGTTCGAGGACACCGAGCCGCCCGACTTCCCCGGCGCGGCCGCATTGATAGAGGCGGCCCGCAGCGCGGACCTGCGCGGTCTGGGGGGAGCGTTCTATCCGGTCTGGCGCAAGCTGGCGGCGGTGCGGGTGCAACCCGAAAAAGAAAAGTACGTGATAGTAAACGGCGACGAGTCGGAACCGGGCAACTTCAAGGACCGCTGGCTGATGGAGCACAATCCGCGCCTAGTCTGGGCGGGGGCGGCGCTGGCGGCGCGGGCGGTGGGCGCAACCGAGGTCTTCTTTTACGTGCGCGGCGAGTACACCGCAGCACTGGCGCGCGTGGAGGCGGCGCGGGAGGAACTTGAGGCGTCGGGCTACTTCGAAGAGCTGGCGACGCATACCTTCCGCGGCGGCGGGCTCTATATCTGCGGCGAGGAGAGCGCCCTACTGGAGAGCATCGAGGGCAGGCGCGCCGAACCCCGCCTCAAGCCTCCCTATCCCGCAGAAGCCGGCCTCTTTGGTAAGCCTACGCTGGTCAATAACGCCGAGGCTTTAGCGCACCTGGCTCTGCTGGCGGCGCACGGCGCGGCGGCCTACAAGCGTCGCAAACCCAAGCTATTTTCTATATCCGGCGACGTGGAGAGACCCGGCGTCTACGAGCTAAGCCTGGGCACGCCCCTGAAAAGCGCTCTGGAGTCCGCCGGAGCCGACACCAACCGCTTGGCAGCGGTACTGCTGGGAGGGGCGGCGGGGACATTTTTGAAGATCCCGGACGCCCTGGACCTGCCGCTCGACTTATCAACGCCGCAACTGTCGGGAGATTCGCTGGGTCCGGGGGCGCTGGTAGCCTTTGAGCGCGGCCGCGATCTGTGGAGCGTGGTGGAAGGAATTACCGCCTTCTTCGCCAGCGAGTCTTGCGGCAAGTGCTTTCCCTGCAGCTTGGGGGCCCCGCACCTGCACGCCGCAGCGCTGCGGCGCGAGCGAGGACCGATTCTGGATGAGCTGTTCTTGACTTTAGAGGCGGGTAGCCTCTGCGGTTTGGGTCAGGCCGCCCCCTGGGCGCTGCGCAGCCTGTTGCAGCGCTTTGAAGAGGTGGGGTCATGAGCAGAGAGCCGCTGGTTATCGACGGCTACTTATTGCAGGCGTCGTCCGGCGAGACGATCTTGGACGCGGCGCGGCGCGCCGGCGTGGAGATACCCACGCTCTGCCAGCACGAGCGCAGCGGTACGAAAGGTCTCTGCCGACTTTGCCTGGTAGAAGTGGAAGGTTGGCGCAGACCCGTTCCCGCTTGCGCCACAGAGGCGATAGCAGGCATGGTGGTGCACACTGAGAGCGAGGGTTTAAAGCGGCTGCGGCGGGTACTGCTCGAGCTGCTGGCCTTGGAAACCAACCTCGAACACGACAAAAAAGCGCAAGGCTTGCTGGCGCGCTACCGCGCCCGCCCCGAGCGCTGGGGAGCGCCGCTGGCGGACAGGCGAGAGCGCGAGCCCCTGCAAGACAACCCCTTTTTCGCGCGTGAATACGACAAGTGTTACAACTGCCGCCGCTGCCTCGACGCCTGCGCTGAGGGCATCCAGGGCGTCTGGGCGTATAGCTTCGTGGGCCGCGGTAATAAAGCCCTGCCGGCAACCCCGCTGGACCTGCCCATGGCCGAGGCCGGGTGCGTTTTTTGCGGAAACTGCGTCCAGGTCTGTCCGACGGGGGCGCTGGCGCCGCTTGAAGAAGTCTTGCTGGCGGAGGGGGAGCGATGAAACGAGCCGTACGTGGTACGTGGTACGTGGTACGTGGTAGGACCGTGCAGCGGCAAAGCGGCGCTCGGGGCTTTTTACCGCGCACCACAAACCCTGCACCAGGCACCGCCTCAAGGAGGCGCCCATGATCCCCCTGCGCCTCGAGCCCGACCGGGTGGTCAGCACCGTTTGCCCTTACTGCGGCGTCGGTTGCCGCGTGGATCTTTACGTCAAAGACGAAAAAATATATCGCGTTATGGCCCGCGAAGGGCCGCCCAACTATGGCGCGCTTTGCGTCAAAGGGCGCTTCGGGCTGGGTTTCTTGGGACATCGCGAGCGCCTCAAGCAACCGTTAATCCGGCGTCGTAAGGGAGCCCAGCTCGAGCCCGTGAGCTGGGACGAGGCCCTCGACTTCGCCGCAGGCCGTCTTAGCAAGATAGCTCGCGAGCACGGCCCCGACGCCCTCTACTTCGTCTCCAGCGCCAAGGCCAGCAACGAGGAAAACTACCTGATGCAAAAACTGGCGCGCGCCGCCGTGGGCACCCACAACGTAGACCACTGCGCCCGTCTTTGCCATTCCAGTTCCACCGCCGCCCTCTCGCGCTCACTCGGCGGCGCGGCTATGAGCAACACCATCGAGGAAGTGGGTCTGGCGGACGTCATTCTCGTGGTCGGCTCCAACACCGTGGAAACCCATCCCGTCATCGGTGCGATGATAAAGAAAGCGGCCGCAAACGGCAGCTTTCTGATAGTGGCCGACCCGCGAAGGACCGGTCTGGCGGAGGCGGCCCAGTTGTGGCTGCGCCTCAAGCCGGGCAGCGACGCCGTGCTCTTTGGCGCCATGGCGCGCCATCTGGTCGTCAGCGGACGCTTCGATCATCCCTTCGTTCAGAAACGCGTTAGCGGGTTCAGAGAGTGGCTGGCCAGCGTAGACGGCTACACCCTCGACTTCGCCGAGCGCGGCAGCGGCGTCCCCGCGGCAAAAATACGCCAAGCCGCCGAGCGCTACGGCGCCGCCCGCGCCGCGGCTATCTACTGGGCCATGGGAGTCACCCAGCACAGTCACGGCACAGAGAACGTACAGTCTCTCATCAACCTGGCGCTGCTGACCGGACAGCTGGGAAAGCCCGGTTCGGGCCTTAACCCGCTGCGCGGTCAGAACAACGTTCAGGGCGCGGGCGACATGGGCGCCCTGCCGGACGTTTACCCTGGCTACCAAAAGGTATCGGAGAGGCGCGCCCGCAAGCGTTGGGCGGCTTTGTGGCACACCCGCCTTCCCGAAGGAAGCGGCAAGACGATGACCGAGGCGTTCGAGAGCGTCGAGCGCGGCGCTCTGCGCGGCGTCTACTTGATGGGGGAAGATCCGGTGACTTCCGAACCATATCAGGATCACGTACGTCGCATACTCGATAAACTCGATTTCCTGGTAGTCCAGGACATCCTCAAGAACGAAACGTTTCCCTACGCCGACGTGGTGCTGCCGGCGGCCTCGTTCGCCGAAAAGCACGGCACCTTCACCAACAGCGACCGGCGCGTGCAGCGAATCCGCCCGGCCCTCAGACCTCCGGGAAACGCCAAGGCGGACTGGTGGATCCTGAGCGAGATGGGGCGGCGCCTCTCGGCTCGGTTGGAGCGCGGTCGCCCGCAGAGCTGGCGCTACTCGGGCCCCGAAGAGGTTTGGCGTGAGGTGCGCCGCGCCCTGCCGGAAATGCTGGGAGGCGTCAGCTACGACCGCCTCGAGCGCGAAGACCTGCGCTGGCCCTGCCCCAACGAAAACTCCCCCGGGGTCAGCATTCTTTTCACAAAGGGCTTCGCCACCGCCGACGGCAAGGCGCGGATGCTGCCCGCACCATGGAAGCCGCCCGACGAGACCCCCGATGACGCCTACCCTCTGGTCCTCTCCACCGGCCGCGTCCTTTATCACTGGCACGGCGGCACCCTCAGCCGGCGCAGCGAGCTGGAGCGGGTCTACCCGGAGATGAAGGTCGAGGTCCACCCCGCCGACGCCGCGCGCTACGGCGTCAAAGACGGCGAATCCGTCTGGGTGGCGAGCCGCCGCGGCCGCATTCAGGCCACTGTCTGGGTCACCGACCGCACCCCCGAGGGCGTGGTCTTCGCCCCCTTCCACTTCGCCGAGCAACCCGCCAACAAACTGACGCTCAACGCCTACGACCCCACCTCGAAGATTCCTACTTATAAGTACGCGGCAATCAGGCTCGAGCCCCTCGCAGAACCGACCGGCGAAAGCTAGGTTTTTGCTGGTAGAATGCGTTCCATATGCTAGCCATAGACTTATCGGGCAAGAAGGCGCTGGTTCTGGGCGTGGCCAATCAGCGCTCCATCGCCTTCGCCACCGCCCAAAAACTGCACGAGGCCGGAGCCGAACTGGCCATCACTTATCAAGGCGACCGCGTCAAACCGCTGGTAGAAAAGGCCACTCAACACATGCCGAGTGTTCGCCTTTACGAACTCGACGTTACCGACGAAGACAACTTGCGGGCGGTCATGGCCGACCTGGGAGAGAACTGGGGCGGCATCGATTACATCGTCCACTCCGTCGCCTTTGCGCCGCGGCGCGCCATGGAGGGCCGCTATATCGAGACGACCAAAGAAGACTGGCTTTTGGCCATGGAGGTCTCCGCCTACAGCTTGGTAGCCGTCGCCCGCGAGGCCGAGCCCTACTGGAACGAAGGCGGCAGCATGGTCACCTTCAGCTATTACGCCGCCGAGAAGGTGGTGCCCAAGTACAACGTCATGGGCATCGCCAAGAGCGCGCTCGAGGCCAGCGTGCGCATGCTCGCCTACGAGCTGGGGCCGAAGGGCCGGCGGGTCAACGCCGTCTCCGCCGGCGCACTGCGCACCCTCTCGGCGCGCGGCATCCCCGGCTTTACCCTCTTGTGGGACCACGTCAACGCCGTCGCGCCCTTAAAACGCCCCGTAACGCACGAAGAAGTAGCGCAGGCCAGCGTCTTTCTGCTCAGCCCGCTGGCCAGCGGCGTCACCGGCGAAACGCTCTACGTCGACGCCGGCTTCCACGCGGTGGGAATTCAGCTTAGCGAAGAGCAGGTTCAAAGCAAAAAGGGCGCTAAATAACACTATTGGGATAGCAAGCCGGCCTGCTGTAGGCGCTCGGCATCTTACTTGCTAAAATCGACCCGCATTCGCCGCATCGTCTCAGCGCGCCTACGCTCTAGATCACCTCTGGGCCATCTGCAACACGAGCCGGGTCCCATGCGACCGTACATCCGCATACCCAGCGTTTCCAAGTTCGCGAGCTGGTTCCAGCTGGCCGAGAAGTCCAGGCCGAGGCACGGCGTCAAGAACACACGCCTAGTTGAGGTGGAAGAGGCGCGCTCTTTCTATAGGTCAAGTCCGCCGCTGCTATCGTGCACGCCGCGGCAATTGTTAGCGCCGGCCGGCCTGCGCCGCCCGGACACAACGGGACGGACGGCTGCGCGCCCCGTTATAGCAACGGACTCCCTGATCAAGAAAATTCGGCAAAGGCGATTGTTACTTGGGATCGGGACGAGGGAAGATTAGCGTTTCCCGTATTCTCTCGCCGGAACTTTGTGCTTGGATGCTGCTAGCGCTTGGCAACTGGTAAGGATCGGCCTGGTTGTAATCCACCGAGTAACCCAGATCGGCCAGACTACCAATGGTCACGCGGCTCAGGGGGTTGTCGTCGTTCAACAAGGGGGTCATCAGCTCGTTGCCAAAAGTCGCTTCCCGCCAGTGGCCGCACTTAGAACCCTCGCCTCCGCTGTCTTCAACCGGTACGTCGCCGGCCTGGCCCAGATCGCGCCAAGCAGCGACGGCGGCTGAGCCGGTAAAATATACTTCGTCTGATTCGGCGCAAGTATTTTTGTTGTATCTCAAAAGGTGATAGGGATCCATCTCCCAAATAGTGCCGATACCCAGCACGTGCCCCATCTCGTGCAAAATGACCGCCTCCAGGGTGCCGTCTTGTTTTAGGCGATTCAAGTCGGCCGAGTCCAGCTGCATCGCTCCAAAATAAGGCAGGTTGGCGTCGGCGTCGCCCTGTCCGCGAATGTAGCAAGGACCTGCGGACCCCAGAACACCGTAGTCTCCGTCAATACTGGTGACGTCGACGAGGATGAGCAGGTCGTCAATCGTTCCCTGATAGCCCGGGTTGCCACTCAGGCAGCTGTCTTTAGGAATATTAGCATCGACGTCGTTCAGGTCGCGCGTAACAACACGCCCCCAGCGGGCGGCGGCGTCATCGAAGGCGGCGCGCACGTCCGGATCGCTGGGCTCGTGAATGAATATGAAGTTGATCTGGTATCCCGTGTCGTTGGCGTCAGTAGCGCTGATGCTAACGCGATCGCCGGCGCTTCCCCCGTGGCCGTCGTCTACATTGAAGCGCGCTACGTAGTTGCCTGCTTTTGCGTAACTATGCTGTACGGAACCGCTGCAAGCGTTACTGCTGGCGCCGTCTCCGAAGTCAATCGTACAGTTGAGTTGATCGCCGTCGGGATCGCTGCTGTTTAAGGTAAAGGTTACGTCGAGCGGCGCTGCGCCGCTCGTAGGGTCGGCGGCAAGGTCGGCGCTGGGGGCGTTATTGCTGGCAGAGGCCTGGCATTCACGCACGATACCGACAGAAGCGGTACTGCCTCCGCCGGAAATGGTGACCTTGGCCAAACTGCGGCCGGCCTGCGAACAGGCGCTAACGGAAACACGAATTGGCGCGTGGCTTCCCGCCGCTAACCGGCCCTGGGCGGGGGCCACAGTCACCCAAGATTTATCAGCCGCAATCGAAAAGTCCCCGGCGGTGTCTCCGCTATTCCGCAAATCGAAGTCTTGCGCGGGCAAGCCAGCACCTACCTGCCCCGAAAACGACAGCTCCCCGGGTGTAGCCTTCCATTGCGCGTGCGGCTGCGGGT
>JALSMT010000092.1 GCA_026987375.1 Thermaceae bacterium | reverse complement strand
ATGATAACCCCCTACAGGTGCTAAAGCGCCACCCCAAGTCCTGGATATTAGGCCGTTACTTCAAACGCTCCGCCGGATATAACCTCTTCGCTTGGAGGTAGGCTCGCTCGTCTAGGCTTCCGCTTTGCGATTTCTCCCGGCGCAAAGTTCTCTTGCTGCCGACGGTTGCTAAGCGTCCGACACGGCAAAGCCTACATAGATGTTGCTAAACGCGGGCTCCACGAAGGAGTAAAGTTAGGGGCGCTGCAGCGGTACGTCAGGCGAGACAGGGAATTACCAATGAAGCCTTGCACTTTTTCTAACGCTACGGCAGATTCGTATGCCAAAAACAATTGTGGCTTAGTTGCGCGCTTGCGCTGGGGGGTTAGTAAACGCGCCTCTTGCTACATGGCGGCGTGCGGAAGGCTCGAGGCGGGTCCTTAGTCTGCTTCCTTGTGCCGTGCCCACAGGAGTCGTAGCTCGGCGCGCATACGCTTGGGGTCTTTCGCAAACTGACGCTCTATCCGTCGCTGCTCGGCTTTGAAAAGACGCAGCCTATCCTCTTTGCTCCCTCCATCCTTTTTGCTCGCCACCTCCATGCCGTCGTAGGCGAACTCCACCCAGTCTCCGGCGCTGGCCGCCACCGTGTCCAGCTCTTCCGGCGTCATTCCCACGCTCTCGTAAATGTGGGTGAAAACTAGACGATCGGTCTTACCGCGCCAGATTCGGGTAACGTCTTCAAAGGTGTAGAAGTTGCGCCAGGCTTCGTGCTCGGGCGGCAGTTCAAAGGGCAGAAAGTTGAGCGAGGGAATGGGCATCTGCACCACCGCCCAGTCAAAGTGACCGGCGGGGGTTGGCAAAAAGCGGAAGTGATCGGGGGCGTAGAGGCCGCGCGCACCCGCCCTCTCAAAAACATAGGCGAAGACCGGCTCTTCCATCTGGTGAGCCAGCGCCGTCAGACGCACGTCGCCTATCTCAACCGCCCGACCCGGCGGCAGCAGGCGCAGCTCCAGATAACCGGCGTTTACCAGGTAGTCGAGCTGGTAACGCGCCGCCAAAACGGGATGCAGCGGCGCAGGCACTATTCCTAGCACCGCCCGCCCGGTCGACTGAGCCAGAAACTGTACTACCCGCATTCCCGCGGCGTGGTCGGGGTGGGCGTGCGTCCAGGCGACGTGGCGCGGTGCCAGGTTGTGATTGGTTAGTTGGCCGTTCGATTCTTCGGGAGTATCTATCAACAACCCAGCCGCGGGCAGATAGAGGCTGGGTCCGCTGCGGCGCACCCGCCCGCCCTGCTCCCGCGCCAGCGAGCAAAGACGGCATCCGCAGCCCGCCTTAGGAGTAGGCTGCGAGCCGGCGCTTCCCAAGATCAGCGGTCGCATGCCTACAGCTTACATGTCGGCCGGTTTTACTTTGCCTCGCTCGTGCAGCTTGTGCAGGTAGTAGCGTACTTGGTCCAGCGGCAGCTTCAGTTGGCGGGCTATTTCTTTGGCCGAAGCGCCCTCGGGAAGCTTTAACAGATCGCCCGCGGCGCGCAGGAAGAGGCTGCCCTCTACGTTCGCCAAGGGTGTGAGCACAAAACGTTGGCTAGGTTCTGGGAGCCGGTCAATATTATTCCTATGCTCATTCACGTGGGTAAATACGGCAAGCATGATCTTATCTAACGGCCAGTTCAAAGGTATCTCGCACGGCGTGCGAAAGCTTCTGGCGGTGAACTCGAAGGCGCCGCGTTTCTGGCTGGCCAGCTCCGCCATCAGCACCTTGGCCTGTAAAGGCTCGATGAACTCGCCGTTTACTTGCACACAGCGCAACTTTCTTCGCTTTACAAATAGGCGGACAGACCTCTTGCCCGGCAACTTCCAGATGTCCAGTATCCCCTCCATGTGCGCCACCAAACCGATGAGTTGCGCAAAATCCATTTCACTGAGGCTGCCGCTAAGCTCCATCCGCCCTCCTCGCTCGCTGTTGATCTAATTATAACGTGGCCGTGCTCCACTCTTGGCGCTCAATCCAAACGTTCGCGGTAAACCAAAGCCTCAGCCACGTGAGCTTCGCTGACTTGCGATGACTCCGCCAGGTCGGCAATGGTGCGCGCTACCCGCTGCACCTTGTCGTAGCTGCGACCTGTAAGCATCAGTTTGCGGGCGGCAGCCGCCAGCAGTCCGCGGGCGGACTCACTGAGGTTGAGGACTTCGCTCAACTCCCGCCCCAGCAGTTCTCCGTTCAGCTTGTCCTGACGTTCGATCATCCGCTGGCGCGCCGCTAAAACCCTTTGACGAATACTCTCACTGCTCTCGCCGTTGGGCGCCCGCGCCAGCTCTGCCGCAGTCAACCGCGGAACGCCGACCACCAGGTCAAAGCGGTCCAGCAGCGGTCCGGAGATACGCCCGGTGTAGCGCCGCCGCTGCACTATAGAGCAGCTGCAAGCCCTTTCCGGATCGCCGTACCAACCGCAGGGGCAGGGGTTCATGGCGGCAACCAGCAAGAAGCGCGCCGGGAAGGTGAAGCTCGCCTTGGCGCGGCTGACCGTCACTACCCCGTCTTCCAACGGCTGCCTGAGCACCTCCAGCGTCTTGCGGGGGAACTCGGGAAGTTCGTCGAGAAAAAGGACGCCGCGGTGGGCCAGGCTTATCTCCCCCGGCTTGGGAACCGCACCGCCGCCGATCAGGCCGGCGTCGGAGGTGGTGTGGTGCGGGCTGCGAAAGGGAGGCTGCTGCAATAGGCCCCGCATCAGGCGACCGGCAGCGGCGTGAATGCGGGTGACCTCCAATGCCTCTTCCCGCGCCAGCGCAGGCAACAAATACGGCAACCTGCGAGCCAGCATGGTCTTGCCCGAACCGGGAGTGCCCACCATCAATAGGTGATGGAAGCCGGCGGCGGCAATCTCTACCGCCCGCTTGGCCTTAGCCTGTCCCTTGACGTCGGCCAGGTCCAGCATCTCGTCCAGCTTCCCCTCGATCTCGGGCGGGCTGACGGGCGGGAGATCCACGTCTGCCAGCAAGAACGAAGCGGCCTCGCTCAGGGTTCGGGGGGCGTATACCTCTAGCCCCTCTATCACACTGGCTTCCTCCGCTGATCCGGGAGGTAGTAAGAGCTTGCTCTGCCCCGATTGCAAAGCGCCTAGCGCCAGGTTTATGGCGCCGCTGATAGGCCGCAAAGCGCCGTCTAGAGACAGCTCGCCGGCCACCGCCCATCCCTCGAGGTTCTCGGCGGGGATTACGCCTTGGGCGGCTAGCAGCGCCAGGGCGATGGGCAGGTCGTAGATAGGCCCTTCTTTGCGCAGTTCCGCCGGCGCCAGGTTGACGACTATGCGCATCTGCGGGTAAGGGAAACCGCTGTTCTTGAGCGCCGAGCGCACGCGGTCACGCGACTCGTTGACCGCCGCGTCGGGCAGACCCACCACCGTAAAGCCGGGAAACCCCGGCGCTACGTCTGCCTCGACCACAACGGGCAGCGCGTCGAGGCCGTGCAGGGTAAAGGAATGGGCGCGAGCGAGCACGTTGGAAACATTTTACCCGTTTTGGCGTCACTGTGCCGCGGGAACGTCACAGGTCTTGTACGCTCCCCCTTGCAGAAGCCGAAAGATAGCCAGGGGCGGGCGGCTAAGCTGACAGTCTTGGCGCTGAAAAGGATCAAAAAGGCGCAGTCCGGGCGGCGCCGGACTGTCTTGGGTGTTTTGCATAATGGAAAATTCACCCGAAAATCTAAGCGACGGTGAGCCCGCGATTAGCTGCTGCGTATACAGCTGGCGCTAATCGCCGCTTGACACAGCCATGACAAAAGTAGCGCCGTGGTCGGTGTTTTTAATCGTTCAAGAATATACATTTATCCACACTTTGCATAATGACGATTTATGCGATGACCATCGATAAAACAAGGCTTTCCACATTAGTATCCACAGCTTATCCACAACCCCGCGCGGAAGCCTGTAGAAACGCCTTTAGCTTCTGCGCATCCTTGCGGCCGGGGGAACTTTCTACGCCGCTGGAGACGTCCACCGCATAGGGACAGCCGTATGCATATAGCTCGCCCAGGCGCTCCGCCGTCAGGCCGCCGGCAACTATCAAGCGCGGATGCGACCACAGCGGCCCCAGCCACTCGGGCTGGTAGGGCTTGCCGCTGCCGGGCGTCGCCCCATCCACCAAGATGGCGTCGGCCGGGTATTCCAGCCAGGCGGGGTCGGCCGGGCCGCTGAGGCGGAAGGCTTTTATTACCGGCAGGTGTCGCCGCAGCGCTGCGGCCCACTCCGGGGGCTCGCTACCGTGCAGCTGCAGCGCCGTCAGGCCGGCGCGCCGCGCCACCCGCAGCACTTCTTCCGGCTCGCTATCCACAAAAACCCCGACGCGGGCCGCGAAGGGCCCCAGGCGACGGGCGATGGCCGCGGCCTGATCGGGTTCGACCCGCCTCTTGGAGGGGGCGAAGACGAAACCCAGGGCCCACGCCCCCAAGCGCTCCGCCATTAGCGCGTCTTCGACTCGAGTTATCCCGCAAACCTTGCTGCGCACCACCGTCGCACCCCCGCTATTAAAATCTTTTTAACACTCTCCACATGGCAAAGCCGCCTTTATGGCACTAACATATACCTATGCTAGGTTATATCCTCGGCGCATTCCTGCTGCTGGCGCCGCTGCCAGGGTTGCCTCTGCTTCCGGATGGCGCTGAGATACGCGTGGTCTCGCCGGACCTGCGCGCCGTTTATCTGTTTTGGAGCGTCCAGAAGAACTCTTTGCTGCTCAAAGCAAAGCCGTTGCCGATACCGGAAAACGCCCGCGTGCGCCTAATAGTCCGCAGCGGACGCGAGCTGCACGCCTACGAGGGCAGGTACAAGATGCGCGACATAGTCCTGCAATTAGATAACGGGCAGATGAGCCTGCGCGACGTCTTTCTAAAGGTCTACCACCTGCGCTGGCCTAAAAACCAGCAGTTTTTCGCGCCGCAGCAGCCCTGAAGGGAGTTAACGTGCCGAGCGCAGCAGACCCCGTTGACAAGCGCATACTGCTAATCGAAGACGACGCCGAGATTGCCGCCCTGCTAAAAAACGAACTGGGCGAAGCCGGCTACGAGGTAGACTGGGCCGCCAGCGGCATGAAAGGGCTGGTCAGCCTGCGTGAAAACCCCCCCGACCTGGTAATTCTCGACCTGGGTCTGCCGGACATTGACGGCGGCGAGATAGCCAGCCGCCTCAAACAACACGGCGGCTTGCCGATAATCGTCCTGACGGCCACCGACACCGTGGAACGCAAGGTAGAGCTGCTCCTCGGCGGGGCCGACGACTACCTGACCAAACCCTTTCACCCCGCGGAACTGCTGGCGCGTATCCAGGTGCAGCTGCGCAAGAAAGACAGCGGTGAGGTGCGGCGTATAGGCGAGCTCGAGCTGAACGTAGAGTCGCGGCGGCTGCGATACCACGACGGCGAAATAAACCTCAGCCCGCGCGAGTTCGCCCTGATGGAGCTGCTCTCCACCAAACCCGGCAGGGTTTTTAGCCGCGACGAGATAGAAAACCACATCTGGGGCAAACCCCTCGCGGGCGGCTCCAACGTGGTGGACGTACACGTCGCCAACCTGCGCTCCAAACTGCGCGCGGCCGGCGCCTACGGCTACCTGCGCACCGTGCGCGGCGTGGGTTACGCCCTGAGGAAACCGAAAGAATAACCGTGCGTTACACCACCCGGCTGACGCTCGTATTTGGCCTGATCTGGGCGCTGCTGCTGGCCATCAGCCTGCTGGCCGTTTACCTGAGCCTGCGCGCCAGCCTGGAAACGCGGGTGCTAAAACAGCTGCGGCGAGACGCCTCCGAGCTGGCCAGCCTCTACAACTCGCGCGTGACCGGCAGGCTGCCGACCACCGGCGGAACCAGCGTCGCCCTCTACGACTTCTCGGGCCTGCCGGTTCTGCTCGACGAGCCCAAGCACCGCATACCCGAAGAAGAGCTTCGGCAAGCGCACATGGGCAGGCCGCAGATATGGCGCACCAACCGCTTTGCCGCTGCCTACGTCAAAACCAGCGTCGGCGTACTGGCGGTCTCGCAAGACCTGACCTTCATAACGCAGATAAGCAGCCAGATCGCCGGCGTGGTGCTGCTGATATTTTTCTTTACTCTGCCGCTGGGGTGGCTGCTGGTGCGACTGGGGGTATCCTGGGCCAGCAAACCCCTGCAAGCGGCGGCGGCGGCCATAGCCGCACGCCAAGGGGCCGACTTATCTCCTATTCCCTACGACGGCCCCACCGACGAACTGGGCCTAATCGTGGCGCGCTTCAACGAGCTGCTGGCCGAGCTGCGGCGGACCCGCGAACGCGAGCGCGCCTTTCTGGCCGAGGTTAGCCACGAGCTGCGCACCCCGCTCACGGTGCTGCTGGGCTACCTGGAGAGGTTGCGCAAAAAACCAGGCGACGCCGCGGCGCTGGCGGCGGCCGAGCGCACCGCGCTACACCTGACGCGCCTGGTGGGCGACCTGCTGGCGCTCGCCCGCGGCGAGGCCGAGCGCGGCGTCAACCCGCACATCGTCGAGCTGGCAGAGCTGGCCCGCGCCGTGGTGGAGGGTTTTCCCGGGGTCGGGCTAGAGGTGCGGGCGCAGCCGGAGGTGCTGGGCGACCCCGACCGCTTGCAGCAACTCTTGCGCAACCTGATAGCCAACGCGCTGCGCGCCGCGGGGCGGGCGCAAGGCGTACGGGTGGTGGTGGGGCAAGACGGAGAAACAGCCTGGCTGGAGGTGCGCGACGACGGCCCCGGCATCGAGCCCGCGCTGCTGCCGCGCCTCTTCGAGCGCTTCGCCCGCGGCCCCCAGGGCGGCGCCGGACTGGGCCTGGCCATCGCCAAGCAGATCGCCGAGGCTCACGAGGGCGCAATCACCGTCCGCTCCAGGCCCGGCCAGACGGTCTTTCGGGTAGAGCTGCCG
>JALSMT010000091.1 GCA_026987375.1 Thermaceae bacterium | reverse complement strand
GGCTGGCGGCGTTTGCTGGTTTGGCACGGCGCGGCCGAGGGGCTAGGGTGGGGAATCTTCTCCTTCATTGGTTGGCGGCTAAAGCGTGAGGCCCAGTAGTCTCCCCAGGCCGCACTGTAGACCACGCCTCCTTATCGACAGCTGCAGCTACCCCATGGCCCCTTTCAGGCGGCGAGACGCAACGGCCCTACGGGGAAGCCGCGTTTTTCATGGGTTTTTGTTCAAGGAGCCTTGTACCAGGGCTGGTTGTCTTTCCGCCGAAGCGTGCAAAACGTAGCGCAGCGGACCGAGGGGGCCGGGCCCGAAGGGGTAACAGGTGACGAGCAGCAGCTCGTCGCGCCCACGGCGCAGCAGTAAACGGCTCGAGCGCGTATCCACCACCTCTCCGCGGCTGACCCGGTAACGGTGCAGCCGTCCGTCGGCCGTTTGCAGCAGCAGCAGGTCCCCCTTGTGCAGCCGAGGCAGAAAGGCAAAGTGGGTCTCGCGGTGGCCGCTGATTACGGTCGTCCCTTCTCCGGGCGCAAAACTGGCCAGCATAAAGCCCGGCCCGAAGGCCAGCACGCGGCGGCTGGCCCCCGCCAGGACGATCTGATTGATCCCCAGGCGCGGCGCCCGCAGCCGCATCAGCGCTCGGGTATCGGCCCAGGGCCAGGGACGCGCTTCTTTCCGGCCGGCGCGGGCGGCGGCCCAGGAGCGCTCCAGCAGCACCTGGGCCAGCTGCGCCTTGAGGTAGAGGTAACCGCCGCCGCCGAGTTGCCAGACCCCCAAGGCCAGAGCCAGCAGGGCCGCCAGCAAAAGCAGCTTCTTTTTCAAGCCCGCACCCTCCGCAACGCCAGCAACAGCAACCCCAGCAACAGACTGGCCGCGCCCAGCAAGAGCTTTAACGAGGCGCCGTTGCCGCTCAGCGGATAGCCCGTTTCGTCGTAGGCGGAGACGGCGTTAACCCTCACCAGCGGGAGCGGCGCGGCCGTTTTTACGGCCTTGTCTACCACCTGCCCCTCGGGCGTCGCCAGCGGCAGGTTCTCGGTGTGCAACCCGTCGGCGGCGGGGCGCATACGCGTCTGGTCTACCGCCACCAGGCTGGTGTAGTCGGTAATGAGGTGGTGCTTTAGCGCCACCGCGATTATCTGCGCTACGGTTTCGGCTGAATAACCGTGGCGGATCATATCGTCTTTCAGGGCTTCTATCTTGGCCCGCGCCCAAAGCTGAGCCACTTTGCCCGGGGGCGCTTCCGCCGGCTTGAAGGTGCGCGTCCAGGGTTTGTCGCCGAAAAAGCCGCGGATTCCCACCACTCCCTCCCGCGAGGGCAGCTTTACGCTGACTACCACCGGCTGGCCGGCGTAGAGGTTGGGCACGGTCTTGGGGTAAGCCTCGCTGCCCGGCGGCAGGCTGAGGGCTACGTCGGTTAGAACCGGGTTTTCGATCAGCGAGAAGAGGCGCTGCATCTTTTCGCCCACCTCGCTAACCTTGCCGATGTAAAGATAACTGCCGCGCCCAAACTCGGCGGCCTTGCGCATAAAGTAGCTGTTGGGCGCCGAGCCTATGCCGACGGTAAAGAGGTTGCCGCTCTTGAGGCGCTGGTGGATGAGGCGGAAGAGCTCGCTCTCGTTGCCGACGCTGCCGTCGGTAATGAAGATTACCTGGCGCAGGTAGCCGGCCGGTGGGTCGTTTTTGAGGGCCAGCTTTAACGCCGGAACCATTTGCGTGCCGCCGTCGGCGCGCAGGCCGCGGACGAAGTTTTTGGCTACCCCTATCAGCGCAGGTTCGGCTTCGACCGAGTCGCTGAAGAGGGCGTGCGGCACGCTGTTGAACTCGATGATGTTGAAGCGGTCCCGGGGTTTGAGGCGGTCCAAAGCCATCAGTAAAGCCCGGCGCGCCTGCTCGATGGATGTACCCTTCATAGAGCCGGAGGTATCGATGATAAAGATAGCCTCGCGCGGCCGCTCGGCCTGCGTCTTCTTGGCGTTGGGCGGCAGCAGCATGACCAGGGCGTAATTCTCGCCGCCGCTGCTTTCGACAAAACCGGTCACCTCCGGTTGGTCGCCCAGCCGCGGCCGCCAGGTTAGCTCGAAATCCCTGTTGCCGTTCGTTTCGGGCAGGTCAACCGTGTATTCGAGTCCGCTCTCTTTGGTCTCTACCTGGTAGTAGGGGCTATCCAGCTTGGCCAGGGGAATGCCGGCGTTGAGACGGATGTGCATCTCCACCGGGTTCTTGGCGTCGGCATAATAAGGAGTGATTTTAGAGCCGTCGGGCACCCGGTCGGTGTCGGGCGCCCAGCCCGCGCCTTGCGGCTTGCCGGGTTTGGGTTTGCCGGGAACGTAGCGCGGGGTGATGGTCAGCGGAAAGCGCCAACTGTAGCGGCCGCCGTCGTAGCGCAGCGTCTGGCTGTAGCCGATCTCGATGGTGATGGTCTGTCCGGGGGCTATATTGGCCACCGCGGTAGTGAACATATTGGGGCGCTCCTGCTCGACCAGGCTCGTCTGCCGACCTTCTTTTTTGGCGGCTTGGTAGGTGGCGCGAGCCTCCTCAGCTTTCATCACCTGACCCACTATTACGCGGTCGCCGATGATCATCTTAAGCTGATCTACCGCCGAGTCTTCGGGCAGGGGAAAAACGTAGACGGCCTCTACCCAGTCGCCGCCGTTGTTCTTAAAGCTTTGCCTTACCGTGACCCTGGCGACTATGCCGCTAATGTCGGCGTTGACTACGGTCTTGAGCTTGCTGGCCGGCAGGTAGCGCCCGGGTTCTTTGGTGCGTATTAGCAGGTCGCCCGAGCGCACGTCGCCTATACCGCTGAACGCCTTCTGCTCCCCCTCCGCCAGCGCGCAGCTAAGCAGCAGCGAGCCAGCGAGCAGCAAAACCAGTAATAACCTTTTCCACAAAACGCTCTCTTCGATTGCTCTCGCGTGATTTGCCGGGTCTTTAGTCATTTATCGGCTCCTTTGAGTTTTTTATACGGAGGAATCGTTAAGCAAGATGTGTACGTTACACATATTACACAATATACTCACATGTGTCAAGCCGTCACGGCTAGCGGGAACCCGTGCGCTCAACGATAAGCCGCCATGGCCGCGGCTCACCCTGCAATCGGCGGCGCAGACCAGCCCTTAATCGCCCTAAGCCGCGCCGCCCACTTAGGGCGGCGCGGCTTAGGCGGTCTCAACGAATGCGCTGGCGGCGAGCGCCCTCGATCAGCTTTTGTTCGAGCGCCGCCCCGCGGTCTATTGGCCGCTTCTCGTATGGCCGTGCGACGCTATGACGTACATAAGACGAGAGCGGCCGGCTTCAAGGCGTCTCCAGCCGCAACGCCCGCCCGCTGACGGTGTCCACCAGTACGGTGACGATGGTCTTGTCGGGGGTGGCGAACGTAACCGTCCAGCGTTGCAGGTCCTTTGCTACGGGTTCGGCGTAGGCCTGCCAGCTATCGTAAGGCTCGAGCGCCCGCCCCACCGCCTCAACCTGGTAGGCCAGTTGAATGGCGCGGTCCTGGGCGTGGCGCCGCGCCTGCTCGGCCTCGAGCGCCAGCGGGTCGAAGACGCCTTCGACGTAGAGCCGCCCCTTGTCGCTGCCGAAGCGCACACCCACGCCGTCCTCGCCGCGCCAGTAGTAGACGATCCACGCGTCCTCCCACTTGTCGTACGTGATTTCCTCGTCCCAGTCCAGCCCGCCGAGAAGCGCCCGCACCTCGGGGTCGGCCGCCGCCCGCTTGCGCAGCCGCGGCACGATGCGGGCGCGCTCCGCCGGGGTAGGCTCGACCGGAAGGTTGAACTCGCGCACCTCGCGGGCTTCCAGGTCCACGTAGGCCTCGCCCAGCCACTCCTCCCCGAGCTGGAACTCGACGTGCCAGAGGGGGCCGTCCTCGCGCTCGGCGGCGGCGCTCCAGCCCGGGTAGCGGGCCAACCGCGGCGCGATCTCGCGGCTCCTGGCCGCGAGGGCCACGGCCCGCTGCGCTTCGGGCTCGAGCCGCCGGAAGGCCGGGGAGCTCAAAAACGAACCCGCCCCCAACGCCAAAAGGAGCGCCAGGAACACGATCCACACCCCCACCTGCTTCATGCCTTCCTCCCTTCGATGATCTCCAGCTCGCGCGGGCTGTAGCGCGGAAAGACCTGGTCCACCTGCGGGTTGCCCAGGCGCTTGCGCACCAGCTCGGCCAGCACGTCGCGGAAGTCGGTGGTCACCGCCAGGTCGCCGTCGGCCAGCGCTTCCTGCGCCAGGCCCGGCCAGCGGCCGTAGACGCGCCCACCGCGCACCCCGGCGCCCAGGAGCCACATCACCCCGCCGTGGCCGTGGTCGGTGCCGCGGCTGGCGTTTTCTTCGACGCGCCGGCCGAACTCGCTCATCACCACCACGCTGACGCGGGCGGCCGCCCGCCCCAGTCCGGACCAGAAGGCCGCCAGCCCCTGGGCCAACTCGGCGGCCGTGGCCGCAAAGCCCCCGTCCCGGAGGCCCTGCTCTTCGTGGGTGTCCCAGCCGCCCAGGTCCAGCGTGGCCACCTCCAGTCCTACCTCCGCCCGCACCAGCCGGGCAACCTGCGCCAGGCCCTCGCCGAAGGGTGTGGCCGGGTAACCGCCGCGGTCGCCGGGTTCGCGGGCGATCCGCCGCATGCGCTCGAGCGCCCGCCAGACGTTCTGCGCCACCGGGCCAAGCCGCCGCTGGTGGGCATAGAGCCTCGCCAGCGCCCGCTGCATGCGCGGCCACTCGCCGTCGCGCCCCTGCAGGTGGAAGTCGGCGATCGACCGCAGCGCCAGCGGGGTGACCGGTCCCAGCAGCGAATCGGGCAGCACGTCCCCGAAACCCACGGCCCGAAAGGGGGAGCGGTTGCGGCGGGCGGTCAGCGCCAGGTGCCGCGCCAGCCAGCCGCTGCGGGTGTCCTTGCGGCCCGGGGTGCCAAACTCCATGTACTGTTGAGCGTCGAAGTGGCTGCGGGTGTCGTGGGGCGAGCCGGCGGCGTGGACGATCGCCAGCGTCCCCTCGCGGTAGAGCTCGTGGAGCGGAGCCAGCGCCGGGTGCAACGCGAAGCGGCCGTCCAGGTCCAGCCCCCCGCCCTTGCGGCCCGGCTCGGGCACCGCCTGGCTGGGGCGGCGGTCGTAGTAGAGCGCCCCCTCGGCGTAGGGGGCGACCAGGCCCAGCCCGTCGGCGCCGCCGCGCAGGAAGACCACCACGAGCACGTCGCGGACTTCCGCCGGGGTCTCGGCAAAGGCCAGGTTGGCGTGCAGTCCGGGCAGGAGCGCGTGGCCCACGCCCAGCACACCCAGGGTTTTGAGCAGGTTTCTGCGCTTCATGGCCTCTCCTTTCAGATCCACTGAAACTCGGGGGCGGCCAGCAGCAGCGCCAGCAACCCCGCGCGCTTGCGACCGGCCAGGGCGAGGGTGAGCGGGCGCTCCGGTCCGGCCCCTTCCGCCGCGTAGTCCAGCAGCAGCGCCAGCCGCTCCTCCTCGGGCTCGCGACCCCAGAGCTCACGGGCGGCGGCGCGCACCCAGATCCCCACGGTGGGGGCGGCGGGCAGCCGGTCTTCCAGGCCGCCCAGCAAGCCCCAGCCGCCTTCGGGGTCGCCGTCGGCCTCCTGGGTCAGCTCGAGCGCCACCTGCCAGCGCGCCAGCAGCCCGCCGGTGCTGGCCCAGGCCTGCGCGCGGGTGGGGGCGCCGTCGGGCGTTTTCCAGCCCAGGTACGGCTGACCCAGCCGGGCCAGGGTGTCGATGAGCCGCCAGTCGTCGCTGAAGCGGGCGCCGGTGGCCTCCAGCGCCGCGGTCAGGAACTCGAGCGGCGTGCGCAAACGGGCGCCGGCGGCGGCATAGAACTCGGGCGCGCTGAAGAGGGCGCGCAGCAGCGGGCGCACCTGCCCCCGCTCCTGCTGGAAGACCTGCGCGAGCCGCTCGATCAAGGCGGGCGGTGGATCGTCGCTCACGAACCAGAGCGCCAGTTTGCGGGCGACGAAGCGGGCGCTGCTGGGATGGCGCGCCAGCAGGTCCAGCAGCTGCAGTCCGTCCTCGATGCCCCGTCCGGCGGGAAAGGCGCGGCCCAGGATGCGCTTGGGCCCGTCGTCGTGGACGTCGGGGTCGAAGTAGAACATGCCCTCGGTGCGGGGGTGGGTGGTCCAGCCGCTGAGGGCGCGGGCCACCTCCTTAACGTCGCGCTCCGTGTAGCCGCCGTCCACCCCCAGGGTGTGCAGCTCCAGCAGCTCGCGCGCGTAGTTTTCGTTGGGGTGGTCCTTGACGTTGCTGTCGTTGTTGAGGTAGACGAGCATGGCCGGATGCCGCGCCACCGCGAAGAGCAGCTCGCGAAACCCGCCCAGGGCGTGGCGTTCGAGGGTGCGCAGGTAGTCCACCAGGTGGACGTTCGCGGCGTCGGCGGGCACGTAGAAGTGGTGCGCCCAGAACGCCGCCATGCGCGCGGCCAGCCGCCGCCGCGAGCGGCTGTGGCGCAGCAGGTGGGCCCTGAGCGCCTCGACGTAGGCGCGGGACTCGCCGTCGTCGCTGCGGGCCAGGGCGTGGGTGTCGAGCCGCAGCAGGGCCAGGCGCTCGAGCCGGCGCGTCACCTCCGGATCCTCGGGGATGCTTTCCGGGTGGAGCTGCTCTTCCACGAACGCGGCCGTCCCCAGACGCTGAATTCGCTCGGCCGCCCAGCCGCGGGGCAAAAACCCCAGACGAAGCAGCAGGTGGGTTTGTTCTTGGCTGAGGCTCACGGGACCTCCCTTCGCCGTCAGGGTAGCCGCGAGCCCCCGGCCGAGGGCCGGTGGAGCGACGAACGGTCGCCAAAGCGGGACGAGCGGTCAGGGCGCGCGCCCGCTGCGCTTCCAAAACTCCGCCGCGTGGCGCCGCGACATCTTGACGGTTGCGCCGTCTTTGAGGCGGATGCGGTAGTTTCCCGAAAACCAGGGCACCACCTCGGCGACGTGCTCGAGGTTGACGATCGCTCCCTTGTGCACCCGCGCGAAGCCGGGCGGCAGCCACCCTTCCAGCTCCCTGAGCGTCTGCCGCAGGCGGTAGGGGCCGCCGGGGGCGTGGGCGTAGACCTTCTTGTCGCGCGCCTCGAACCAGGCCACCTCCTCCAGCGGCAGCGGCTTCAGGTTCTCGTTTTCGAGTTCGACCCAGAGGCGCCGGGAAACCTCCGCGGCCGGCGGCCCGGCCAGCCGCCGGCGCAGGCGCTCGAGGGTACGGGCCACGCGCAGCTCGTCGTAGGGCTTGACCAGGTAGTCGGCGGCCTGCAGCTCGAAGGCGCGGGCGGCGTGCTCGGCGTGGGCGGTGGCGAAGACGACCAGCGGGGGCCGGGGCAGCTCGTCCAACAACGCGGCCAGCTGCATCCCCGAAAGGCCGGGCATGCGCACGTCCAGGAAAACGGCGTCGAAGCGGTCTTGCCGCAGCTTCTCCAGGGCCGCGGCCGCGTGCGGGGCCTCCTCGATTTCCAGGGCCGGGTCCAGCCCCTCCAGCGCCCAGCGCAGCTCGGCGCGGGCCGGCGCCTCGTCGTCGACCAGCAAGATCCTCACGCCGTACCCTCCGCGAGCGGCAGGCGCAGCTCAACCCGGGTGCCGCGGCCCGGCTCCGACTCGATGCGCAAACCCCGCTCCGCACCGTAGAGCATGCGCAGGCGGCGGTCGATGTTGGTCAGGGCCACCGGCGGATCGTCCGCGTCGGCGGCGGGGGCCGTGGGATCGAAACCCACGCCGTCGTCGCGCACCTGGATTACCAGCTCGCCGCCCCAGCGCTCGATGAGGATACGGACCGTGCCGCCCTCGGGTTTGGGCGCCAGGCCGTGGGTGACCGCGTTTTCGACCAGGGGTTCGAGGATCAGCGCCGGCACCTGAACCTGCAGCAGGTCCCCCTCGGGACGGGTCCACTCCAGCCGCAGACGTTCGCCCAGGCGCGCCTGCTCGAGCGCGAGGTAGGCTTCGGCGTAGCCGATCTCGTCGGCCAGGGAAACGAAGGCCCCCGAGTGCAGCACCCGCTGGAAGACCTCGGAAAGCTTGAGCAAGAGCCGCCGCGCCGCCTCGGGGTCGGTACGGACGAAGTAGCGGATAGTGTTAAGGGCGTTGAAAAGAAAGTGGGGGTTGATCTGAGTTCTGAGTGCAGCCAATTCGGCCTGGGTCAGCGCCAGCTCGCCCTCGCGGGCGCGCCGCTCGGCGTCTTGCAAGCGCAGACTGCGCAAAAACAACGCCAATCCCGCCAGCATACCGGCCGCGGCAAACCCCAGGGGCAGCAGCTGGCCGCTTCCGTCGGCGGGCGCGCTTTCGTCCAGCAGCATGAAAAAGCGCGCCAACACCACGATTGCGCCCCCGCCCAGACCCCACGATAAAAGCGAGGGTCTGCGCCAACCCGCCAGACCGCCGAGCAAGCCGGCGGCGGCGCCTAGCCAGAGCAGCGTCGCGCTGGTGCTGGAGTAAAGCAGATACCAGTGCAGCACATCCGGCCAGTTAAACTGCTCCGGCGGGTAGGCCAGCAGGTTCAAAAGCGCAGCGGCGACGGCGCTGACGGCGCCCACTACCACGCCAGCCAGAGGTCCCAACAGAAATCCTGCGAATAAAATGATTATCTCTCCGGCGGTCTGGTGGTCCATCTCCAGGCGGTCGAAGGTGCGCAGGTAGGCGAAGTAGACGACCTGCACCAGCACCAGAGCCGCCAGCCAGCCGCCGCGCCGGCGCCACCCGGACCGCTCCAGCAGCACCCGTCCCAGCGGCGGCCAGGCCGCCAGCAGACCTACAAGCAGCGCGGGCAACATCCACTCCTGTACCGCTTGGCCTAGGGTGTAGGAATCGAAACCGGGCGGCCAAAAATCACGCAACCGCCAGGGATCATGGTCGGCCAGCCGCCGCAGCCAGCCCAGATAGGCCCAAAGAACCGCGGTAGCCAGCCCCAGCGCCGACAGCCGCGCCGTATTAGAAGCGATAAACGCTCGTAGCGCACCCCACCAACGCGGAGCTACCCAGTACAGCAAGCGGCCAGAAGGCATACGGCATTTTATAGCCGTTCCTTGTGTCATGTCTGAGTTCTTTTAAAAAGTTTTTGCAGACCGTGGGGCCGGGGAGTCCGCAAAGACGTGTCACAACGGGTGGATGAGCGGCGTCAGCCGGGATCCGGCGGATTAGGAACGGCATTCAAGGGGCGGCAACGCTGGGCCGCTGAGTTACTTAACAAGCTGCAATTAGCGGATGGCGAAGATGTTGGACGTGGGTAGTGGCGACTGACGGGTAACTGCGCAGCTGGCTGCGCGCTCGCCGCACGGTGGTGTGCAGGGGGTAGACAGCTCGCCGGCGATGATAGCTC
>JALSMT010000090.1 GCA_026987375.1 Thermaceae bacterium | reverse complement strand
CGGTATAGTTGTGGTGATTGTGGATCAGGAGATATTAGACTCACTGGACTACCAGCGCGTGCGCGAGGCGCTGGCGCAGAGGTCGTCCAGCATAGCCGGGGCCAGGTTGGCCTCTGGTTGGCGGCCATTCCAGGACCAGGCGGAAGCCCAGGCGTTCCGCGAAGGCGTGGCGGAGGCGGCGCAGCTGGGCTACGGCATGGGGGGGATATACGACATCGAACCCCTTTTGCAGCTTATCGCCCGCGGGGAAAGACCGGAGGGTCTGGACCTCTTACAGGCTGCCGGCACGCTCGAGCGCGCCGGCGAGTTGAAGCGGGAGATATTAGCCGCGGGAGAGGGGGCTCTGGCCAGGATTGCCGCCGACATAGGTGAGCACGCTTTGTTCCGCCGCCGCGTGGCCGAGTCCTTGGACGAGGCGGGCGAGGTCAAAGACGGGGCGACGCCCAGGCTTAAGAGGCTGCGCCGCCGTTTAGGCCCGCTGCGGGAGCGGGTAATCCGGCGGCTCGAGGCGGTAATGGACGCGCACACCGATGCGATCCAGGAGCGGTACGTTACCCTCAGGCGCGACCGCTACGTAATTCCTGTTAAGGCGCAGCTGCAGAGCAAGCTGGCGGGGATAGTTTTGGCGCAGTCGGACTCGGGCGCGACTGTTTTTATGGAGCCGGCCGGGGTGGTGCCGCTCAATAATGAGCTGGCGCAGCTGCGCCTCGAAGAAGAGGCCGAGGTTCTCAAGGTGCTGGCCGAGCTGGCGGGCTTGCTGGCGGGAGACCAAGATCTACCACGCAGCATGCGGGCGCTGGCGCTCTTAGACGTTGCGCGCGCGGCGGCCGTTTTGGCGGAAGACTGGCGCCTGACGGCGGCGCGCTCGGGGCCTCAGGGCGAGTATCACCTGGCGGGAGCGCGCCACCCTCTGCTGACCGACGCGGTGGCCAACGACCTGCATCTGGGAGAGAACAATCGCTTACTGCTGGTCACCGGCCCCAACATGGGCGGAAAGACCGTGCTGCTCAAAACCCTGGGTCTGGCGGTCTTGATGCACCAGTCGGGCCTCTTCGTAGCGGCGGACGCGGCCGAACTGGGCTGGGTGGAGCGCCTGGACGTAGACATTGGCGACGAGCAGAGCTTGGAGTCCAACCTTTCGACCTTCGCCGCCCACCTGAGAAAAATAGACCATATTATCCGACACGCCGCGCCGAGCACGCTCGTCTTGATAGACGAACTCGGTTCGGGCACCGATCCGGAAGAAGGCGCCGCGCTGGCGCAGGCGGTGATTTTGAAACTGTTGCAGCAAGGGGCGAGAGGGGTCATTACCACCCACCTGACCCCCCTCAAGGCGCTGGCGGGGAGTGTTTCGGGGCTGCAAAACGCCAGCATGGGTTTTGTTTTGGACGACCTCAGGCCCACATTTCGCTTGCAGGTGGGTCTGCCGGGTCGCAGTTACGCGCTGGCGCTGGCGCGACGTCTGGGTTTGGACGAAGGGGTGACCAAAGCCGCCGAAGAGGCGCTGGGCGGCGGCGGAGCCAGGGTAGAGGACCTGCTAGCGCGGTTGGAGCGGCAAAGGCTTGATTTGGAAACTCGGCTGGCCCAGGCAGAGAGAGAGCGGCGCGCCGCTCACGCCTTGCAAAGCGAGTTGCAGAGCAGGCTGGCGCAGATAGAAGATGAGAAAGCGCGACGGCTGGCGGAGGCCAAGGACGAAGCGGCCCGGCTTTTGCAAGAAGCGCAGAGGCAGATAAGCGAGCTGAAAGTAAAGGCGCGCGAGAGTTCGCAGAAAAAGCGCAACGCCTTACGCGAGATCATGAAGATCCGCGAAAAAACCAAGCCGTCTGCATCCTCCTCCAGTAATCCCCTGCCCGGGCTAGAGCCGGGTATGCTCGTAGAGGTCCCCAGCTACCGCCAGAAGGGTACGGTCGTGCGGGTAGAAGGCTCTGAGACGCTGGTGCAGATAGGGCAGGTGAAAATTAGCGTGCCCACCGCCGAGCTGCGGCCGCGGGGTGAGGGCGCTCCCCGGCCCAAGCAGGCGGTCGTGGTGGAGAGCGGTTTCGAGAGCGAACTAAACGTGCGCGGCCTTACCGTCGCCGAGGCGCTCGAGGCGGTCAACGACTTTCTGAGCGAGGCCCAGGCGACGGGAAACAGCCCGGTGCGCATCCTGCACGGCAAAGGTACGGGCGTTCTCAGGAGGGAGATCCAGAGTTTCCTGCGCCGCGACAAGCGTGTTGAACGCTTTCACGACGCCATGCCCTACGAGGGCGGGCACGGCGTGACCATGGTGCACCTGAAAAGCTAG
>JALSMT010000089.1 GCA_026987375.1 Thermaceae bacterium | reverse complement strand
AGGGGCTCTGTAGCGGCTGGGGTTCGGGTTTTGGCCCCACCAGGTAGACGTTGCCCCAGGGACGGTAGACGCTCTTGAAGACGCCCTTTAGCACGCGGCCGTCGTCGTAGTTGACGGTGCGGCGGATAATGAGTCGGCAGTCCTTTTGCCGCTGACCTTCTTCTAGCCTCTCGCTGTGTTAAAGTTACCTGGTATGGAGAACCATGAGGACGAGCTTAGCTTGCGCGACATAGTGATAATTATTTCTCGTAAGAAATATTGGATAATATCCGCCGTAGTCATTGCCCTGCTGATGGCTATCGCGTATCTGTCCATTACGCCGTCGACCTACCGTTCCGACGCTATCTTGAACGTCAACCCCGTACAGGTGCGCGCCGAACTGGAAAACAAGATACAGTTGCAGCCCGCCGCCAGCTTGTCGCCGGACGCCCTCAAGTCTCTGATCCTCTCCAGAGCGGTGTTCGTTAAAACCGCTAAAGCATTAATAGCTGCCGGCAAGCTGCCTACGGGCCTGGGAAAGCTACCCCCTCCCGCCCTGGCGGATAAGTTGCGAGAACAAAGCGGACTTTCTATCACCCCCGCAAAGGTCTCTATGGATAAAGAGCAGGCTTTGGTCGTCGACCTTAAAACGACCGCGGAAAGCCCGGCCACGGCCGCCTTTGTAGCCAACGCCTGGGCCAAAGAGGCCGCCGCCGTAATCAATAGCCTTCCGGTGATGCAGATCAAGGCTAGCATGGAAGCCCTAGATGGACAGCTCTCTCCTACGTCCAAGGCTTATAGCGCAGCGCAAAAGGCGTGGGAGGACTTCCAGCGCGACACCCCGCTTGAAAAGTGGAAGGAAGAGCTCGCTAGCCGGACCGAACAGCAAGTAAACATTCAAACCGAGATAGAACGCCTAACGCAACTAATTAAAGAAAAGGAGGCTCAGCGTAACGCCCTAAGCGACGAGGCCGCAAATCAGCAAAAGATAGTCCGGGGGCAAGCTTCTCCTGCGTCCATATCTTTTTCCAACCGCAGCCTCAAAGAGGTTTTGGCCGCTCTGCAAAAAAGCTACGCCAGCTCGGAGCGGCTATACCAGCAGAAAGCCTCCGAGCTCGAAAGCTATACCGCGGCAACCCCTATCAAATTGTGGAAAGAGCAGCTGGGAAAATACCGTAGCCGTCTCGCCGCCATTGACCTGCGCTTGAGCAGTATTAGCAGTGAGATCGCCGTGGCTACGGCCAAGCTAACGGCTACCAAAAGTCAGCTGGCGGGTACTCCCGAGCTCTTAACCCTCAAGCGCGAGGTGACGAGCGACCCGTTAACCGCGGCGGTTGTTTCAAAAGATCTGGAAGCCCTGAGCGGCCTCACATTGCAAAACGAGGCCGTTTCCGACGTTCACACGACGCTAGCCAACCGCGCGCACGACCTGGAGACCTCCCTCGCGGCGCTCGCCCAAGAAAGGGACTCTCTAAAAACTGAGCGCGGCAGGATCGAGGGTTTGGTGGCTGAATTGCGCGGCAAGATCGCCGCTGCGGACAACAAGCTGGCCAAGCTGTCTTTAGACGCGTCCCTAGCTAAAAGCCAGTACGCCGCCGCCGCCAAACTGTATTCCAGCTATCAAAATCTGCGCGGCTCATACTATTTCGAAAATAGCAACCCGACTTACATTGACCTCAAGACTAAGGCCATAAACTTGGATATAGAACTCGCCCAGTTGCGCAGTCGCCTTTCCGGCCTTAAAGAGCAGCAGGCCTACACCGATCAGCGAGCCGGAGAGCTGCGCAGAAAACTGGCTGTCGCCGATACTGCAGCGGCCAATCTCTCCGAAAACCTCAAGCTAGCCAAAGAAGCCTTTGTCGCGCTAAAGCAGAAATATACCGATTTGAAGATTGAGCTCGCCAGCTTACAAAACGGTCAAGCGCAGATAATTTCTCCCGCTTATGAAGATCCAAAACCGGTATCGCCCAAACGCATGCTGACGCTGGCGATTTCTCTGCTGCTGGGAGGAATGGCGGGTTTAATGCTGGCCTTTTTGTCGGCGGCGCTAGAAGACCCTGAGGAAAAGCAGCCTCGCCAATCCTCTTTGGAGGCCTGATATCTAATCAAGCATCAGTCAGCAGGCGGTTTCTTACCCGCTATAGGAGTTTCTTCTATGACTGGCGGTAAAGGGATCGCTTTGTCTACGCTTAGCGCCGGCCCCACCAGGTAGACGTTGCCCCAGGGACGGTAGACGCTCTTGAAGACGCCCTTTAGCACGCGGCCGTCGTCGTAGTTGACGGTGCGGCGGATTACCGCGGTGACGCCCGGGGCGGCCCAGTCTA
>JALSMT010000088.1 GCA_026987375.1 Thermaceae bacterium | reverse complement strand
AGCGATGGGGCACTGGCCAGGCTGGCGCAGGCGCTAGTCTCCGAAGAGTCTCTGTCGGATAACTTTGCATTGGCCGGTTACGTCTGCTTGACAGCCGGCTGGCCGCTGGATACCATGAATCTTGCGCGTCGTGCGCCGGGATGGCGGAAATGGTAGACGCGCTAGCTTGAGGGGCTAGTGACCGCTTAGGTCGTAGGGGTTCAAGTCCCCTTCCCGGCACCAACCCTCCCCCGCCCTAGGGCGGGGTTTTCTATGATGCGGCCCGCGGTGCGTGGTAGACTTGAAAACACTTACTCGCCATGAACGACGCAGCGCTCACCCCCCAGACCATGTGGCAACAGCTCGAGCCCAAGCTGAAGTACCTCTCCGAGAAAGAGCGGGATCTGGTGCAACGGGCGCTTGACTTCGCCTACCAGGCCCACTCCGGCCAGTACCGCAAGTCGGGCGAGCCCTACATTACGCACCCGCTGGCGGTAACGGAGATTCTGGCCGAGCTGCAGATGGACGCGGAAACCCTGGCGGCGGGCTTGCTGCACGACACCGTCGAAGACGTGGAAAACGTCAGTTTTGAGACCATCCGCCAGAAGTTCGGCGACGGGGTGGCGCGAATCGTAGAGGGCGAAACCAAGGTCTCCAAACTTTCCAAGATGGCGAGCGGGATAGAAGACGAGCAGGCCGAAAACCTCAGGCAGATGTTCATCGCCATGACCCGCGACCTGCGCATCATCATCGTCAAACTGGCCGACCGCAGCCACAACATGCGCACCTTGCAGTTCATGCCCCCGGAAAAACAGCGCCGCATCAGCAAAGAAACGCTGGAGATATTCGCGCCGCTGGCGCACCGCCTGGGTATGGGGCAGGTAAAGCTGGAGCTGGAGGACCTGGCCTTCCGCTATCTCTACCCGCAGGAATACGCCGCCCTCAGCGAGAGGCTGGCGCACCTCGATCAATCCCACCGCGAGGTGGTGGCCAACACCAAGGGGGCGCTCGAGCTGGCCCTCAAAAAAGACTACGTTCTGGGTCTCTCGGTCAAGGATTTCTCGGTTTCCGGGCGCACCAAGCACCTCTACTCAATCTGGAAGAAGATGCAGCGCGAGGAGAAGGGGCTAGACCAGATATACGACCTGCTGGCCCTCAGAGTGATACTCGAGCCCAAACCGACCAGCAACGAAGAGGAACGCCTGGCGCGGGAAAAGCAGGTCTGCTACCACGTCCTCGGCCTCATCCACTCGCTGTGGCCGCCCATTCCCGGGCGCGTAAAAGACTACATCGCCCAACCTAAGCCCAACGGCTATCAATCGCTGCACACCACGGTCATCACCCCCGGAGGCCAGCCGCTGGAGGTGCAGATCCGCACGCTGGAAATGCACCAGGTAGCCGAACACGGCATCGCCGCCCACTGGCTCTACAAAGAGGGGCTAACCGACCCGGATCAGCTGCGCCGTAAGGTCAAGTGGCTACAACAAGTACAGGAATGGCAGCGCGAGTTCTCCACCAGCCGCGACTTCGTCGAGGCGATACAAGAAGACCTGCTTTCGGGACGGGTCTTCGTCTTCACCCCCAAAGGACGGGTAATAGACCTGCCGCGCGGCTCGACGCCGGTGGACTTCGCCTACCACATCCACACCGAGGTGGGCCACCACATGATCGGCGCCAAGGTAGGAGGTCGCATAGTGCCGCTCAGTTACGAGCTAAAAAACGGCGACATCGTCGAAATCCTCACCTCCAAATCCTCCCCCGGGCCCAGTAAAGACTGGCTGAACTTTGCGCGCTCGCGCTCCGCCCGGCAAAAAATCCGTCACTTCTTCCGCGCCGCCGAGCGCGACGAGCAACTCGCCAAGGGTCAGCGCAGCCTGGAAAAGCACTTCAAGCGCCGCAGCCTGCGCCTTCCCTCCGAGGCGGAGCTGGAAAAAGCGGCCATGGCCTTACACCTGCCGCGCAGCCCCGAAGAGGTATACCTAGCCATAGCCCAGGGCCACGTCACCCCAAACCAGGTCTCCCGCATACTCGCCCCCAGTGAAGCCCCCAGCCGCGTCGCGGCGACCGCCAAAGCTCCGCAAAGGCCCACCGGCGTCCTCCTGGAAGGCCACCTGCAGGCGCCCATCAAGCTGGCCAGCTGCTGCAAGCCGGTTCGCGGCGACAAGATACTGGGCTACGTCACCCGCGGCCGCGGCGTCACCATCCACCGCGCCGACTGCCCCAATATGCAGCGCCTGCTGCGCAACGAACCCGGCCGCTGCGTCTCCGCCGAGTGGGACAGGGGCAGCAGCGGTCTCTACGCCGTAGAAGTACACCTGGAAGCCGCCGACCGTCCGGGTTTGTTACGCGACATCATGAACGTCTTCGCCAACCTGGGAAAGAGCGTCCTGGGCGCCGATACCCTGGTAAGCGGCCATACGGCGCGGATACGCATCCGCCTGGAAGTCAAGAACGAAGAGGAGCTGGCCCGCTACAAGGAGGCGCTGCACGAGATCCCCGACGTAAGAGTAGTCCGCAGGGGTTAGCGGCTATGCCGGCGCTCCTTATCTACACCTTGCTTGCCGTCGCCGTGAGCCTGGCGAGCCTCTTTTTGGGCTGGCTAGACGCCGGCGGCGCGCTGGCGGCGGCGGCGCTGGGTTTTTCGACCCTGGCGCTGTACGGCTACTGGGGAGCGGCGGTCTTGCTGAGCTTCGTCGCTATTGGCAGCCTGGGCAGCAGAATCAACAACCGCTCGCGCGACCGCAACGGGCGCAAGGCCTCACAGGTACTAGCCAACGGCCTGCCTGCGCTCTTGGGCGGCCTGCTGCTGGGTAGAGCCTTTTTCGCAGCGGCCCTGGCGGCGGCGGCGGCGGACACCGCCGCCAGCGAGATAGGCTCCTTTAGCAGCTGGGCTTGGCGTCCGGGGCGCGGTATGGTTCCCCCCGGCAGCAACGCCGCCGTAAGCGCCGTGGGCAGCATCGCGCTCGTGGCGACAGCCGCGTTCATGTCCCTTTGGGGAGGCCCGGCGGGGCTGCGCTGGTCGCCGCTCTTTGCGGCTGCGGTCTCGGGGGCGGTCTTCGACACCATCAGCGGGCCTTTGGAAGAAAAACTTAGTTGGTGGAACAACGACGTCAATAACGCCGTCGCCAGCAGCGTCGCGGGACTGCTAGCCTCATTCTTTAACGGGCTTACTTAAGCAGTTCTAAAAGCCGCCCTGCCCCCTAGGAAATTTGAACGAAACAAGGCCGCGCCTCAGACCGTCGCTACCCGCCGCCGCCGGGCCAGGTCTGCGCCAGCGCTTCGGCCAGGGCTAGGTCCTCGGGGTAGGTGACTTTGAACATCCGCGGGTCGCCCTTCACCAGCTCCACCGGGTAACCCAGCGCCCGCACCAGCTGGGCCTCGTCGGTCGCCGTCAGGCCGCGGGCCCGCGCAAGTTCGTGGGCCTCTCCCAGCACCTCGCGGAAGAAGGCTTGGGGAGTCTGCACCAGGGCGTAACGGCTGCGCTCGAGCGCGACGCCGTAACGCCCTTCTTCGGGCTCGATCAGCGTGTCAGGCAGCGGCAAAACCGGCACCGCCGCTCCGTAGAGCGTAACGGCTTCCAGCAGGCGCTCGATAACCGCCCGCGCCACAAAGGGTCGCGCCGCATCGTGGACCAGCACTACGTCTCCGCCCGCGCCTTTCAGCAATCGAGCCACGCTGTCTTGGCGCTCTGCGCCCCCTTCGATGAAGCTGACGTTGGCCGCCGGTTGCGGCGCAGGAAGTCCGGGGGGAAGCGCGACGCGCACCTCGTCGGCCCAGACAAAGGCCTCGAGGGTCCATTCGAGCAGGGTGCGCCCGGCCACGCGCACCAAAGCTTTGGGGCCGCGACCCAGGCGCGCACCCCGACCCGCGGCGGGAATCAAAACCGAGACGCTGGCCACCGTCAGCCCTCCCAGCGCGGCCCGTCCGCCGAGACTCCCAGCTGGTCAAGTATCCGCTGGCTAATGAAGGCGGCTAAATCCGATATTGTCCGCGGATGATGGTAAAAAGCGGGACTGGCCGGCATTATTACCGCTCCGCTCTCGCTGAGCGTCAGTAAAGCTCTCAAAGTCGGCGTCGGCAGGGGCGTTTCCCGCAAGACCAGGATCAACGGACGCCGCTCCTTCAGGTGCACGAAGGCGGCGCGCAAGAGAAGGTTGTCGGCCATGCCCGCCGCAATCTTGGCGGCGCTGTTGGCGCTCGCCGGCACTATCACCATTCCCGCCGTCTGGAAGCTGCCCGAGGCTATGGCGGCGGCGCCGTCTTCGGCCTGGTGAACAACGTCGGCCAGCTCGCGCAGGGAATCAGGGTCTTCCCCCTCGCGCGCCATCACCAGCTCGGCGGCGGGGCTAATGACCAGGTGGACTGCAACCCCCGCGAGGGGTTGCAATCGTTGCAACAAGTCCCTGGCGTAAATCATCCCCGAGGCCCCGCTGACGCCTACTACTATCCTCTTCACCCGTCCAGCATACAAAACCGCGCCCGAGGCGCGGTTTTGTATGGCGCCCGCCTGCTCAACGCGGCGGCCGCCAGGGCTCGCCGGAAAAGAACCCTCGCGTCAGTTTGGCGACCAACCCCCCCAGTACCACCAAGGCGATGAGGTTGGGCACCGCCATCAGCCCGTTCATGGTGTCGGAGATCTTTACCAGAGTGCCGAAGCTGCCCAGACCGCCGACGAAAGCCATTACGATATACGCCAACCTGTAGGGCCAGCGTATGCCCTCTCCCAGTAAAAAAACGGCCGACTCCTCGCCGTAAAATGCCCAGGAAACCACGGTAGTAAAGACGAAGAGCGCCAGCACCAGCGGCATAATCCGCAATCCTGCGCCGAGAACCCCAAAACTGCCGTATAGAACGTCCTCAGGCAGGCCGCCCTTGCTCCAGGACGCCGCCGAGAGGACCACCAAAGCCGTGAAGGTATTGACGACTATGGTGTCTACGAAAACCTCCACGACGCCCCAAAAGCCCTGCCGCACCGGGTGGTCTACCTGGGCCTGGGCGTGGGCTATCGGCGCCGAGCCCAGGCCGGCCTCGTTGGAGAAAATACCGCGGCCCACGCCCGCCTTGATCATCTGTTGAATGGTGAAGCCGACTCCGCCCGCAACACCGGCGTGCACGGAAAAGGCGCTGCTGAAGATCGACAAAAAGGCGGGGATGAGGTTGCCGGCGTGCAGCACCAAGGCCGCCAGCGCCGCCAACAGGTAGAGAACGACCATGAAGGGCACCAGCAGCTGGGCGAACTTGGCTATTCGCACCACCCCGCCCGCCAGCACGAAGGCGACCACGACGGCTACGAAAAGACCCGTCCAAACAGGCGGGATTCCGGCGTTTTCATAAAGGGCCCCCGAAAGCGCGCTCACCTGGGTAACGTTGCCGATACCAAAAGCGGCGATGGCCGCGAGTATGGCGAAGATGCCGCCAAGCCAAGGCAGCCCCAGGCCGCGGGAGATGTAATACATCGGGCCGCCGGAAACGCTGCCGTCGGCGAAGCGCTGCCGGAAGTGCACCGCCAGAGTCGCCTCGGCGAACTTTGTCGCCATACCCACCAGCGCCGCCATCCACATCCAGAAAATGGCTCCAGGACCGCCCAGCAGGATGGCCGAAGTAACGCCGATGATATTGCCCGAACCGAGGGTGGCGCCCAAGGCTATCATCGTAGCCTGGTAGGGCGATATCTGACCGTCGCCGCCCAAGGCCCTTTCGCGAATGGCGCCGATGGTCTCGCGGAAAATGACCCCCGCCTTGCTGAACTGGATAAAGCCCGTCCTGACAGACAAATACAACCCCACGGCCAGGAAAACCAGCATCATCTCCAAGCCCCACACCCAAGAACCCAGTTGATCGAACCAGCCTATCAAGTTCATCGGCAACCTCCCGCTACCCTTTCTTATGCGCCAGCGGACGAACCGTCAGCTTTACTCCGCGCGCCGCCTTCAGTTTGCGCAAGTCTTTGTCGTTGAGCATTACCCTGCCCTTTATCCCTTCACGAGCCGCAGCCTCTAGTTCAGTTTCCTGTCCTCGGGGAGAGCTGACAAGCAGTGAGAAGGGGCCCGCCAGGGTGCGCAGCCATTCCTGGTATAGCTCGCTATCGAGGAAGGCCGTCCCTGTTTGCTGACCGTAGAAGCTGAGAGCCAGCAGCTCTACCCCGTTGACTTCGACCGGTAAAGCCGTCTCAATAATCCCTTCTTTCATGAGCGCATCAAGGGCTTCGGCTACCTCCAGCGGCGGCCTGGCCGCCGATTCCAAGACCTTGGCGACCGTGCCGTCTTCCAGCAAACCCAGGATGTGAAGCATAGCCGGGGTGAGCTGCAGCTCTCCCGTCTTTTTGCCCAAAAAGAGGCGCAACGACCAGTCTGAAGGGATGTGTACGAGCCCAGACCAGCGCTGCGAAACGGCAAGCAGCTTCGTCAGCGCGGCGTCCATCGGAACCATCAGGTCGCCCTCGCTCGGCGGCTCGGCCGACTCATCGAAAACGAATGGCGCAGACCTGAGACCCGCCAAGAGCTCGACGGCCTGCCAGCCTCGGCGCCTGCCAGCCTCGGCGGAAAAGAGCAAACCCCCGCTGAGGGCTACCTGCGAGCGCCACCAGGGAGTGGCTATCTGCAGAACGCCGTCTCTCTTGGCGGTCGCTAAGGTCTGCAACAATGTCCCTAAGGGAAGCTCGGAAAGGTTTCCTTTTAACACTCGTCCTCCCAAGTCGCGCGGCTGTCTTTAATAAATTATCATAATATCCGCTCGAGCGGTCAATACAAACCGCCACGCATAATAAGACTATGTTACAAGTATTACTCATCCACGGCTTCACCTCGCACCCCACCAAGGTCTGGGGACCGCTGCCAGAGCTGCTGCGCCGGGAAGGCTATAAAATATTCACGCCGACGCTGAGCGGGCACGGCGGCGAACCGGAAGACATGGCGACCGTCAAGGCTGGCGACTGGCTGCAAGACGTGCGCCGCGCGGCCGGCGAGTTGCAGCCGGGCTTTGCCGTCGTGGGCCTCTCGATGGGCTCGCTGCTGGCGGCCTTCGTCGCCGCCGAAAACGAGGTTTCCGCCTTGGTGGCGGCCGTGCCGGCTTTGGCCTTCAGCAACCCGCTGGCGCCTCTGGCGCCATACCTCAGCTGGCTGCTTCCCAAGATGCCGGGCGCCGCCTCGATACGCGACCAAGAGCTCAAGAAACAAAACCCCAACTACCCGTACTTTCCTACCAGATCATTCGTAGAGTTACTGCGTCTCAGTCGCCAAACCCCCGCCAAGCTGCCGGCGGTAAGGGCCCCGGCGCTGGTGCTCGGCGCCAGCCACGACAAAGTGATCCCCGCTGGCGCGCTGCGGCGCTACTACCAGCTGCTGGGCAGCGCGGAAAAGGAGCTACTTTTCATTGAAGGCAGCGGCCATGACGTCTTTTTGGACGCCCGCGCCGAAGAAGCCTCGGCCCGAGTAATTAGCTGGCTGAGGCGCTACTAGCTGGAGCCTCTGGTAATGTAGCGCTCCAGCTGTTCGATGTGGAAACGCTGCTCCGCCACTATCGACTTGACTACGTCGCCGATGGAAACAAAACCCTCCAGCCGGCCCTCGCTCATTACCGGCAGGTGACGGATGCGCTTGTCGTTCATCAGGGCCATGCACTGCCAGTTGGTCGTCTCCGGCGTGACGAAGAGAACCTTTGTGCTCATGATCTCGCCGACGGTGGTGTTCTTGGAGTCCTTACCCAAGAGGATGATCTTGCGGGCGTAGTCGCGCTCGGAAAAGATGCCCACCAGCTCGCCGTCCGCCAAGACCGGCAGGGCCCCGATATTGTGCTCGGCCAGCTTGGTCAGAGCCTCGAAAACCGTCGCCTGAGGCGATATGGTTACGACTTCTCTCCCTTTGTTGTCGAGTATCTGGCGTACTTGAACCATAAAACCTCCTCGCTTGCGTGTAGCCCCATCCTAGCACGCGGGGTATTCTGTAGGAGTATGGTGCGCCACGCTCTCTTACAGCTCAAGCCCGAAAAGGGTAACGTTGAGCGCAACCTCGCGAGGCTCCTGAGCAGGCTGCTCGAGCTCAGAGAAGAAAACATAGACGTCGCCGTGGCGCCAGAAGCCTACCTCACCGGCTATTTTCTGCAAGGCGGCGTGCGCGAGCTGGCTATGGAAGCGCGTCAGCTGGAAGAGCGACTGCTAGAGTGGCACACCCAGCACTACCAGCGCCCCCTGGACTTGATAGTGGGTTTTTATGAGCGCGACGGCGGCGACTACTACAACAGCGCCGCATATTTCGAGCTCGGCGGGCGCGGGCTGCTGCACCTGCACCGCAAAATATTCCTGCCGACCTACGGCGTATTCGACGAAGAGCGCTTTTTGGGGCGCGGCCACGGCTTGGCTAGTTTCGACAGTCGTTTTGGACGCGCCGCTATTCTCATCTGCGAAGACTTCTGGCACTCGGTAACCGCCACCATCGCGGCCCTGCAGGGCGCGCAGATCATATACGTTCCCTCCGCCTCGCCGGCGCGCGATTTTACCGGAGCGACGCCGGGCAACGTCGGCCGCTGGGCCACGCTGACGCAGGCGATCTCCGGAGAACACGGCCTCTACGTGGCCCTGGCCAGCTTAGCCGGCAGCGAAGCGGGAAAGATGATGAGCGGCGGCAGCCTGCTTTCCGGGCCCGAAGGAGAGATACTGGCGCGGGCGGAAGCCTTTGGCGAGGTGGCGCTGATAGCCGACGTGGACTTTGAGAGAATACCGCCGGTACGCTATGACAATCCCCTATTAGCCGACTTGAAAGCCGGCCTGCCGCTAATCTTCCCGGAGCTGCGGCAAATAGTGGAGGAGTTATGAAGGTGGTCCGCGGGGTGACGGCGGGAGAGAGGCTCGAGCTCAACTACCAGCTGGTGGCGGAGGCGTTACAACGCTTCATCCACGAGGAGCTGAGCGACCGCGGCTACCAGCAAGCCATAGTCTCGGTCAGCGGCGGCGTTGACTCCGCAGTGACGCTGGCGCTGGCGGCGCGCGCTCTCGGCCCCGAAAACGTCCACGCCCTCAGCCTGCCCCACAAAGACTCTTCGGCCGACTCCCGCAAGCACGCCGAGCTGGTCGCCAAGCGCTTCGGCGTTACCCTGGAAACCATAGACATCACCGCCATGGTGGAGGGTTACGCCCGGCTGACCCCGCAAATAACGGCGCGACGCAAAGGAAACGTCATGGCGCGGGCGCGCATGATAGTTTCTTTCGACAAGTCTGAGCAGTACCACGCCCTGCCCCTGGGGACAGGCAACAAGACCGAGCGCCTCTTCGGCTACTTCACCTGGCACGCCGACGACGCACCGCCCATCAACCCGCTGGGAGACTTGTACAAAACGCAGGTCTGGGGCTTGGCCGAGTTTCTGGATGTCCCTCCGGAGATAATCCGCAAGGCCCCCACCGCCGACCTGGAACCCGGCCAGACCGACGAGGACGACCTGGGAGTGCGCTACCGCCGCGCCGACGTGATTCTAGAGCACTATCTCAAAGGTTACCCCGACGAGTACATCGTCAACCTCGGCTTTACGGCCGAGGAGGTGACCCTGGTAAAGAGGCGCGTCAACCGCACCCACTACAAGCGACACCTGCCGGCGGTGGCCCTGCTCAGCAGCACCGCCATCAACGAGTTTTACCTGCGGCCGTTGGACTTCAAACTGGCGGACTAGCCATTTCGTACATCATTAGCAATTAGGAGGCGTTATGGCGGGAGAAACCATAGGAGTAGTTACCGACCCAGGAAGCAGTCTCAGCCCCGAGGCGGCCGCCAAGAAAGGCGTGCTCTTGCTCGATCCTGAAAGACCTTTCGATGAGCAGTACCGGCGTTATCTGGGCTTTTACGACAAACTCCTGTCGCTGCACGCTTCGCCGCGGCTCTGCCCCATGTATGAAAGGGCGAAAAGCGCCGCCGAAACCATAGCCAACCAGCGCGTGCGCGCCATTAACACGCGCCTAGGATCCGCCGGCTTGGGCAGCGCCGCCCTCCGCGCCGCCTCCTTATTGAACGGAGGGAAAAGCGAGGATGAAGCATTGGCGGAGGTGAGACGCCTCGCCGATCAGGGCCGCTTCCTGCTGCTCAGCCGCGACCTAAGGCGTCTGGTAGAAAATGGTCTGCTCCCTGGTTTCGCCGGCAAAATCGGCGCGGCGTTGCGGTTGTGGGCGTTAATCTCCCTGGAAAACGAGACGTTTCTCACGTCTCCTCTGCCGCTGGCGCAGGGGCGCGTCCTGCAAGCCGTAACCGCGCAGTTGAGCAAGCACTTCACCACCAGGGCGATAGCGGTGCGCGCGGTGTTTGGCGACGTCTCCGCCGATATCCACGAAGGCCTCAAGAAGGAGCTCGGCAAAAAACTACACCTGCATTCGGGAACGCTGGCGCCCATGGATGCGGTGGCGCGCGGCAGGGTAGGCGACCACTCCCTAGCGGTCTTCGCCTACCCTGTAGGTTGAGTCCTCAACGGTCCGGCTTTTTCACCGGCGTCACCGCAGCCTCGTTCTCCTCGCCGGTGCGGATGCGCACCACCCTTTCCACCGGCAGCACGAAGATCTTGCCGTCGCCCACCTCGCCGCTGCGGGCCGCAGCAAGTATCGCCTGGATGGTGGTTTCCACGAAGCCTTCGGAGACGCCTATTTCCAGCTTCACCTTGTCGTAGAGGCCCATCTTGACGGTGGTGCCGCGGTAGGTTTCCACGCGCTCGGTGCCGCCGCCGTGCCCCTGGACGCGGCTGATGGTGAGACCGCGCACCTCGGCTTTGAAAAGAGACTCCAGAACGTCATTGAGCTTTTCCGGACGTATCATAGCCACGATCATCTTCATCGCGCACCTCCGTCGTTCTCACGGTCCAGCACCAGTATCGCCCCTTCGGCCACCGGGTAGGCCTCTTCGCCGTGGCAGAGAGCGTCCATTCCCACCGCCTGCTCGTCATCCGCGGCACGCAACGGCATTAGCAGGGCCAGTAGCCGCAGTATCAACCACGACATCAACGCGCTGAATATGACGGCCGCCAGCACCGCCTCGATCTGCACCCACAGCAGACCGATATTGCCCTCGAGCGCCCCCGCGGTGCCGCCCCAGGCTTTGGCGGCGAAGACCCCCGTCAACAATGCGCCGCTCATCCCGCCGAGGCCGTGCGCTCCAAAAACGTCCAGCGAGTCGTCGAGCTTCAGCCTGGGCCGGATCGAGATGAAGAAATAGCTGGGAAAAGCCACCAGCGCCCCCAGCCACAGCGCCCCCAAGGGACCGACAAAACCAGCCGCCGGAGTTATTCCCACCAGTCCCACCACCGCCGCGGTGGCCGCGCCGACCGCGGTGGCGCGACCGCCGCGCAGCGCCTCCAAAATCATCCAGACGGTCATCGTGGCCGCGGGCGCCAGAAAAGTATTGGTAAAAGCGAGCGCCGCGCTGGCGTTGGCTCCGTAGGCGCTGCCGCCGTTGAAACCGAACCAGCCGAACCACAAGAGGCCCGCGCCCAGCAAGACGAAGGGAATGTTGTGCGGCAAAAAGGCCAGCCTGCCAAAATCCTTGCGCGGCCCTAGGACCATCACCGCCACCACACCGGCTATGGCGGCGTTGATGTGCACCACCGTGCCGCCGGCGAAGTCTATCGCGCCCAAGTCCTTTAGCAGCGCCGAGCCCGCCGGCCCCCAGACCCAGTGGGCCAGCACCGCGTAGTCGCATACGGTCCAAATGGCTATGAACAAGAGCCACGGCAAAAAGCGCATCCGTCCTACCAGCGAGCCCGAGATTAGGGCCGCGGTAATGACCGCGAACGTTCCCTGGAAGGCCACGTCCAAGAGCGCGGGCATCTTGCCGCTGAGGTCTATGCCGTGCATGAACAACATTGAAAGATCGCCAATCCAGCGACTGCCGCCGCCATAGGCCAGCGAGTAGCCGAAAAGCGCCCAGACGAGGGTTACCACGCCCAGCGCCGCAAAACTCATCATCATGGTGTTGAGAACGTTTTTCTGGCGAACCAGGCCGCCGTAGAAGAACGCCAGGGCCGGCGTCATCAACAGCACCAGCGCCGTAGAAACCAGCATCCACGCGGTCGTGCCGCCGTCGGCCTGCGAGGCCGCCTGCGCCGCGCCCAGAGCTATGAAGATTGTCATTGCCAGCAGTCTCATTCAGTACGCCTCCTCCGGCCTGGGGCCGATGTTCATAAGGATATGCATAATCTTGCAATTTGTCAAGATATTCGTGTTCATTTTGCATATTTCTGAGGTTTCTTTCTTAATACGGATGTAAATGTTTGCATTCTGTTATCCGTATTTGCAACACTCAGCACATTTAATCACGACTTCGCTCCGCCGCGAGCTTGAGGTATGGTATTGCCGTGAGCGAGACCGAGTTATACCGCGCGCTGCTCGCGGGCCCGGACGAAAAAACCGTCTTCCTGGGACCAGGGGTGCAACCGCAGCAGCTGGCCCGCTACGCCGCGGGGCTGGCCAACGCCAGAGGCGGAGTAATTTTGCTGGGGGTGGTCAATGGGCGGGTGGCCGACGCTTCGGGGCTCGAGCCTCTACAGCTAGGGCACGCCGTCTATCAGCTATCCGGCGGCGACCTGCTGGTGCACGTAGAGCGGATAGACGCCAGCGAGGGTGTGGTATGGGCCCTGCACGTACCCAAGAGTCCCTTCGTGGTGGCCGTGGGGCAGGGGGCGGCGCCTTACTGGAACGGGCGTGAGTTAACCACTCTACCGGCCTCGCAGGAGATCCTGAGCGCCGACCCCAGCGCCAAAGTCTTGGCGGGAACCAGTCTGCGCGACCTCGACCCGCAGGCCATGCAAACAATCCGCGAGCGCTTGCGCGGCCGCGGCAGCCCCCTGGCGGAAACCAGCGACCTGGAGATGGCGCAGGCCCTGGGAATGGTGAAAGAGTCTCAGGGTGAAACCCTGCCGACGGTCAGCGGCCTCTTGTTGGCGGGCAGCAGCGCGGCGCTGGCGCGCTCTTTACCACAGGCCGAGGTGTCCTACTACCGCCACGAAGAAGACGAAGTAGACTACTCATTCCGCGAGGACATGGTAAAGCCCATCCCCGCGGCGCTGGCGCGGCTGCACGAGCTCATTCAGGCGCGCAACAACTTCCAAGCCCTGCACGTCGGCCTCTTTCGCCTAGAGGTGTGGGACTTCGACGTGGAGGTCTACCGCGAGGCCCTGCTAAACGCCTTCGTCCACCGCGACTGGACCTCGACCAGCACCATCCAGGTACACCACCACCCCGATCGCCTGGAAATATCCAACCCCGGCGGACTGGCGCCGGGAATGACCCCGCAAAACATCCTGCGCCATCCGCCGCAAAGGCGTAATCCAGCACTGGCGGGGGCGCTGGCCCAGCTCGGCTACGTCGAGCGCGCCGGTCTGGGCGTGGATAAAATGTACCGCCTGATGCTGCGCTATGGCAAAGAGCCGCCCGAGTACCGCTCCTGGCAGGCGGCGGTCACGCTGCTGCTGCACAATCCCGGCTTCGACGCCGATTTTGTACGTTGGGTTTCTCAAGCGCAAAACGAACAAGGAGCCTTCACGCTGGATTACCTGATAGTCCTAGCCGCCCTGCGCCGCGCCGCCCAGGCGACCTCCGATCTGGCCCGCGCCCTGCAGCTCCCCCTGCCCGCAACCCGTAAACTACTGGCGAAAATGCAGCAGGCGGGCTTGGTGCTTCCCCAAGGTCGCGGACGCGGCCGTCTCTGGCGCTTAGCCCAAGGCGGCGGCGAGTAAAATGTAAACGTGACCGAGAGGCAGCAGCGCTTGCTGTTACTACTGACGCAAAGCTACATTGAAACCGGCAAGCCCGTACCCTCGAGCAAGCTGGCGGGAAGGTTGAGCGTTAGCCCCGCGACGGTTCGCTACGACCTGGCCGACCTGGAAGCGGAAGGCTACATAGAAAAACCACACGCCTCCGCCGGCCGCGTCCCTACGCGTCGCGGTTTTCGCCGCTACGCCCTGGCTCAGCTCCCTCCCCAACCCCTGGCAAACGAAACCCTCAAGCGTCTAGGCAGGGTAATTGCCCACGCCGGGGTCAACTGGCCCCAGCTAACAGCTCAGATGGCGGCGCGACTCTCCGGCTATCCTGCGGTCCTGCGCCTGGTCAGCAATCCTCACCCCAGCGTCCTCGAGGTGCACCTCTCAGACCTGGGGGAAGGCAGAGTGCTAGCGGTGGCGGTGCTGCAAGGGGGCAGGCTGTTGGAGGGAATAATCGAGGTGGAGACCAGCCTCGAAGAAGGATTTTTAGAGCAAGCGGAACACTGGCTGCAAGGTCCCTACCCTCTCTCACAGCTGGCGGAAAGGGCGGCTCCCAGTCCGCGGCTGGCGCGGCTGGCGCGGCTTTTGACACAGGCGTTCAGCGCTCCGCGGGGCGAGAGCTACGTTGAGGGCCTTGGGGTGATGCTCGGCGAGCCGGAGGCGCGCGACCCCGAGTTCGTTAGGCGCACTCTGGCTGCGCTAGAGGTTCCCCCCCGTCAGGGCGTCGTTCCCGCCGGCGGGCTCGACGTTTTGGTGGGCGAAATAGAAGGCATCAGCCTGGTGCAAGCCGGTTTCAGGCACACCGGGCGCAGCGGCGAGCTGGCGCTAATCGGCCCTTTGCGCATGCGCTACCGGCGCGCCCTGGCGGTGGCGCACAGCCTGAGCCGCGCTTTGGAAGGAGAGTCTCCCAGTGCGAATTAAAGTCATGCTTTTTGCGCAATATCGTGAGATCGTCGGTCAGTCACAGCTGACTCTGGACTTGGCCGCAGGGGCCACGGTGGCCACCGCCAAGGAGGCGCTGGAGAAGAACAATCCGCGGCTAAACCTTTCGGGCGGCATGGCGGCTATTAACGAAAAACTGGCGCACGCCGACGCTCAGCTGAAGGACGGCGACGAGCTAGCCTTCTTGCCGCCGGTCTCCGGCGGCGAGGCGGACTCGCTGCTAGAGCTGACTACGGAGGCCCTGGAACCACGATTGTCGGACCTGATAGGCTGGGCCGTAGCTCCCGCCTACGGCGCGGTGGTCAGCTTTTTGGGCACTACCCGCAGTCCTAATAAAGAGCAACGGGTGCGCTTTTTGGAGTATGAAGCCTACGGCAGCATGGCGCAAAAATCGCTCGCCGCCATCGAAGAAAAGCTGCGCCGCGAGCGGCCGCTGGGGCGAATAGCCATCATCCACCGCCTGGGGCGCGTTCACCCCGCCGAAGCCTCGCTGCTGATAGTCGTCTCCGCTGCGCACCGCCCCGAAGCCTTCGACGCGGCCAGGCAGGCGTTGGAAATGATAAAGAAGACTCTCCCCGTCTGGAAAAAAGAGTTTCTGGAAAGCGGTGAGGTATGGGTCGAAGGAGCAGTTGCAGAGGAGTACGAACTATAACGTCGCTCGCGATTGTTTTCCTCTATAATGCTTGGGTAAGGGAGGCGTATGCCGCAAGTTGAACGCCTCATAATCGAGGCTCTCTCCGAGTACATCTCGCCGGCAGCGGCGCAAAACTTGTTAAACAGGGCGCTAAGACGAACCGATAAACACCCCGGCGCCATGAGCCCGCGCGACTGGGCCGCATTCGTCAGCGGGCCGCTTTTAGAGGAGCTACGCAAGATTTTGCCGGTTCGCACACCCTCCAAGAAGTTTCTCTCTCTTTTGCAGAACCTGGAAAGCAGCGCCTCAGAACAGAAAGGCACGCCGCAGGGGCCAGAAAAAACAGGCCGCGGCGAGGCCGTCAAGACCATCGAGATGCCGCACTGGCAGGTAGACCTGCAAGACGAGCGCGCACGGGAGCAGCTGGCCCGAGACCTGGCGCGGGAAGACGGGGTGAGCGGCGTCTTGCTGCGCGGCGACGGCTTTAGCGAGGCGCGCCTGCCGGGGGCGGAGGAGCTGGCGCCTATACTGGCTGTGGTAGACAACCTGCTAAGAAAAGGAAAATCGTATAAAATATTCTATAGCGTCTTCCAGGAGGGGCAGGTACTCATCCGCCCCTTTGGGTCTGCTCTGGTGGCGATCGTCACCAAACGAGGAGCCAACCTGGGCAGGCTCTTGCACGTATTGAATAGCTTTGAGGCCAAAGGAGGTCAAGTATGAACCACACCCGTTGGATAGTTCTGGCGCTGTTTTTCGCCGTTGCATGGGCGGCTCCATTAACCCAGCTTTACGACCGGCTGTCTCCAAAACTGGAAATGGCCAGCGCCGAATTCGAAAAAGACCAGGCCGCCAGCTTACAGGCGGTAGACGACGCCCTGAACATCTTCCGCAAGGACGCCGAGAACGTCCCCGAGGCGTTGAGCGATGGTGTGGTGCAGTCGCTCAAGAATGCCCGTGTAGCCATCTCTCGCAAGAGCAAGGCTGACCTGGAAAGCCAGCTTTGGGTAGTCCGCGGCTCGCTGGGCAAGATGCTCTACGAGGCGATGTTCCAAGCCGCATACAAGGGAGACCCCAAGCAGTCTCTGGCTTTACTGGACCGCCTCGTCAAAATAACCGCGCGCACTCCCGACCTCAAGAACAAGGCTGTTCCGCTAATCCAAGCGGGCGATATCAAATCCTTACGGACGCTATTTGAGCGCGCCTACGCCGGCGCGATAGCAAAAACGTTGGCGCTGGCGAAACAGCGAAAAAACAGGGCGTCGAAATTCGCTCTAACGGCCAAGGCCTACGGCCTTTACCTGGTGGTGCAGGACTCGCCTAGGCTGAAAGGTTCCCTCGCCAAGGAATTCGTCGGCGCCCTGGCCGACCTGCAGTCCAACGATCTAGCCTCCTACAATAGCAAAATTGACCAGCTCATAGCTGCTTCGCGCGACTTCTTCAAGGCCGCCGGCGCTCAGGCAGGATCGGTCGAACCGGCTACGCCGGCTGCCGCCAAGCCGTCCGCCCCTGGCGGCGCGGCCCAGACGTCCAAGCCCAAACCGGCGGCCTCCATCGCCGCTCCGGCCACAGCTCCCAAAGCGGCCGCAACTCCCAAAGCGGCTGCGGCCGCCAAGGCCGCACCGGCCGCCGCGAGCAAACCGGTGGTGGCGGCGCCTCTAGTTTCACCCAAGGAACAGCTTCTGCAAGACGTAGAGTTTCTAGTGCCAGACAAAAAGAAGGCACAAAAAGCGGCGACCCTTTTGGCGCAGTCGGGAATTTACAGCTACACCGACTGGCGCAACAGCCTGCTGATGACCGAAGGCACGGTGGGCAGCGCAATCCCCTACGTGGCCTCGGGCAATACCGACATTGCTTACAAGAGGTTGGAATACGCCCGTAGTCGTTACCTTTACGAGATTAGCCCGCTGGTACGGGCGGTCAAGCCCAAGTTGGATAAGGAGGTCATCGGACTTTTTGATAGTCTGATGAACGCCGTCGGCCTGCGGACCACCGATATAAACGTGTTGATAGACTTGCTCGAGTCCGTTGACGCTACGGTCTTGGGAAAGACCTTCGTTCTGCAAAAGCCCTTCTCGGTAGGCCTGGCGATTACCAAGTTATTCGTGGGTCTGCCCAGAGCGGTATTCTTCATCCTGATGGCCATCCTGGCGCTCTTCCCGCTCTACTTGGTCTGGCTGACGTTCGGCGGGCGCAACGTCTACTGGCGTCTCTTGGGGCTGGCTTTCCTGTTCTTGCTTCTCCCCGCCGTCTTCGAGGGTATCGGCTATTTCGGCGACCTCCTAGCTACCTACGGCGGCGTCCCCATTTTGCACAAACTCAGCTTTGCGTCTATCGAACAGAACGTCCTGGCGCAAACTGTTTGGGCGATACTGCTCTTCCTGGTAATCGTCTTCGCAACCTGGGGTTTACGCGGCATCGCCATACAGTTCGGCCTCATTCAAGACAAGAGGAGGCAGCAAACCACCGTGCAAAGCGATTCCAATACCACCTCTGAGAAAAGCCCAACCCTGACGAGCGAAACCATAGTGGAATGGGATGAGGAGTTCTAACGGAGGTAGCCTGACGTCGTGCCAACGCTGAAGCAGTTACAACGCGCGCTAAAGCCCCACCTGGGCGACAGGACCGACGCTGTCTTACAGGAGGGTCTGACGAGGTTGCGGCTGCAACCCGACAACCTGGAAGGCAAGGCGCTGGCCAGCCTGCTGAAACGCTTCGTCTACCTGGAGTTGCAGCGCAGCATGAGCGCTCCGGCGGCCAGAAAAATAGTAGAAGACACACTGGCGTCGCTGCAGGATGGCGAGGCCGCGCCCGCAATCGACTCGCCCGGAAACGATCCTGAAGCGCGTTTACAAAAGGCCATATCCCGTTTCAGCCTCTACTTTGAGTGGCCGGAGGTACAGCGTCTGCGCAGCCTGGCCGCCCTCATCGCCGCCAGCAAAGAAGAGGGGCAGCCGGCGGATGACCTGCTGCGCAAGGCGAGCGAGCAGATAGATCTGCTGGACGAAAAACTGCAAAACGAGCTCCTCCGACAGGCGCGGGACATCTCCGACCTGGAAGAGGCCCTGCAACGGGTAAAGAGTATAGGCGGCCCCAAGCTGCGCCGCCTCGCCTCGCTGCTCAAGCAGATCAAAGAGGCTCAGGCGTCCGAGACCCTGGCTACAGCCGAAGTGGAAAGGGCGCGGAAGCTTGCGGCTGATTTGCGTAAGCTGGTGGAGTCATCGGTAGTACAAAACGCCACCCTGGTTCCCGAAGACGAGCCAGCGACCGCCGAAGACGACAGCGGCGTGATCCTCGTCGACGAAGGAGCCGCGGCGCAGGATGAGTCGGCGGATGGAGACTTCGAGCTGCTGATCGACTTCGACAACCTCGAGCCCGAAGTAGCCGACCGCATTCGCGAAATAGACTTAGCCGAAGAACAACGCCGCCTAGAGCGCCTCAAGAGCCAGTATGCAGCGGTCTTGGAGACAGAAGCGGTATCCAAGCTCCTTGGTGAGATAGAGGCGGCCCTTGCCGCCGGCCAGCTGGCCGGCGGCAAGATGGACGAGCTGCAAGCCGCCATGGAAGAGGCGGTCAAGGAAGCTCTGGCCGAAGCGCGGGCGCGCTACGAGTGGCTATCCGAACGCCTGCGCAGCGTCGAACGAGACGGCGCCGTCACTACCGGTATGGCCCGCAGCCAACTCGAGTTGATAAAAGAAAGCTTGGAGATGGGGATAATCCCCGGAGACCTTGGCGAGGCCGAAAAACAGGTCCTCTCGCTCGAGGAGGCCCTCAAAGAACATCGGGAAGAAGAAAAGCGCCGCCTCAGGCTCCAAGGCGAGGCCGAGTCGCTCATCAAGAGCGCTCACGATTCTTTGGCGGGTAGCGAGTTGCCCGAGTTGCAAGGCTTCAGAGAAAGGCTGGCGCTGCTCGAATCCGGCGTCGAGGCGGGCGAGATAGACGAAGCGCTGCTGGGCAGGCTCAAGACCGAGCTGCCCGAGGCGCTCAGCCTGGTGGCGCGTGAAGGCGAAGCCGCCAAAGCGCTGCGCGCCAAGCTAACGGCCCAGTTAGAAGCCTTGCCGGAATTGCCGGAAATAACCGACACCCGCAACTCGCTGCTGCTGCAGCTAGCCGAGCTGCCACCCGAACAGTTGCAAGAAGAGGTCGCCGCCTTGGAAGGCAAGGCGCGTCAGTTAATCGCTCAGGGGATCGAGCGCCTGCGAGAGCGCGTCCAACCCTACCAGCTGACCGTCCCCGAGCTGGAAATCGCCTCTAAAGAGTTTCAACGAGGGCAGCTGCCCAACCTGCCCGAACTCACGCAAAAAGTAGAAGCTACCATATCGGCGCGCCGCTCCCGCCTCGAGCAACAACTGCAGGAGCTCGCCGCGGCCGCTAAGAGGCTGGAGGGACTGGGCGGCGAAAAGTTACTGGCCGAGATCTCCAAGGCCAGGTCGTACCTCGCCAGCGGCCAGCCCGACCTTGAACCCTTGCGCCGGGAGCTGCGCGAACTGCAGAAGCAACGTGAGTCTTTGCGGCTGGAACTCAGCAGCCGCTTCGAGTCGCTCAACGAGCGTTATCAGAAAGCCAAAGCCGTGGGGGGGGAGACCGCTTATCGCGCCGGTTCGTTGATGGGTTTTTTGGAGAAAGGGATTGCTCGCATCGACCGTCTCGGCAGCAAGGGGCTGCGAGAGGTGGAACGCGCCCTCAACGAGGGCGACAGGCTGATTTCTCAGCTAGAAGAAGAACACGCCGCGGCAAAGCAGGTAGCCGCGCAACTGCAGGGGGCCGATCTGGACGATCTCCTGGGAGTATTCGATAGCCCAGCGTCTCCCGCAAAACAAGATCCTGCCGTTGGGCGCGAGGCCATAGACGAACCCTCCACAGAAGAGGCTGCGGCCAGCAACGACATATTAGAGCCCCTACGGATAAGAGGAGTGCTTTGGGCCCGCCTCATCAAGGAGGGCGAAACCGCAAGCGAGTTCGACCCCGCCCTGCTGCAGGCCCTCACCGAAGACCTCGCCTTCCTGGGGGAAGAAGTAGGCTATGGCGCCTGCCGCGACTCGGTAATCTCTTTGCCGCAACACGCCCTCCTCATCGCCCCGCGCCAGCAAGGACAGGTCGTGGTCTTGGCTGAAAGGGCGGTTCTCTCGCGCCTGGTGACCCTAATTGACCGTCACCTTCCCTCGTCTTGATGCGCCTGCGCAACGAAAGCGACACCCAAAAACTGGCCGCCGCCATGGCGCGGCGTCTTCCCTGCGGCAGCACCGTACTGCTGCAGGGTCCGTTGGGCGCGGGTAAAACCACCTTGGTCAGGCATCTGCTGGCCGCCCTGGGTTTTAGCGGCAGGGTGACCAGTCCCAGCTACACCCTCATGCACACTTACCCCACGCCGCGCGGCGCGGTCCTGCACGTAGACGTCTACCGCCTGTCCCGTCCTGAGATTGTTTACGACTTGGGCCTGGAAGACGCCGCCGCCGACGCCTGCCTGACCCTGATCGAGTGGGGCGAGCGGCGCACCTTTCCCAAAGCTCTAACGGTCGTGCTGGAGCCGCAGCAGGACGGCTCGCGGCGGGTGAGCATATCCGCGGAGAGCGCCGAGTTGCAAAAGTTGGCGCAAGAACTGGAAAAAGACTGGTTCAGCGACTAACCGCAGCCGTCACCGCCTTTTCCACCGCTTCCTGAACCAGCAGCGAGAGTACCCCCAAAGGCGCCGCGGCCGTCCTCGCACTGCTCAGCACAAAGGCGACGTCGCCGTCCCAAGGCGTGTGCGAAGGCCTGATGACGCGCGCCAGCGCAGCCTGCGCGGCGGCGGCCAGCATACGCGCCTCAGCCTTGCTTAGCTTGGCCTCCAACCCTATGGCTAGCAGGGTGGTATTCTCGGCAAAAGCAAAGCTGGCCCGTAACCAGGCGGCGCGGTCTCCGTGACCGGCAAGCAGCTCACCCCTGGGCGAATAGACGTCGCCAAGGGGGTTGACGACCGCCAGGGCGCCAACTCGTACGTCCGCGGCGCTCGCCAAAGAGCTGCCCAGACCGCTGGCGACCGGCCGCAGATACTTTCCCGCGCTTGCCCCCGCCCCCGCCCCCACCCTTCCCGTGGCTACGGCGGCGGCGCTCGCGGCGGCGGCTGCGGAGTAACCCGCTCGCGCGTCGGGCCAGGCCACCTCGCCACAAAGGTAGTCGTATATCACCGCCGCGGGCACTATCGGCACCCTGGCCAAACGCGTGGGGTGGCCCACCCCCCGCTCGAAAAGGTAGTGGGCCACACCCGTAGCCGTCTCTAGCCCCATGGCCGAACCGCCGCTGAGAACTAGAGCGTGAATCCTTTTTACCCTCTTTTCCGCCGCCAGTAAGGCAGCTTCGCGCGTACCAGGCGAGGCCCCGACGAAGTCCGCCGAGGCGACGCAACCCTCATCGGGGCAGAGTATCACCGTCACACCGGTGCGCGCCGCGTCATTAGTCCAGTGACCTACTCGAAAACCGGCTAAGGCCGTCAGAGTTGTATTCACCCTTTCAGCCTACCGCGCCGGAAACGTCCGTTCTACAGCCTGTGCGACCTAGCAAACCGCTGCGGCATGAGGCGTTGTATCTGTATTTTTATACAATAGCCGCGGCAGTTCTCATGTATATTTCGTGTAGTCATGCTATTCTTAAGGGCGTGACCACCACGGCTCGCAACGTTCCCGACAAAAAAACCGCTATCCTCGAGTCTACCATTAAAGTGCTTCGTGAACGGGGTTTGTCGGGCCTAAAGGTGGAAGAAGTGGCGCGCCGGGCCGAGGTCGGCAAGGGCACCGTCTACTTGTATTTCGAACGAAAACAGGACATCCTAAAAGCCCTCGTAGAACACAACACCATGCAGTTTTACGCCGACGCAGCGGCCATAACCGAGGGCGACGGTCCGTTTCGGGAACGCCTCGAAAATCTGCTGCAGCGCCGCCTGGAGTTCGTGGACGACTGGCGCGGCCTCTGGTCCGCCGTCGCGCGCGAGGCCACCAGCCCTGAAGACCAGAAGGCCTGGCTAAAGGGCCTGCACCAGCACTATCAGAGCGTCCTCGAACGCTTCGTGCAGAGCGGCATAGACTCGGGGGAGCTGCGTCGCGACCTCGACGTGCCCCTCACCGCCGGCGCCCTGGCCGCCTTGGGCTGCAGTCCCCAGCTCGATTTTCCACGCCAGAAGTTCCTAAAGACCATTACCGAGGTTTTCATGAAAGGAGTCAGCGAGTGAAGGAATACCGCCCCGGAGATAAGGTTGTCTTGCCTCCCTACGGCGTTGGAGTAGTAGCCGGAATCGCCCAGCGCACCGTAGCCGGAATCGGCCGCGTGTACTACCAGGTAGAGTTCCCCGGCTCCCGCTCCAAGGCTTTTGTACCGGTCGAGTCACCCCAGCAGTCGGGTCTGCGCCCGGCGCTGACCAACGAAGAAGTACCGCAGATTCTAGAGCACCTGCGTCACGGCCAGCTGCCTCTGCCCAAGCAGTGGGCCGCACGCCACCGCCGCGTTACCGAGATACTCTCCGAAGGCAACCCCCACCGCATCGCCATCTTGGCGGGGCAGCTGCGCCGCTGGGACAGCGAGCGCGGTCTGCCCGACCTGGACCGCCAGGCGCTGCGCCGCGCCATGAACCTGCTATCGCAAGAGGTGGCGCAGGCGCTGGAACTCACCGTCAGCGAAACCAGGGTGATCTTCGAAGAAGCCTGGGCGGAAGAGCTAAACTAAGCCAAACCTCGACAACCGCTCAAGGCTCGTTAACGGCGGCGCTAGCGTCCTGCGCGGCCTTGGCTTTCGCGCCCACGTGCAAAGCGAACGCACCATCCAGCCCGCCCAGCGCTACGGACGAGGGTAGCCGCTTTAGACTCTAGGCTCCCGCGCTCCGCCGCTTCCGCTACCCCGTCCGGCTTCACGCCCCCATCGGCTGGGCTTTGCCGTATCGCTGCGGTCAGGCTGGCTTCTCGATCCCAAATGTCAGGCGCGGAGAATATACCCCGCAATACCCTTCAGTTTGCCTTCAATTCTCAGAGCGATCGCTCATGAGCCTGGTACCCATCCCCGCTTAGCGTCTGGGGCTTTATGATGGTGCAAGCACAGAGGGAGGGCGTAATGACCGCGAGGATCTGGCATGGGCGAACAAAGGCCGCAGACTACGAAGCCTACTGCCGCTTTCTCCTAGAGCGAGCGGCGCCCGACTATCGCGGTACGCCCGGTTTTGTTAAGCTGGTGTTCTTGCGCAAAAGCAAAGGGGGCGAGGCTCACCTTACCCTGATTACCTTCTGGGAAAACCTGGAAGTCATCAAAAACTTCGCCGGTGCAGAATACGAAAAAGCCAAGTACTACCCCGAAGACGAGGAGTATTTGCTGGAGCTCGAAGAAAAGGTAGAGCACTGCGAGGTCTTTGCCGAAGTGTAACGGTCGGCCGCGAGCGGCTGGAGCGCGGGCGGGTGTCGGCTTTTAAGCGCGCGGCGGACGGTGCAATAGTATGGTTGCAAAGACGAGAACGCGGCACTACCGATAGAATTTTCGAAATACCCGCCAAAAGGAGGCTTTAATGGGAAAGGTCGACTACAGAAGAGAATTGAAGCACCTATACAAGGCTTCTTCCAGGCGGGTCGAGACGGTCGTCGTACCGAAGATGAATTTTCTGATGATAGATGGGGAGGGCGATCCAAACACTTCAAAGGAGTTCAAAGACGCGCTCGAGGCGTTGTATCCGCTTTCATACGCACTAAAATTCATGGCGAAAAAGGGAGAAATGGCAACCGATTACGGTGTGATGCCCCTAGAGGGTTTGTGGTGGGCCGATGATATGTCGTCGTTCAGCGTAGCAGACAAAAACGGCTGGAAATGGACGCTCATGATCATGCAGCCAGAGCTGATTACGCAAGCGATGGTGCAAGAAGCCAGCGAGCGCCTGGCTGCAAAGAAAAACCCGGCGTCTTTGCCGCTCTTGCGGTTCGAGTCCTTTGCTGAAGGCAGGGCCGCACAAATAATGCACGTTGGTCCGTTCGCTGAAGAAGGGCCAACAGTGGAAAAGATCCACGCATTCATAGAAGAAAGCGGGAGCAGCAGAACCGGAAAGCACCACGAGATTTATCTAAGCGATACCAGACGCGCAGCGCCGGAAAAGTGGAAAACGATTATCCGACAACCGATGTCGTGAAGGGCCGAGAAGAAACCGTACTCGCGTGGGCGAACGGCTAACACTTTCTACCGGCGCTACGGGGCGTTCTGTTTTTGTCTCCTCTCTACGTGAGGCGACGGCCGCCGTTGCCTCGAGCGCGCCATGTATACAAGCCCAGGGCGTAGTCGTTTACTGTCGCGACGCAGCGTATTTCGCAAGTAGAGAGCCGCGCTGGTGAAGGTCGCCGCTTACTGAGAAAAGTAGTCGGCGTTGACGTTTTACCTTCTCGCAAGCATATATAACGAGGCCCGCCCCATAGGGGCGGGCAGTTTCTGGCTCCGCGGGCAGGACTCGAACCTGCGACCAATCGGTTAACAGCCGACCGCTCTACCAGCTGAGCTACCGCGGATCACGGCGCCAAGCAATGGGTACTATATCAAAATCGCCCGCCGCTGACAATGCCCCGTGGGAACTTTCACGGCCGCGTAGTCGGCCGGGCGGCCCGCCGCCGGCAGAGGAACCCGTTCATAAGGCGCAAAACCACCTTTTATAGCGTACTCGTCGCCGCAACCCCAAAGCTGCTATGGGCGCGGGGTGACGCGGCGGCGGGGGTTGTGATAAACTGGCGCTTGCTGCGCTCGGGCCGACAAGACCCTACGGGGCGCCCGGCCAGCGGAGGATAGAGATATGCCTAAGATGAAGACCCACAAGGGCGCCAAAGGGCGGGTAAAAGTCACCGCCCGTGGCAAGATAATGGCCGCCAAGCCCGGCAAACGCCACCTCAACTGGCACAAGTCGGGCGGCAAGATCCGCGCAAAAAGCAAGAAGTTCGCCCTTGCCGAGGGCGAGGCGCGTCGCATTCGCGAGCTGTTGCCTTACGAATAGGAGGTAGACGATGCCGAGAGCAAAAACAGGCGTAGTCCGCCGCCACAAACACAAGAAACTCCTCAAGCGCGCCAAGGGCTTTTGGGGCAGCCGCTCGCGCAGCGTCAAGAGCGCTTCGGAAACGCTGCTCAACGCCGCCGAGCGTAGTTACGCCGATCGCCGCAAAAAGAAGCGTGTCTTCCGCCGCCTCTGGATAGCCCGCATAAACGCCGCGGCGCGCCAAAACGGCATGAGTTACTCAAAGCTGATGTACGGCCTCAAAGCCGCGGGCATAGAGGTCGACCGCAAAATGCTGGCCGATATCGCCGTGCGCGACCCGGCCGGCTTCGCCGCGCTGGTGGAGCAGGCCAAAAACGCCTAAGGCGGCCCGCACACGAACGAGCGCGGTTCCTGCCGCGCTCGTTAACATAGGATAGATGTCCGCTTCGTACCTCGCTCACTGGTTATGGGTGGCAGTAGTCAGTATGCTGCCGGTGGTCGAGTTACGCGGGGCCATACCGCTGGGGCTGGGGATGGGGCTTTCGCCCTGGGCCTCGTTTAGCGCGGCGCTCCTGGGAAACCTGCTGGTGGTGCCGTTGCTGCTATGGTTCTTACCGTCCGCAGTGGCCTGGCTGGAGCGCTATCCGTTCTTTAAAGAAAAGTGGGGTCGTCTAGAGGCGCGTCTGCGCCTAAAAGGCGAAGACACTGTGCAGCGCTATGGGGCGCTGGGCCTCTTGCTCTTCGTGGCCGTGCCCCTACCAGGCAGCGGCGCCTGGACGGGGGCGCTGATAGCCCTGGTTCTAGGTCTGAGAAAGCGCCTGGCTATGCCCGCAATCGCCCTGGGGGTGCTGGCTGCGGCAATACTGGTAACCCTGGCGGCCAGCGGCGTCCTCAAGGGCCTGGAGTGGCTGGCCGGCTGAGCTGGAGTAGACTTTGGGAGACTTTGGAGGACCCTGGTGAACTGGAGCGTCGTACCCCTTGCAATCCTGGCTTATCTGGTAGGCGCGGTTCCGCTCGGTTACTGGACGGTAAAGGCGCTAAGCGGCAAGAGTCCGCGCCTGGCCTCGGTCTATAACCTGGGATTGGAGAGCGCCGCCCGGATCCTGGGCGGCGGGCCGCTGCTGGCGGCGCTTTTGGTGGACGCTTTTAAGGGTTTCCTAGCCGTATACCTGGCGCGGGGGCAAGGGCTGGAAGCCGCTTTGCTGCTGGCCGTGGCCGCTTACCTAGGCCATATCAACCCGCCGTATTTCCTCATCCCCGAGCGTCCCTTCCGGCCGCGCGGCGGGGCTCTGCTCGTCGGTCTGCTCGCCGGGCTCTCGGTGACCGGCTACCCCTACCTGCAGGCCTTTTTGCCGCTCGTCTTCGCCCTCATCGTCTACGCCTTGACAGGCTATCTTTCGCTGGCGGTGGTCACCATCGCTTTTTCCTTGGCGCTGGTGCTGATGTTTTTGCAAGTCAGCACCCTCTCGCTGCTCTTGGCCTGGCTGCTGGCGGCGCTGGTAATATGGCGCTTCAAGGAAAACCTGGGGCGCATTCTGGAAGGCACCGAGCCCAAGCTGGGCGAGCCCGCGCCGCTGCCAAGTGAGGACCAGGTGGTCTGCGCCTTCATGATTCACCCGCTGACCATCGATGACTTGTGGCAGAGCCCGCGCTTCGCCTGGCTGCGCCCGCTGGTGCGCGCCGGCCTGGTCCGCCAGGCCTGGGTCGAGCGCATCGCCGAGCGCTTCCGCCCCATGAAGGTGGGCGAGATCCGCGGCGTGCGCACCAAAGACGGACGCGAAATACGCTGCTACCTCGTTTCGGCCCCGCTACTGCCGCACCAGATAACCGGTAAGCCCGAGCTGGCGACCAGTCGCGCCGTCCAGGGGGCGCGCCTGGCCGCCGAGCTGGGGGCGACGGTCTTGGGGCTGGGGGCCTTCTGGAGCGTGGTGGGCGAGAAGGGTCTCCAGGTTCAGGAAGCGGTTCCCGAGATCCAGGTGACCAACGGCGGGGCCTACACCGCCGGCACGGTCAAGGCGGCGATCCCGCAAATCCTCGAGCGCGCGGGGCGCGAGGGCAAACCCCTTTCCGAGGTGACCGCTGCGGTGGTGGGGGCCAACGGGGTGGTGGCCTTCGGCATCGCCCGCCAGATCGCACCGCTGGTGGGGCGGCTGATCCTGGTGGGGCGCAACCTCGAACGGCTGGAAAAGAGCGCCGAGACGCTGCGCCGGCTGGTGGCCCGCAAGGGGGCCGGGACCGAGATCGTGACGACGACCGAGATTCCCGCCATCCAGGAGGCCGACCTGGTCTTCAGCGCTACCTCCGACCCGGGCGCGGTCATCTTCCCCGACTTCGTGAAGCCCGGCGCCTGGATCTACGACGAGGGCGTGCCCCCCGACGTGGACCCGGCGGTGAAGGACGTGCCGGGCGTACGCGTCATCCCCGGCGGGGTGGTGCGCCTGCCCGGCGAGGCCGAGGTGAACCTCGACCTGCGCTTCGGCGGGCCCGACCTGGTGCCGGCCTGCCTGGCGGAGACGATGATCCTGGCGGCCGAGGAGGCCTGGGACCGCAAGAGCCTGGGCGGACAGACCAAAAGCGAGAACGTCCAGTTCTTCGTGGATAAGGCCGCCGAGCTGGGGTTCAGAGTGGCGGACTAGTTTATCCGGCAAACCCAAAGCCGGCAAGCCGTCAGCGAGTCCGCCGTTGCTGCGTTATCTTGGGTCATGAACGAGAGCTTCGAGCCTCTGGCCAAAACCCTGCAAGACTCCTCCCCTCTCAAGCTGGAGGTTATGCCCCGCTCCGGCGCGATCCAGCAAGCGGCTAAGTTGCTGCTCGATCTGCTCTTCCCCCGTAGCGATGCCGCCCTCCGCGCGTCGGCGACTCTGCGGCAGGTGCGCTCGATAATGTCTGAGGAAGTGGCGCGCTCGCTGGCTTTTGCTCACAACAATAAGTTAGCTGTCACCTCGCAACCCGCCCCAGCGGAAAGCGACCCCAAAGCCCTGGTAAACGCCTGGCTCGAGCGCCTGCCCGAGGTCCAGCGCATGCTCACCCTCGACGCCCGGGCCGCCTACGAGGGCGACCCCGCGGCGACGAGCCCCGAGGAGGTGGTCTGCTGCTACCCGGGCTTCCTGGCCATCAGCTACCACCGCCTCGCCCACGAGCTCTACCGCCTGGGGGTGCCGCTGGTGCCCCGGGCCATCAGCGAACGCGCCCACAGCCTGACCGGGATCGACATCCATCCGGGCGCCCGCATCGGCGAGCGCTTCTTCATCGACCACGGCACCGGGATCGTCATCGGCGAAACGGCCGTGCTGGGGCGGGGCGTGAGCCTGTACCAGGGGGTGACCCTGGGGGCCAAGAAGTTCGAGCTCGACGAGCATGGGAACCCCGTCAAGGGCGTGCCCCGGCACCCCATCCTGGAGGACGGCGTGATCGTCTACGCCGAAGCAACCATTCTGGGCCGCGTCACCATCGGCCGCGGGTCGGTGATCGGCGGCAACGTCTGGCTCACCGAGAGCGTGCCGCCGGGCAGCAAGATCACCCACAGCAGCGAGAAGATCTAGGCCGCAGGCCCGCGGCCATGCCGGGCGGGCTCCCCCACCGGCCTTCAAGAAACCTTACCGCCAGCGACGCTCCCAAAGGGGGCGGAGGGTCCGCCCGCTGCGTCAACCGTTCCGCGGGTTTACAATTGGGGTGCATGGAAGAAAAGAAGGTCCAGCGGGTATGGATCACCGGGGGCTCGAGCGGCATCGGCCGGGCCCTGGCGCTCCACTACGCCCGCGAGGGGGCGTACGTGCTGGTCTCGGGCAGAAACGTGGAGCGGCTGGACGAGGTGGCGCGCGCGACCGGCGGGGCGGCCTACCCGCTCGACGTCACCGACGCGGAGGCGGTGAAACGAACGGTGGCCGCCGTTTGGGAGGACGCAGGGCCCCTGGACCTGGCGGTCCTGAACGCGGGCGCCGCCTTCAAGCGCGAAGGCCGCGACGACACCGCCCGCAACCTGAAGCGGCACCTCGAGGTCAACCTGCTGGGCGTAGCCCACGCCCTCGACGCCCTCAGGCCGCGCATGCGGGAGGCGGGCGGGGGCACGATCGCGCTGATGGGCTCGCTGGCCGGGTACGTGGGGCTGCCGCGCACCAGCGGCTACGGCACCAGCAAGGCGGCGCTCGGCTACTACGCCGAGGCGCTCTGGGCCGAGCTGCGGCGCGAGAAGATTGACCTGAAGCTGGTCAGCCCCGGGTTCGTGAGGACCCCGATCGTGGCGGCCAACGAGTTTCCCATGCCCTTCATCCTCGAGCCCGCGGAGGCGGCCCGCATCATCGCCCGCGGCCTGGAGCGGCCCGGTTTCGAGGTGGCCTTTCCGCGGCGGCTGGCCTGGCCCTTACGTTTGCTAAGGGCGCTGCCGGCGGGCTGGCGGGTGCAGCTCCTGGCGCGGGGAGCGGGACAGCGCTAGGGACCGTAGTAGGTCAGCTCCAGCAACGGCCGGTAAGCGGCTTGGGGGGCGTCGGCGGAGTAGAACCAGACCGCATCGCTGCTGCCGTCCTGGTCGCTATCGCTCGCAAAGCGCAGGCGGAACTGCAGGTGGGATCGGCCGCCTTGCCAGGCCGCGCGCACCCAGTCGCTAACGTCATAGCGCACGGGGTTGTCGGCCTGCCAACCGCTGCCGCCGTCTAATATCGGACTCGCCGAAAGAGCCGGCAGGTTAAAATCGCTGGGGTCCAGCGCGCCGCCGTAGTCCAACCACTCCAGGTTCAAATCGCCCAGCCCATGTACCGGCAAGCCTGTGACCGTGGCGACGGTCAGCTGCAGCGTACCGGCCAGGAAGCCATCGGCTGCGGCGGGCGCCGCAAAGCTGACGAAGCCGCGCAGGGGAGCGTCATTAACGCTGTCGCCCGCCAATAATACGTTTTGATCGGCGACCGCCTGCTGCCCCGCCAAGACGGTGCCGTCTAGCGCGGCCTCCCCGACTAGCTCCGCGGTGACCCTGCGCATCGTAGTAAACGTCACCCGCAAGGGCTCAGCCAAGTGGTTGCCCGCGCGATCGCGCAGCTCAGTAGATATTTCAAAACCGTAGTAGCGGTAGCTGGCGTCGGGGCTGTAGTCGAGGTCGTGGCTGGGGTAGAGAGTAATTTTCCTGCCGCCGTCGGCGAGGCGCAAGCTGATCTGTTCGGGCTCGAGGCCGTCGCTGGTCGAGTGGTAAGCCTGCATGAAACTATCCAGGTCAACGGGTTCGCTGAACTCAAAGCTAATCGCCTCGCCGTGCTTGAAGCCGTGGTAACCGTCGGGCGGAAATACCGAAAGGATGCGCGGCGGGGCTGTATCGCCAGAGCCGCAACCACCCAGCAGTAGGAAAAGGATCAGCGCAACGAGTAGGCCCAATATTCGTTTCATACTCATCACCTCCCGCTTCAATGTCTAGAATAGCTAACGTCACAAAAACGTCACAAACTGGCGGCGGCCAGTTATTGGGTAAACTGGACCATGGACGTTTCCAAATACCGTGTAGAACCAGGCGGCAATTTCGACCCCGCCCAGCGGCCCACCCGCGAGGGAAACGATTTTGCCGGCGGCAAGAAGGCCGCCCGCAAGGAGCTGGCGCGCCTCTCGGCGCGGCTGGGCGAGCTGCAGGCGCGGCTCTACGCCGAGGGGAAACAGGCCCTGTTGATGGTCCTGCAGGGTATGGATACCGCCGGCAAGGACGGCACCATCCGCCACGTTTTCCGCGCCGTCAACCCGCAAGGGGTAAAGGTCACCTCGTTCAAAAAACCGAGCGAACTGGAGCTGGCCCACGACTACCTCTGGCGGGTGCACCGCCATACGCCGGCGCGCGGCGAAATCGGCATCTTCAACCGCAGCCACTACGAAGACGTGCTGGTGGTGCGGGTGCACCAGCTGGTGCCGCCGGAGGTCTGGGGTCGGCGCTACGACCACATCAACGCCTTCGAAAAGCTCCTTAGCGACGAGGGCGCCCGCGTCGTCAAGTTCTTTTTGCACATATCCAAGGAAACGCAGAAAAAGAGACTGGAAGCGCGGCTGCAAAACCCCAGGAAGAACTGGAAGTTCAACCCCGCCGACCTGGCCGAACGCAAGCGCTGGGACGACTACATGGCCGCCTACGCCGAGGCCCTCGGCCGCACCAGCAGCGACCACGCCCCCTGGTACGCGGTGCCCGCCGATCGCAAGTGGCAGCGCAACCTGATCGTGGCGCAGATATTGCTGAACGAGCTCGAGGCCATGGACCCCCAATACCCGGAGGTGGACTTTGATCCCGCGCAAATACACATTGACTAGCCTCATAATCTGCGCCCTCCTGCTGCCGGCGGCGCTGGCCGGCCCCGACTCCTGGCTGCCCGAACAGGTTTTGAGGGGCGTCGTGGCCGCTCTCACAGGCGACTGGAACGGTGACGGCGCGTTAGACCGAGCGGTGCTGTGGCAACCGTCGTCCGACGACGACGTGGTCAACCTTTACGTGTTCCTTTCCGGAGAAGAACCGCTCGTTCTAGCGGGCGCGGCCTGGAGTGGACAGGCGTGGGGAACCTTCCCCAGTCTTTCGCAGAGTCGGGGCGGCTTTGAGGTGGTCTCGGGCAACGACGCCGTAGGGCGTAACCGCTGGCGGGAATCGCTCACGGTGGCCTACCTGAAAGGCCGCCTGCGCGTCGTGGCCTACCACTACCAGAGCCGCGACACCCTGGACCCCCAGAAGGCGTTCGAGTGCGGGGCAGACTTTAACACGGGTAGGGGCCGCCGCAACGATACCGCCTTTGCCGTCGTCCCGAGCCCCATACCGCTCAAAAAATGGTCCGCGGCCAAAATACCCGCGCCCTGCAAGGCTCACTGAGCTGGTTTAGGCTGGTGATATGGAAAACTTAGTAACAGCGCGCGACATTGGAGCGGTGCGGCTGCTGACGCTCAACGATCCCCAGCGCCGCAACCCTCTCTCGGACGGGTTGATGAACGCCCTGCTGGCGCGGCTAGAGACCGCCGCCAGCGAGGAGGGGGTGCGGGCGCTGGTCATAAGCGGCGCGGGCGAGGCCTTTTCCGCCGGCGCCGACCTCGATTTTTTACGCCGCGTCCGCGAGCAGCCGGCCGAGGCAAATATGGCCCACTCGCAAAGACTGCGCGACTTTTTTATGCGCGTCTACACCTTTCCCAAGCCGATCATCGCCGCCGTCAACGGCCCGGCGGTAGCCGGCGGAGCCGGCCTGGCGCTTTCCTGCGACCTGGTGGTGATGGACCAAGAAGCGCGCATTGGCTTTAGCGAGGTCAAGATTGGTTTTGTGGCGGCGCTGGTTGGTGTGCTGCTGGTGCGGGCGGTGGGCGAAAAGCAGGCTCGTGAGTTGTTGCTGACGGGCGACCTGGTAAACGCCCAGGACGCCTACCGTATGGGCCTGGCCAACCGCGTGGCGGCCGCGGGCGACAGCGTAAAGGAGGCGTTGAGCTGGGCGGCCCGCATAGCCCAAAATTCCCCCAGCTCGCTGGCCCTGAGCAAAGAGCTGCTGGCTTCTTTTTACGGTATGGGGCTAGCTGAAGCCTTTAATTACGCCGCCGCCAGCGGCGCCTGGAGCCGCCAGAGCGAGGATTTGAAAGAGGGCCTGAACGCCTTCTTCGAAAAACGCAAACCTATTTTCTAGCCGCTTCCCACTCTTCGCGCAAAAGCCCCCAGATGACCCGGTCGTCCACGTGCTCGTGGGCCCTGAGCGCCTGGCGCAGCACCGCTTCGCGGGTGAAGCCGAGCCGTTCGGGAATGGCGCAGCTCGCCCGGTTGTCCGGGGCGCAATGGACCTCAATGCGGTCCACCGGAAAGTTCTCAAAGACTATTTCGATAAGACGGCGCACCGCCCGCGTCATCAAGCCTTGGCCGGTGGCCTCGGCGGCTAGCCAGTAACCGAGCGACGCCACGCGGTTCAGGGCGTCTACGCGGTTCACCCCCAGCACCCCCGCGGCCCGCCCGTGGTGGAAGAGGACCAGGGTGAGCGTCCGCTCCTCGGCCAGCCCGCGCAGCTGGTCTTTCAGGAAGTCCCGGGTGTACCCGACGTCTTGGGTGGCGTCCACGAAAGGGAGCCAGCGACGCAGGTGCTCGCGATTTTGGTCAATTAGCTCAAAAAGGGCTTCG
>JALSMT010000087.1 GCA_026987375.1 Thermaceae bacterium | reverse complement strand
CGAGGCTAAGCGGTAAAATAGCAACGATGGCTAAGGCAAACATGCGCTACTCCAAGCGCAAGCTGATCAGGGATCCCCGTAAGATACCCCCAAGGTTCCGGTCTCGTGCTGCTGAGGCTATGTTCTGGGAAACCCACGATTTTGCAGCCGGCATACTGGCCGACGGCGAGCGCGTTCGTAAAGAACTCGACGAGCTTCTCGGCCTCGAAGATGAGTAGCAGACCGCTCAACTCTCGAACCCACGCGGGGTAAGCTGCGGACCTGTGACCACGTCGCGACCACGCCTAAGGCGTGATATTAGCGGTGCGACATCAAACTCAACAGTGGTTTCACCTGCCGTGACCTTGCAAAAGTTGTAGGGTGTTTTTCGTAATATGTAGGGGCACGGTGTTGTTCCTGAACAATATCGTTACAGCATCTACCCTGATCGGCACAGCCGCGCAAAGCGCTTGGGGAGGGGATAGAATCGGGCGATGACACTTGAATTCGACCAAGAAGCCGACGCGCTGTACGTGCGTCTCAAAGACGGTCGAGCAGCCGAGACCCGCGAGGTTCAACGCGGAATCTTCGTCGACTACAACTCCCACGGAAAGCCGATTGGGATCGAGGTTCTAAGCATCAGCAAGTATATGAAGGGTGGGAAGTTGAAGTTGCCCGAGAGGGTCATACGCCTCGCCTACGCCGCGAAAACCGTCTGATCTTCTACGAACTCCTAAACCCCGCGCGGGAAGTTAAGGGATGGCAGTGTTTCTAAAGCCTGTCGATAGCCTTGTCAATTTCTTCGAGCAGCAGGGTCGCGTGCGTGCTGAGGTGGGCGATGCTCCCGTAAAGCTCCCCCTCAAGGTCGGCGCGCCTGAGGTCACTCTCCGGAATCGACTTCAGCTTGCGCAGCAGCTCGATGTAAACCTTCGCTTCCGCCGCCAGCTCCTCTAGGAGTTCGTTTTTCTCTGCCCCAAGCGCGCTGTCGATGGCTACCGCTTTTTTCCTGGCAGCCGTGCCGCGAGTTTTTCGAGTCGCCGTTGCCATGCTCGGATCTCCCTTTCCCAATACCGGATCGTACCTTTGTCGGGGTGCGCTTTTTCAGCTCTTTAGCGATCTTTCTCTGGTGCTCCACGATCCTGCGTTGGAGACCTTGAATGTTTTTCTGATCTTCTTATTTTTCCCCAACGCCTACCTCCAGTCTATCAGGCCGACAGGTTCACAGTCTCACGCGAACCATCGTGGCGACGCCTGACCAGTGGCGACCGTTCCCCCTCAGGGTTCTTCGCCGGGTACTCAGGAGGCAGGTCTTGCTCGGATTACTTGAGGGCACACGCCCGCGCACAGTACATACTGGCCCTTTCGAGCCGGCGCAACATGCCTTCCGATAGGACATTGTACCTGCCTCGGTTCATCCCCGCAGGCGCGGAGAAAACGAACCGCCAGGCCCAGCGCGTTGTTGGGCACCACTTGGGCCAGGTTCACCATCCGGGCTGAGAGCCCGCGGACGAGCATGGCTTGGTAGAACTGCTCGATGTGTTAGGCGTTCAGCTTCGCCAGCCGCACCTGGCCGGCGCCGTACTCGACCAACAGCTCTAGCAGCTTGCGCTCGGCCTCGGCCTTCGCGCGGACGTATGCGTACTTGCGCTTTTGGCGGCCGCGGGCGTCCTCGCCAACGGTCACGGCCGCCTACCAGCGTCTATCGGGCCGGCGGGTTATCGATCCGCCGCCGTGGCTGCGACGTTTAGGCACTTCTCATCAGCCTTTCCCCACCCCTGTGGTATGATGCCCGTGCAGGAGGGAGTGAGCCGGAATGCCGAAGCGTATCGTGAAAAAGCCGAAGACCGTACGCACCGTGAAGCGGAAAGAATTCACGGACGCAGAGGCGGTACGGGTCATGAAGAAGGTCACGCGCGAAAACAAAGAGGCGCTTAAGCTGCTTGCTCAGATGTAGTAGATGGCTAGACACAAATTCTACCGCCGCCACAAGCGCATGAAATACCCAACCGTGGCGGCGGTTCTCTCTTTGCACGAAGAGGCCATTAAGGTAGGCGGCGGCAGCGGTGGACTTAGAGGCAGCGGCACGAGCCAGCTGGAGTCCGCCCTTGACAAGCCTTTTCAAAGCGTCGGGGGCGTAGACGCTTACCAAGGCTTTTTTGGTAAGGTCGCGGCGATTGGGTTCTTCATCGTCAATCTTCACCCATTCATTGATGGCAACAAGCGAGCTGCGCTGCAGGTGATGATGTACACCCTGGGTATCAATGGCCACAAGTGCAAACCGTGTACGCAGTTCGCGGTTGCCACTGTGGTTCTTATCGCCACCGATCACCTGGA
>JALSMT010000086.1 GCA_026987375.1 Thermaceae bacterium | reverse complement strand
CCCGGCGACAACGTCGAGTTCTCCGTCGAACTCATCAAGCCCATCGCCCTGGAAGAAGGCCTGCGCTTCGCCATCCGCGAGGGCGGCCGCACCGTGGGCGCTGGGGTCGTGACCAAGATTTTGGAGTAGCAAGCAGGAGTATCGCGGTAGGGAGGCTTTCCGCCTCCCTCCGTGTCGTGCGCCCGTAAAGGAAGAGGGTTGAGATGGCTAGCGATGTCCGCATTAAAATACTTTTGGAGTGCACCGAGTGCAAGCGGCGCAACTACGCAACCGAAAAGAACCGCCGCAACACCACGGGTAAGATGGAGATCAAGAAGTATTGCCCCTGGTGCCGCAAGCACACCGTGCACAAGGAAACCAAGGCGTAGCTATGGGCAAGATAATAAATTACTTTCGCGAGGCAAGAGCCGAGCTGGCGCGCGTCAGCTGGCCTAGCCGTGACGAGATAATTCAGTCCACCGAGGCCGTTTTGCTTTTTACGCTCTTTTCGATGACGCTCCTCTGGGTATACGACGTATTTTTCGGTGCGCTGATGCGAAAAGTCCTCCAATGAGCATAGAATGGTACGCGGTTCACACCTACGTAGGATACGAAGACAAGGTCAAAGAGAACCTTGAGAAACGCGCCAAGGCGCTGGGTATTCAAGACAAGATATTTCAAGTCTTGATCCCCACCGAGGAGATTGTCGAGCACCGCGAAGGGGGCAAAAAGGAAAGCGTTTTCCGCAAGCTCTTCCCGGGCTACGTTTTTGTGCAGATGGACCTGGGCGACAATCCCGAGGACCCTAACGAGGCCTGGGAAGTGGCGCGCAACACCCCCGGCGTTACCGGTGTGGTAGGCACCAGCTCGGGTGGAAAGTATCGCCCTGTGCCGCTGACGCCGGACGAGGTGCAGCGCATCCTGGAGGCGAGCGGCCTGGCGGGCAAGCGCGAGGGCCCCAAGCCGCAGGTAACCTTCAAGGAAGGCGACGTGGTGCGCGTGGTCAGCGGGCCTTTCGCCGACTTTACCGGCGTGGTGAGCGAGATAAACCCCGAGCGCAACAAGGTCAAGGTACTGGTTTCGATCTTTGGGCGCGAGACTCCTGTGGAGCTCGACTTTTCCCAGGTGGTGCGCGCCTGAAGCAGCGTTAGTACCCCTAACTAGGGGGAGCTGAGGAGGAAGAATGAAAAAAGTAATAGGTATGGTCAAGCTGCAACTGCCTGCGGGCAAAGCCACCCCGGCGCCGCCGGTGGGCCCGGCGCTGGGTCAGCACGGCGCCAACATCATGGAGTTCTGTAAAGCCTTCAACGCGGCCACGGCTAACATGGGCGACGCCATAGTGCCGGTGGAGATTACCATCTACGCCGATCGCTCGTTTACCTACATCACCAAGACGCCCCCCGCTTCTTACCTGATCCGCAAGGCTGCGGGTATCGAGAAGGGGGCGTCCACCCCCAGCCGCGAGGTGGTGGGCAAGATAAGCTGGGACGACTGTTTGAAAATCGCCGAGCAAAAGATGAAAGACCTCAACGCCGGCTCCCTGGAGGCTGCGGCGCGGCAGATAGCCGGTTCCGCCCGCTCTATGGGCGTGGAAGTGGAGGGGATCCCGGATGCCTAAGCACGGAAAACGCTATCGCGCGCTGCTGGAGAAGGTAGACCCCAAGAAGGTCTACACTATCGACGAGGCCGCTAAGCTCGTCAAAGACCTGGCCTCGGCGCGCTTCGACGAGACCGTGGAAGCGCACATTAAACTGGGAATCGATCCGCGCAAGTCCGACCAGAACGTGCGTTCTACGGTGGCGCTGCCGCACGGCACCGGCAAGCAGATAAGAGTGCTGGCGATAGCCAAGGGCGAAAAGATAAAGGAAGCCGAGGAGGCCGGCGCCGATTACGTTGGCGGCGAGGAGATGGTTCAGAAAATTCTTGACGGCTGGATGGATTTTGACGCGGTAGTCGCCACTCCCGACATGATGGGGGCGGTGGGTTCCAAGCTGGGCCGCGTCCTCGGTCCCCGGGGCTTGTTGCCCAATCCCAAGGCGGGCACGGTGGGGTTCAACATCGGCGACATCGTTAAGCAGATCAAGGCTGGGCGGATCGAGTTTCGCAACGACAAGACCGGCGTAGTTCACGCGCCTATCGGTAAGGTCAGCTTTGAACCGGAGAAGATCGCCGACAATATGCGCGCCTTTATCAAGGCGGTAGAGCAGGCCAAGCCGGCCAACGCCAAGGGGACGTACCTGCGCAGCGCTTACATGAGCACCACCATGGGGCCGTCCATCAAGGTCAGCGTCAGTAGTTGAGCGCAGGGGTAAATTGTGGCATTGTCCGACTTTTACCCCTTCCCGCAAGCGGTACACTTGCATTTCGGCACCCCGGTGCGGACTCATCCGCGCCATAGCAGTTTTCGCTTAAGACCGCGGGGGGCGTAGCCTTAATAATCCCGCCGAGGCGCGAGGGGGAGCGTTTCGAGTAGACAGGCAGCGAGGGGGCCCCCACCCCTCAGAGTGCGAGGAGGAGAACGTGCCGAGTCAACGTAACGTTGAGTTGTTGGGCCGCCTCAAGGAGATGCTTAAGGCGGCGGACGGCTCGTTTTTCCTGGTGAACTATCAGGGTTTGGACGCCAACGAGGAGTTCGTTCTGCGCCGTCAGGTTACCCAAAAGGGCGGGCGGATATTCGTCGCCAAGAACACCCTGATAAAGATAGCCGTCGCAGAGCTGGGTTTGCCGGAGGTGGACGAAGTCCTCAAGGGCCCCAGCGCGGTGGTTGTCTATGACGAGCCCGTGGCGGTAGCCAAGGCGCTGGTGGAGTTCGCCAAGGAAAGCTCCAAAGACGTACCGCAGATAAAGGCGGGCTTCCTGCAGGGGCAGAAGTTGAGCGCCGAGGAGGTCAAGGCCATCGCCGAGCTGCCAACGCTCGACGAGCTGCGGGCAGAGCTGGTTGGCGTATTGCAGGCTTCGATGAGCGAGCTCGTTGGTGTGCTTGCTGGTGCGCAGCGCGAGTTCGTGGGCTTGCTGGACGCCTATGTAGACAAGCAGGAGGCGGCGTAGCCGCCTTTTCGGAGAACGGGGAGGTTTTGTTATGGCTTTAGACGTAGATGCAATCATGGAGCAGTTGAACGGTGCGACGGTGCTCGAGCTCAAGCAGCTCATCGACCGCATCAAAGACGAATGGGACGTAGAAGCCGCGGCGCCGGTGGCCGTAGCCGCGGTAGCCGCTGGCGGCGGCGAGGCGGCCGCCGCCGCTGAGAAGACCGAGTTCGACGTCGTTCTCAAGGCCGCCGGCAGCCAGAAACTCAAGGTCATCAAAGAGGTGCGTGCGGTCACCGGCCTGGGCCTGAAGGAGGCCAAAGAGCTCGTCGAGAAAGGCGGCGCCATCAAGGAGGCGATCTCCAAAGACGAAGCCGAAGAGCTCAAGAAGAAGCTCGAAGACCTCGGCGCCACCGTCGAGTTGCAGTAGTAAAGTCGCGGCGGGAAAACCTCGCCGTCCCACCGGGTGTGCACCTTAGGGGAACGCCGGATCCGGAGATAAGAGGCCGGATCCGGAGCTCCCCACCCTTCAATGCAAGATGAAGATAGAGAATGATAATGTCCGACACGAAATCACGGTCAGGTCTTCTTCGGTCCGCGCACAACCGCGCGGGCGGCGGGAGGGACCCGCAGCCCTGCCAGAGGTGAGCGCATGAGGAAAACAAAGCGGTTTGGCAGAATTCAAGAGGTTATTCCCCTTCCCCCACTGACACAGATACAGGTGGAATCATTCCGTAAGGCCCTGCAACTCGACGTTCCCGCCAGCAAGCGCGAGAACATCGGCCTGCAGGCCGCCTTCAAAGAAGTATTTCCCGTGGAGGAAAACGACAAGGGGCGCGGCGGCTTGGTGCTCGACTTTTTGGAGTACCGCTTGGGCGAGCCCAAGTTTGGACCCGACGACTGCCGCGAGAAAGACCTCACATACCAGGCGCCGCTATACGCGCGCCTGCAGCTGATTCATCGCGACTCAGGCCTGATCAAGGAAGACGAGGTCTTCTTGGGCGACCTGCCGTTGATGACCGACGACGGCTCCTTTATCGTCAACGGCGCCGACCGAGTCATCGTCAGCCAGATACACCGTTCCCCGGGCGTTTACTTTACCCCCGACTCCAACCGGCCCGACCGCTACGTTGCCGCCATCATTCCTCTGCCGAAACGCGGTCCTTGGATAGACATTGAGTTCGATTCCTCGGACGCGCTCCTAATGCGTGTTAACAAGAGAAAGTTTCCCGTGGCGTTGTTGCTGCGCGTATTGGGGCACGACGCCGCCAGCCTCAACAAGGAGCTGGGAGAGTACCCCGACCTGCTCAAGGGAATTTTAGACGAAGAAATTTTGCAAATGTCGCAGGCTGAGGCGCTTCTGCGCCTTTTTACCATCCTGCGGCCGGGCGACCCGCCCAAGAAGGACAAGGCCACGTCTTACCTGGTGTCGCTGCTGGCCGACCAGCGCCGCTACGACTTGGGCAAGCCGGGGCATTACAAGGTGCAGGAAAAGCTGGGGATAAAGCTGCCCAGCCGCACCATTCTATCCTTCAAAGACGGCGCCTTCCAGGACAACGCCCTGCTGGCGACCATCCGCTACTTGCTGGCCCTTACCGCCGGCGAAGAGGGCTACGAGGTCGACGACATAGACCACCTGGGCAACCGCCGCGTCCGCACCGTCGCCGAGCTGCTGGCCGACCAGTTCCGCATTGGTCTGGGGCGCATGGCCAGGGGCGTACGCGAACGCATGATCATGGGCAACCCCGAGGCGGCCACCCCCGCCAAGCTGATCAACAACCGCCCGCTGGCGGCGGCTATCCGCGAGTTCTTCGGACGCAGTCAGCTCTCGCAGTTCAAGGGGCAGACCAACCCGCTGGACGAGATGCGCCACAAGCGTCGCATCTCGGCGCTGGGCCCCGGCGGCCTGACGCGCGAGCGCGCCGGTTTTGACGTGCGCGACGTGCACCGCACTCACTACGGCCGTATCTGCCCGATCGAGACGCCCGAAGGCGCCAATATCGGCCTTATCAACTCTTTGGCCGCCTACGGTCTCATAAACGACCTGGGTTTCGTGATGACGCCGTATCGCAAGGTCAGGAAGGGAGTCGCCAGCTTCAAGCCCAAAGACGTCGTCTATATGACCGCCACGGAAGAAGACAAGTACACCATCGCCCAGGCGAACACCCTCCTGGACGACGAGGGCAGAATAGTCAACAAGCGCGTGGTGGCCCGCCAGAAGGGCAACCCGGTGCTCGTCAAACCTGAAGAAGTCGAGTACATGGACGTCAGCCCCAAGCAGATATTCTCGGTCAACACCAACCTCATTCCTTTCTTGGAGCACGACGACGCCAACCGCGCGCTGATGGGTTCGAACATGCAGGCCCAGGGAGTCCCAGTCGTTCTGGCGACGGCGCCGGCGGTGGGCACCGGGATCGAGGACCGGGTCATCCGCGACTCGCTGACCAGCGTCTACTCCGACGTGGACGGGGTGGTCAAGTACGTGGACGGCGACACAATCGTAATCGAGCAGAAGAACAAGAATTTGCGCGAGTACAAGCTGCGCCGTTTCGTGCGCTCCAATCAGGGCACCACCATCGACCAGCGACCGCGGGTGAGCGTGGGCGACAAGATTAAGAAAGGCGACCTGCTGGCCGATGGACCCGCCTCCGACCACGGCCGCCTGGCTCTGGGGCAGAACGTGCTGGTGGCGATCATGCCCTTTGACGGCTACAACTTCGAAGACGCCATTACCATCAGCGAGAACGCGGTGCGCCGCGACCTCTATACCTCTATCCACATCGAACGCTTTGAGATAGAGGCCCGCGACACCAAGCTGGGTCCCGAAAAGATTACCCGCGACATCCCCAACCTGGGCGAGGCGGCTCTGCGCGACCTCGACGAAGACGGCATAGTGCGCGTCGGCGCCGAGGTAAAAGCGGGCGACATCCTGGTGGGCCGCACCAGCTTCAAGGGCGAGACCGAACCCAGCCCCGAAGAGCGCCTGCTGCGCTCTATCTTTGGCGACAAGGCCCGTGAGGTCAAGGACACCTCGCTGCGCGTGCCCTCGGGCGACGGCGGCATCGTGGTGCGCACCCTGCGCCTGCGCCGCGGCGAGCCGGGTGTGGAGCTAAAACCGGGGGTGCGCGAGGTGGTGCGCGTCTACGTTGCCCAGAAGCGCAAACTGCAGGTGGGCGACAAGGTCGCCAATCGCCACGGCAACAAGGGCGTGGTTTCTAAGATTCTTCCTCCGGAAGACATGCCCCACCTACCCGACGGCACGCCGGTAGACATCGTTCTCAACCCGCTGGGCGTACCCAGCCGTATGAACCTGGGCCAGATCTTGGAGATTCACTTAGGCCTGGCGGCTTACGAGATGGGCGTGGACTTCATTACCCCGGTTTTCGACGGCGCTAGCGAAGAGGAGATAAAGGCCTTGCTGGAGACGGCTTTCGAAAACCGCTGGGCCGAGCGCGAAAAGGACGGCATCGGCATAGACCGGCGCGAGTTGGAAGTAATGGAGCGCGCCACCAAAATGGGCATCGTCCCCGACGACCTGGAGCCGCGGGAGCAGCTGCGGGAGCTTTTCAAGCAAGGCAAGGCGGTGCTCTACGACGGCCGCAGCGGCGAGCCCATCGAGGGGCCGATAGTCATCGGCGTGCAGTACATAATGAAGCTCTACCACATGGTGGAGGACAAGATGCACGCCCGCTCCACCGGTCCCTACTCGCTGATTACCCAGCAGCCGCTGGGCGGCAAGGCGCAGTTTGGCGGCCAGCGCTTCGGCGAGATGGAGGTGTGGGCTCTCGAGGCTTACGGCGCCGCCTTCACGTTGCAGGAGATGCTGACGCTCAAATCGGACGACATAGAAGGGCGCAACGCCGCCTACGAGGCGATTGTCAAGGGGCAAGACGTACCCACGGCCAGCGTGCCCGAGTCTTTCCGCGTCCTCGTCAAGGAGCTGCAGGCGCTGGGCTTGGACGTTGAAACCCTGGACGAAAAAGAGCGGGTTATAGACATATTCGAAGGACTGGCCTCGCGCCGTTAGGGAGGGCTGATGAAAAGAGAGCTGAAAAAAGTACGGATCGCCCTGGCGAGCCCCGAGAAGATTCACGCCTGGTCTTACGGCGAGGTCGAGAAGCCCGAGACGATTAACTACCGCACGCTCAAGCCCGAGCGCGACGGCCTCTTCGACGAGCGCATCTTCGGCCCCGTCAAGGACTACGAGTGCGCCTGCGGCAAGTACAAGCGCCAGCGCTTCGAGGGCAAGGTTTGCGAGCGTTGCGGCGTCGAGGTCACCAAGTCGATCGTGCGGCGCTACCGCATGGGCCACATCGAGCTGGCGACCCCGGCGGCGCACATCTGGTACGTCAAAGACGTGCCCAGCAAGATTGGCACCCTGCTGGATCTGACCGCAGGAGAGCTGGAACAGGTTCTCTACTTTGCTAAGTACATCGTCATAGAGCCCGGCGGCGCGATGCTCGAGGGCGCACCTGTCAAGCGGGGCGAGCTGCTCAACGACGAGCAGTTCCGCGAGCTAAAGTTCGGCCGCCAGGAGACCTACTCAATACCGTTGGGTACGGACGCGCTAATCAGCGATGGCGACTATGTCACCAAGGGGCAGGAGCTGGCGCCGGGCGTGGTCAGCAAGATGGACGGGGTGGCGCTTTTCCGCTTTCCGCGGCGCATTTCGGTGGAGTACCTCGAGCGGGAACGCGCCCATCTGGCGCTGCCTAAGGCGGCCTGGATCGAGGCCGACCGTTACGAGGCGGGCGAGCCGATAGCCGAGCTCGAGGAACCCTTCGTCTTCGAGAGCGAAGCCGCGGGCGTGGCCGAGGTGCTCGAGTGGGACGAGGGCGCTTTGGTACGGCTGCACGACGCCGAAACCGACGAGGTTACGGCGGTTTATCTCGTTCCGGTCGGGTTCGCTCTCAAAGTTGGAGAGGGCGAGCTCGTTAGCGCCGGCGACCCCGTCGCCGCCGCCCAGCCGGGGGCGGTAAGGCTGCCGCGCGGGGTCAAGGTGACCGAGCTGGAGGCCGAGGAAGAGGGCGAGCTGGTTTATCTTTCCATGACGGTAGAGTGGGCGCGGGTGAAAGACTACCGCCTCGAGCCGCACATGCACATGCTCGTCGGCGAAGGCAGCGAGGTTCTCAAAGGCGACAAGCTGGTGGGCGCCATAGACCCCGAAGAAGAGGTCCACGCCGAAGCCGACGGTATCGTGCACCTGCACGAGCCCGCCTCGATCGTCGTCATGAAGGCGCGCCTCTATCCCTTCGAAGACGACGTCGAGGTGACCACCGGCGACCGCATTACGCCGGGCGACGTCCTCGCCGACGACGGCAAGGTCACCAGCGAGATCTACGGTCGCGTCGAGGTGGACCTGGTGCGCCAGCTGGTGCGCGTCATCGAGAGCTACGACATCGACGCGCGCATGGGCGCAGAGGCCATCCAGGTGTTGCTCAGCGAGCTGGACCTGGACCAGCTCGAGGCCGAGCTGGAAGAGGAGATGCTGGGTCCCAGCCGCCACAAGCGCAGCCGCGCCCGCAAACGCCTGGAGATAGTGCGCGCCTTCAAGGAATCGAGCAACCGGCCCGAGTGGATGGTGCTCGAGGCGGTGCCGGTGCTGCCGCCCGACCTACGCCCCATGGTCCAGGTCGACGGCGGCCGCTTCGCCACCAGCGACCTCAACGACCTCTACCGCCGCCTCATCAACCGCAACAACCGCCTCAAGAAGCTGATGAGCCAGGGGGCGCCGGAGATGATCATCCGCAACGAGAAGCGGATGCTGCAGGAGGCCGTGGACGCCCTCATAGACAACGGCCGCCGCGGCAGCCCGGTTACCAACCCCGGCTCCGACCGCGCCCTGCGCTCGCTGACGGACATCCTTTCAGGTAAGCAGGGCCGCTTCCGCCAGAACCTGCTGGGCAAGCGCGTGGACTATTCCGGCCGCTCGGTGATCGTCGTGGGGCCGCAGCTCAAGCTGCACCAGACGGGCCTGCCCAAGAGGATGGCGCTCGAGCTCTTCAAACCGTTCCTATTGAGGCGCATGGAAGAGAAGGGCATCGCCGCCAACATCAAGCAGGCGCGACGCATGCTGGAGCGGCACCGCGACATCAAAGACGAGGTCTGGGACGCGCTGGAAGAGGTCATCCAGGGCAAAGTCGTCCTCCTCAACCGCGCCCCCACGCTGCACCGCCTGGGTATCCAGGCCTTCCAACCGGTTCTGGTCGAGGGGCAGTCAATCCAGCTGCACCCGCTCGTTTGCGAGGCCTTCAACGCCGACTTCGACGGCGACCAGATGGCCGTGCACGTGCCGCTTTCCAGCTTTGCGCAGGCGGAGGCGCGGGTGCAGATGCTGAGCGCCCACAACCTGCTCAGCCCCGCCTCGGGTGAGCCAATCGCCAAGCCCAGCCGAGACATTATTCTGGGTCTTTTCTACATAACTCAGATACGTCGTGAGAACAAGGGCGCCGGCCGCGAGTTCGCCACGCCGCAAGAGGCGATCGAGGCCTACGACAAGGGTGAGATAGCCCTCAACGCTCCCATCAAGGTCGCCGGCGAAGAAACGAGCGCCGGCCGCCTCAAGTTCGTCTTCGCCAGCATAGACGAGGCGCTAATCGCGGTGCAAAACGGCCTAGTGGACCTGCAAGACGTAGTAACCATCCGTTTGGGCGGCGACTTGCGCACTACCAGCACGGGCCGCGCCTTATTCGTGCGCATGGTCATAGAGGCCATCAAGGACGGCGACCCCGAAGCCGAAGTTCCCGCCGAGCTGCTAAAGTACGACATAGCTCAGGAAAAGAACTCGCTGCGCGACTTGGTTTACCGCTCCTTCCTCCTTTTGGGCATTGAGAAGACCGCCAAGCTGCTCGATGTACTCAAGCACGAAGGCTTCCACTTTTCCACTTCTTCCGGCATCACCATCGGCATAGACGACGTGGTAATCCCCGCTGAGAAGGAACAGTACCTGCGAGAAGCCGACGAGATACTGGAAAAGATTGAAGACGCCTACAGCCGCGGCCTGCTGACGGACGAAGAGCGCTACAACCAGATAATCAGGCTCTGGGCCGGCGTTACCGAAAAGGTTACCGAGGCCCTCTTCAGGACCTTCGAGGAAAAGTATCCCTTCAACCCGCTCTACATCATGTCCCAGTCAGGCGCCCGCGGTAACCGCACCCAGATCCGTCAGCTGGGCGGCATGCGCGGCCTCATGGGTAAGCCCTCCGGTGAGACAATCGAGCTGCCGGTGCGCGCCAACTTCAGGGAGGGGCTGACCGTGCTCGAGTACTTCATCTCCACCCACGGCGCCCGCAAGGGTGGGGCCGATACGGCGCTGCGCACCGCCGACTCGGGCTACCTAACCCGCAAGCTGGTGGACGTGGCGCACGAAATCGTGGTGCGCGAAGAAGACTGCGGTACCACCGACTTCATGGAGGCGCCGCTCTTCCAGGAGTCCGCCGCAGGTAAGGAGCTGCGCCGCAGCGGCGAGATAGAGCAGACCCTTTACGGCCGCTCGGTCGCCCGTGACTTCGAGGCCGGCGGCAAGGTCTTCAAAGAGGGCCAGATGCTCAGCAAAGACGACGTGGCCGCCGTCATCGCCGCGGCGCGCCGGGGCGAGCTGGAAACGGTGCCCATCTACAGCCCGCTGACGTGCCGCACTGAGTACGGCGTCTGCCGCAAGTGCTACGGTTACGACCTCTCGATGGCGCAGCCCGTTTCCATCGGCGAAACGGTGGGTATCGTAGCCGCCGAATCGATCGGCGAGCCGGGCACGCAGCTGACCATGCGCACTTTCCACACCGGCGGCGTGGCCACGGGCTCCGACATTACCCTGGGCCTGCCGCGCGTGATCGAGCTCTTCGAGGCGCGTCACCCGCGCGTCAAGGCGGTCATCTCCGAGATCGATGGCGAAGTAAGCTTCGAGGAGACCGACGACAAGCTGATAATCCGTGTGGTCAGCGGTGAGTTCAAAAAAGAATACAAGGTGGACAAGAACGTACGCCTAGCGGTGCGCGAGGGCAGCTTTGTCAGCGCCGGCTCGCCCCTTACCCGCGGCGCCGTAGACCCGCACCAGCTGCTAGACGCCCAGGGCCCGGAAGCGGTGCAGCACTACCTGGTGCACGAGATACAGCGCGTCTACCGTTCGCAAGGCGTCAAGGTGCACGACAAGCACATCGAGACGATTGTGCGGCAGATGCTCAAGTACGTCGAGGTCACCGACCCCGGCGAGTCCAAACTGCTCGAGGGGCAGGTTCTGGAGCGCTGGGAGGTCGAGCGCGTCAATGAGGCGTTAATGGACGAGGGCAAGATTCCCGCAGGCTGGAAGCCGCTCCTCATGGGCGTTACCAAGAGCGCTTTGAATACGCGCTCATGGCTGTCGGCGGCCAGCTTCCAACACACCACCCACGTCCTCGCCGAGGCGGCCATTTGGGGCAAGAAAGACGACCTAATCGGCCTCAAGGAAAACGTCATCCTGGGCAAGCTCATCCCCGCCGGCACCGGCACCGATTTCGTGAGGCGCGTCCAGGTGGTAGACGAAAAGACGCTGAACCGCTTGCGCGAGGCGCGTCGCGCCGCCGAGCAGGTGGTGCCGGCGCCCATCAAGCCGGAGACTGGAGAAGCGGGCCTGGGCGGGCAGTCCTGAGACGTCGGGCGGGGGCCAGATAGCCCCCGCCCTTTAGTAAACGGAAATCATGCAGATAGCTATCTATCGCGATCATTGCGAGCAAAAGTTAAGGCAGGCGGCGCGCGAGCAGCCGCACCCTTACAAACTGCTGCAGGGCTCCGCGGGCTATCTGCTGCTGATAGAAGGAGTGTCCCCGCGCGCCTTGCAGCTCTTGCAAGAGCGACTGGGCGAGGCGCAGTTATATGAAGTTTTGGAGGAGGGTTGCCCGCGGAGAGAATGATGCGAGAAGAGATAGCCGTCGTTCCCACCACCGAAGCAGAAGTATACGTGGAAGACGTCGGTCCCAAAGAGGCGCCGGCTTTGCTGGTCCTGCACGGGGGGCCGGGGGGCTCGAGCTATCCCTATCGCGCCGCCTGGGAAGAAGAGCTCGCGGATTACCGCGTAATCTACCTCGACCAGCGCGGCGGCGGGCGCAGTCCCCAGTTGCCGCTCGAGCCGCGTTACTTCACCATTGACGCTCTGGTCGACGACATCGAGGCGGTGCGCGCTTGGCTGGCGATTGATCGTTGGCAGCTGATCGGGCACGGTTTTGGCGCGCTGCCGGCGCTGGAGTACGCGCGCCGCTTCCCCGAGCTGACGCCCGCGGTCGTGGCGCTGGGGCCATGGATAAACTATCCCAGGCTCGCCGCGGCTATCTGGCGGACGGCCTTCGGCGACGTCGGCCAGCCGCCGGAGAATCCTACCACCGCCGTCGAAGAGGTATTCGCGACGCACGGCGCCAAGAGCGTCTTTGACCGCATGAGTTTTCCTACCGATCATGGCCGCGCCCAGCAGGAGTGGCTCAGCGACTCGCTGCCGCTGGCGGGCGCGGAGGGCATAGAGTCGGTCTTCAGGGTCAACGGCCTCTGGGAGTTGGATTACGCTCCTTACCTGCTGGAATACCCCACCGAAGTAGAGGTAATAGCGGGTGAGAAAGACGCCACCAGCTACCCCGAACAAGCTGAACTGCTGGCGGACCTGACGGCGGGCGAGTTGCAGGTCGTACCCCTTGCGGGCCACTACCCCTGGGTGGACGAGCCCGAGGCCTTTTTTCGGGCCTTCTTCGCAGCCCTCGATTCGCACAGCTCTTAAACGGCCGCTGCGCCGTAGTTATCAGAAAACTCTTCAGTATTAGGAATATCGCCCCGAGCCGATTCCGCCTTTTACAGTCGCCGACCGACCAGTTCGGCGGCGCGCCGCCGAACTGGTCTTACTCATCAAATGATGAAAGAATAGCCTTATGGAGTCTTCGATTTCTATCGTCGCGGCGTTTTTCGCGGGGATGCTCTCCTTCCTGTCGCCGTGCGTCCTGCCCCTGGTGCCGACGTACCTGGCCTACTTGGGTGGGGAGAAAGGGCGGCCCGTAAAAAACGCCCTCTTTTTCATCCTCGGCTTCAGCCTCATTTTCTTGATAATGGGCGTGCCGTTTACGGTCCTGGGCTCTCGTTTCGCCGAGTACAAACCCGTTTTAGGCAGGGTCGGCGGCGCCTTGCTGATTCTTTTCGGCTTGTACATGCTAGGGCTCAAGATACCCTTCCTGGCGGGTATTAGTGGCGTCAGCTACCGCGGGGACACTACCAGGCCCTGGGGGGCTTTTTTGATGGGAATGGCCCTTGCCACGGCCTGGTTGCCGTGCATAGGCCCTATCTTGGGCGGGATACTAATGCTGGCCTCGAGCGGAGGGCCGATGGGCCTGGTCTACCTGCTGGTGTACGACCTGGGCTTGGCCGTGCCCTTCTTGTTGGTGGCGCTCTTCACCGATAGCGTCACCCGCCTCATCAGGCGCAGCGGCAGGCTTTCCCTCTGGGTCGAGCGGGTATCGGGGGCGATCCTGGTGGCGGTGGGCCTGCTGATGCTGACAGACACGTTTCAGCGCCTTAACAACTTCTTCATTCGTTTTACGCCGTCCTGGCTAATGGAAAGGCTGTAGCGGGACGTGTCGCGAGCAATGGTCGAGATAGACGAAGTGTGGAAGCGCTACGGTCGCCAGTGGATTCTGCGCGAGCTGTCCTTGCGCGTTAAGAGCGGCGAGGTAGTAGCGCTTTTGGGCCCTAACGGCGTTGGCAAAACCACCTTGCTGAGGGTCATAGCCACCCTCATCAGGCCGCAGCGCGGCGTCGTCAGGCTCTTTGGAAAGAGCTCCAAACGCATCGAGAAGGAGCGCGGCTGGATAAACCTGGTGGCCAACCCACCCGCTTTCTATCGGCATCTTAACGGTCAAGAGAACCTGCGGCAGTCGCTCGCCCTTGCGGGCAAGAAGAGCGCCGACGAGGCCATCTACCGCGCCATGGAGGAGATGCAACTGCCGCCAGACAGACCCGTTTCGGCGTACTCCAGCGGTATGCGTAAGCGCCTGGCGCTGGCGCGGGCGCTACTGCTGCAGCCGCGCCTGCTTTTACTGGACGAGCCGGAGACCGCCCTCGATTCTAACGGCCGCGACAAACTAATAGACGTCATAGACCAGGTGGCGCGGCGCGGAGCGGTAGTGCTGGCTACCCACGACCGCGGCTTTGCCGAAACGGTGGCCAGCCGCAAGGTGCAGATGAGGGGCAGGGTATGAGGTCTTGGGTGCTGGCCTTGCGAGACTTGCGTCTAGAGCTGCGGGGCCGCGCCGGCTTGCTTTCCGCATTCTCGTTTATCGCGGTCGTATTGTTCATCATGGGCATTGCCTTCGGGCCAGACGACGCCAATTTGCGTCGCGCCGGGCCGGGCGCTCTCTGGGTGGCGCTGGCTTTTGCGGGAAGCATGCTGGCGAGCCGCGCCTGGGCGATAGAGGTAGAAAACGAGACCCTCGACGATCTCTTACTGACCCCGGGCAGCCGCGAATGGATATACGCGGGTAAGATGCTCTTTTTGTGGATCCTGATGCTGCTCATGGGCCTTTTTCTGTTGGTATTGGTGGCGGCCTGGTTTCAGCTGCCGCTAGAGCGTTGGCCGCAGCTCCTGGTTACGCTCTTGTTGGGCGGCACCGGTTACACCGCCGTTTCGGCTTTCTACGCCGGCTTGACGGTGCGCCTCAGGGCGCGCGACGTCCTGCTCTATCTCTTGGTATTCCCCTTGATACTGCCGGTAGTCTTGGCGGCGGTCAAGGCGACCATAGGGATAGCCTTTGGGGCCGACTTTGCGGAGGTCGTGAGCTGGTGGAAGCTGCTGGGGGTATTCGACGTCGTATACCTGACGCTCTGCTACCTGCTGTTTCCAGCGGTCATAGAGGGTTAGCGCGGCGGCCTCTATTTTTTAAAACGCAGGCTCGACTCTGTTTTCTTGGCGGCCTCGCCAGCTTTGTGAATATCGTTGCTAAGGAATATTTGGTAAGCGTCCGCGTGGCCGTTTCTATGTATGGCTACCACCAGGGCGTGCTTGTATTTTCTGCTGTATTTGGGTATCACGTCCAGTACGGCTACCGCTGCCCAATCGGCCCTAAACAACCTCAGGGCTTCGCTGGCGGGATAGTCTTTTGACTTGTAGTGCCCCCAACCAGAAATATCCGTCAGCACGCTGGGAAAGAGCAAGGTGAATAGATGATCGGGCTCCGGCGCGCTGGAGTGGGGGTCGTCGTAGTCTATCTTGACGCGGTCTAGCGGGAAGATCGTGTAGCGTATCTCGACCGCGCCGTCGTCAGATACAACGCGATATTGGTAGGGAAGCACGTCGTTGTATTCCACTGGCTTCTTTTTGTAGCCGCTAGGGATCTCGTATTCTAGCCCCGCTTCGTTCAATAATTTAACAAAGGCTTCGTCGGCGGCGCTGGCGAGCACGGTACTAAGAAGCGGCAGTAATAAGAGCAAAACTAGCCTTCTCATTAGTTGTCCTTTACTTGCTCCCGCCATGTGGAGAGCAGAGTTTTTCCGGTGTCCTTCCAGCTGCCGACAGGAGCAAGTTCGACGAACTTCGCCATGTCTCTTATGGCCGCTTCCTTTCTGCCTTCCTGCCAGAGGATCGAGGCGCGGTTGAAATATGGAGCGGCCGCCTTGGGATCTATCTTTATGGCCTCGCTAAAGTCGTCTATAGCGCCCTTTTTGTCGCCGGTTTGGTAGCGCAGCACTCCTCTGTTGAAGAGCGCGGGGAAAAAGCCTGGTTTTTCGGACAGCGCCTGGTCGAGGTTTTTCAGGGCGTCTTGCTTGCGGCCGAATTTGCGTAGCGCCTCGGCGTAGTTGACCCTTACCCCTGGGTCCTCTTGCAGGTCCAACGATTTCTTCAGGTCGGCGACCGCCTTGGCGTACTCTCGCAACTGTAGCCATAATGCTCCGCGTATGGCGTAGAGATGGGCAGAGCCAGGGTAGCGCGCCAAGGCGTTGTTGAGGGTGGACAGCGCCTGACCGTTCTGGCCCTTTGCTTGGTACATAAGCGCCACCTCGGCCCACTCATCCGCTCCTAGGCTCTCGTGCGCGTAGGTTTTGTCGTGCGGGCCTATTTTTGATAGGTCGAGCGGCCCTGCTTTGGCGCCGGCGGGAAGCGTTGGGGGCTCTTTTCTCGTACTTGTTGAGGGTGCGTTGGCGGTTGCCTGTGGCGTTACCGTCGAAACGCGGCCGCCTTTCTTTTGGGATTTGCATCCTGGTGCTATTAGAGCCAGGCTGAGGGTCATCAGCAAGATCGCAAGATTTCTCAGCATCACATTATCTCCCGAGGCGCAATTTACCATGCTTCTATGAGGCGCTGGCCGGGGCGCGCCCCGGCCAGCGTTCGTAGTCGTGGCGCGCCCTACTTCTTCTTGGCGTCCTCGTAGTATTGCAGCAGCATCTTGTGCATGAGGTCTATGTGCTCGACGTCATTGAGGCTTCCCGGTGTGCTGACTATGCTCCAGACCTTATCGTTGGTCATCTCCTTGTGGCAGCCCATGCAGAGACCGCTGCGATCCATGGTGTCGCGCATTTCCTGCGGCAGCGAGCGCGAAAGCGGCCAGTGTGTACCAACCGTGGCTACTTGTTTACCGGTTTTGGGATCGACTATCTGTGACCAGTCGAACGTTAAATCGGGGATGGCCGGAATCTGTACCTGGTAGTGTTTGGCCAGCGGCTTGCCGGTGCGTGCGTCTGTGATGTCGGTGATTATGTCTTCGGCGTAGTGATTTTGGTAGATGCCTTTGTCTATACCGTAGCCCAGTGTTTTGGGGTTGTTGTGGCAGCTCTCACAGCTGCGGGCTTGGGGCAACGCCGAATGCGGCTGCGCCGGCGCCATGTCAATGGCCAGCGGTATAAGGTCTTGGCCCAGTTGCGCAGCTTCGTCGGGCGAGCGAGCTATGACGTTGTGGGCAATGGTTTTGCCCTCGGTGTCGATCACCGTGTAGACGACCTGGCAGCCTGGCATTAGCGGGGTGACGCGCCCTTCACCGTTGATACCCAGTACCGGGTCTTCCCAGCGCAGGTAGGAGCGTGACTCGGAGATCTTGCCGGGGGACTTAATGCCGCCGGACCCGATCGCCGACTCGGCGGTCATACCATGGCTGTCGACGGCGCTACCCGACTTGAGCCAGTCGGTCCCGCTTACGCCGCCCGAGTAGTCGACCTTGACGTGGCAACCGTAACACTGCGGAACCCAAGATGCGTGACAGGCGTAGCACTCCAGGTTTTGCGCGTGCTTTTTGACCGAAACCATTGCCACCTTAGCGTCGGGCGAGCTCCATGCGTCCGCTTCGTTGATGGCTTTAAGCACAGGCGCTACAAAGTCGGAACCGGTGGCGGAATGGACGATGACTTTATTGCCTTTCTTGACCACGTTGCCAAAGGGGTTGCCGCGGGCGGTGAGGAGGTAGCCATCTTCTTTGGGATAGAGGGTGGCGAAAGCCGCGGTTTCGGGTAGAGGCGAGTCGGCTAGGCCGCGCGGTTTGTCGGGCAGCTTGCGGCCAAACTCGTCACCGTGGCCGAGCGGCAGCTCCCAGGGGTATTTATCAGGCGTGCCGTGGCAGTCTTCGCACTCGATTTCCACCTGGGCCAGCGTGGTTGCGAAGATGTTGCCGTCGCCGTGCATGTCGATGGTGGTGTGGCAGTCTTGACAGAGCATGCCGCCTTTACCGGGTTCACCTCTGTGGTGAACGTCGTCGGCCAAGAAGAGATACTTCTTGGTATGAAGTTTGGGCTGCTTGCCGCCTTTTTCGTTGAAAGGAGTGCCGTAGGGGAACTCCATCAAACCCTGGAAGGTAACGCCGATGCGCTTGCCGCGGTTGTGGCAGGAGTTACAGGTAGCCGTGGGTATGCCGCCACTGTCGCCCGGATGGACGCCGCCTATTTCCCGGGTGGCGATTATGCGGTGAGCTATGGGGTGACCCCGCTCGTCTTTCTTGATGGTGGGGTCGTTGCCCTCGTAGAAGCCTTCGTCTCCATAAAGAATGTGACAGGAAGAGCAGCCCATGCCGCGGTAGTCGCCGCGCTTCTCGCGGCCGTTGACGCCCACGTGGCAGCGCTGGCAGTCGTGGCGCTGGTAAGTAATCGCAGCGAGTTTCGGATCTTCCTTAACCTGCTCAGTGGTGACTTCTGGAAGCTGCTGCAGTTTTGTGGGGAAGGCCTGAGGGTAGAGCTTGATTAGCTCCGCCATGTATTTCTTGTAGGCCGCAGTGCCTATCTGAGGCGTCTGACCGTCAGTATCTTGAACGTTATAGTTTCCGTAGGGGGTTCTTCCGTCCCAGGTTTCGGGATAGCCCCAGGTGTGCAAATTACCCTGAATTTTACCGGCCTCGGTCTGCATGAGAGACAAATTTAGCCGGTAGTCGTAACCAGGGTGACACTGTCCGCAAGTGCGATTGGCTATCCAGATGGAGCCCGGATCGGGGTAGAAGTCTTGCGGTCCCCTACCTTTGAGGGCGTCTGGCGCGCCCTTGTGGGCTTCTTCCTTGGTGAGGCCTCTGGGGTTGCCGCCGTGGCAGACGACGCAACCAGCCGGATCGTTCGCCTGGGCGCCGAACGCTTTGATCTGCGCCATCATGCCGCTGTTGGGCGGCATGATGTCTTCTATGCCCTCGTGGCAGCTAAGACAGCCTTTTTGGGCCGCTACCTCGGGGCTGACCTTGGTGGGCGTCTGAGCCCAAGCCAGCGCGAGTAGCAAACCCAGCCAGATAATCGCTCTTTTTCTCATTTCTCTCTTCCTCCCCGTATGCATAGCTACACTAATTTATATCTAATGCTTATCATAAAGGTTATCTCGGGACGTTTGTCCTGAGTAACTGTTGCCTGTACTAAGTCAAACGGTAAGTACCGGTAAAGATCCTTACTGTAACTCGTGCGATCTCGATCGGCCATCTCAATATCGAGTCCTCGCCAGGGTAATTCTCATCAATTCCTGTCCGAAATCTTAGGTATGGTGTGTTAGGTTAAGTCGCGAGATGCCGCTTGTGTTGAGGTGATTCCCCGGCCGTTTTTCTCGGGAGGAGTGGGAAGTGGGCAATTCCAAAAGAAAACTAACAGACTCTTTGTCTTCTTTTTTGCTGCTGGTTGGCTTCTTGGTTTTTCTGATAGGTCAGTATTTGGCTTTCAAGGCGCCCCCTGACGTTCAGCAAGGCTATCTGGTGCGCATCCTCTACGTACACGTCGGCGCCGCTTGGACGGCGTACCTGGCCTTCATCGTGGCCGCGGTTTACGCCATCCTTTATTTGTGGAAGCAAAACCCCTCTTATGACCGCCTTTCGGCCGCCAGTGCGGAGATAGGGCTGCTCTTCATGGCTCTTACCCTTTTTGGCGGCATGATGTGGGCCCGCCCGACCTGGGGGGTCTACTGGACTTGGGAACCCAAACTGACCACCAGCGCCATACTCACAGCTTTTTACGTTGGCTACTTCTTGCTGCGGCAGGCGATAGAAGACCCCGAGTTTCGCGCTAAGGCGGCGGCCGCCGCGGCGATACTGGGCGTGGTCAACATCCCCATCAACTATATGTCGGTCTACTGGTGGCGCAGTATTCACCAGACGGCCACCTTTGATATAGTCAACCGCAAGCTGCACATGGACCCCTCCATGGTGCTGCCGATGCTGATTGACCTGGCGGCCATCAACATCTTGTTCGTGGCCTTCCTGCGAATGAAAGGGGCGATAGCGGCGCGCGCCGCCGCGCGGGAGGAGATATATGACTAGCCATACCGAGGTTTTCGTAACGGCTGTATATGCGGCGACCTACGCGCTTTTAATAGGGTATACCGCTTACTTATTCTGGCGTGCGCGGGAGGTGTCGCGTGAGGACTAAGTATCTCGTTGGTTTTCTAGTAATCATGGCCGCCATCGCCTACTTGGCCTGGGGCGGCCTGGGTAAGAGCCTCGTTTACTACGTTCTGCCCAGCGAGTACGCCGACAACCCCCAGAAGTACCAAGGCAAGCGCGTGCGCCTGGGCGGCTTGGTCAAGGAGGGTAGCGTGCAGTTCAACCCCAAGACCCTGCAGCTCAAATTCATCATCACCGACGGCGTGGTAGAGATCCCGGTGGAGCACGAGGGCACCCCCCCCGAGCTTTTCAAGGACAATCAGGGGGTCGTGGTCGAGGGGAAATTCGCAGGCAAGGTGTTCCACGGCGACAACCTCTTGATCAAGCACTCCGAGAGCTACAAACCACCGCAACAGGGGGCAAAGCTCAAGCCGGAAGAGGTGCGCAAATTGCTGGAGGAAGCAAAGTGACGCCGGGCGGCCTGGGCAACCTGAGCTTGGCTTTCGCGGGACTTTTTACCGTGGTTGGCTTGCTGGCCGCTTTGCTTGCTTGGTACAACCGCGACGCCAGGTATTTGCTGGTTGCCAAGAGGGCCGCGCTGCTCGCTTTTCTGGGTACTTTGGGGGCGTTTGTGGCCCTCGAGTGGGCGCTTCTTAGCGACGACTTTTCTGTTCTTTACGTCGCCCGCAACAGCACCCGCGCCAACCCCACCTGGGTCAAGTTCGCCACGCTTTGGGCGGCGCTCGAGGGTTCCATCCTCCTCTGGGCGTTATTGCAGACGCTTTATACCTGGTTGGCGGGAATACGCAGCCGCGACTACTGGACGAGCCCGGTGGTGCTGACGACGCTCTTTGTCATACAGCTGTTTTTCCTGGCCAACGTAATCTTTGTCATCAACCCTTTCATCACCATTCCCAACCCGCCCGCCGACGGACCGGGCCCCAATCCATTGCTGCAGAATCACTGGATGATGGCGGTCCACCCGATACTGATGTACCTAGGCTTCGTCGGCCTCTCGGTGCCCTTCGCTTTCGCCATAGCGGCGATGGTGACGCGTCGCTATCAGACGTGGATAGCGGAGACCAAGTGGTGGCTCATCATCGCTTGGGGGTTTTTGACCGCGGCCATCTACGCCGGCGGCTGGTGGAGCTACGAAGTGCTGGGCTGGGGCGGTTACTGGGGCTGGGACCCCGTTGAGAACGCCTCCTTCATACCCTGGCTGCTGGCTACCGCTTTTTTGCACACGGCGATGGTGCAGGAACGCCGCGGCTTGTTTAGAACCTGGAACTTCGCCTTGGTCACTCTGGCCTTCGCCGCGACGGTTTTTGGTACTTTCCTGACGCGTTCGGGCGTCATCGAGTCGGTGCACGCCTTCGCCGGCGGGCCTGTGGGCCCGATATTCCTCGGCTTTTTGCTGGCCATCTTGGCAGTGGGGTTTTTTCTTTTGGGCAGGATATCGAGCGAGGTGCGCGACGCCGGCACGGTCGTACCCCTTTCCCGCGAGGGCTTGCTGCTTTACGGCGCGTTGGTGCTGATGACCATGGCCTTCGTCGTCATTTTGGGTACTCTCTTCCCCTTGCTGGTAGAGGCCTTCAACGGCGCCAAGGTTTCGGTAGGAGCGCCCTTCTTTAACCAGCTCTTCGTACCGCTGGGACTCTTGATGCTGCTGCTCATGGGTCTGGGGCCGGTCTTGCCCTGGCGCAGTGCTGATAGCGAGACGCTGAGGGTCGTCTTTTGGATGGCGATAGCCCTGGTGCTGGGCAGCGCTTTGGGGTTGGTCGTTGGCTGGACGCTGTGGGTGAGCCTGACGGTTGGCTTTGTTCTTTACAATCTGGTGGCGCTGTGCTGGCTGGCTTTCCGTCCGATACGCAGAAGGTCTCTGGTCACCGGCGAGGGCTTTTTGAAGACGGCGGCGAAGGTCTTTGAGCAGTCTCGGAGGCGCTACGGTGGTTACACGGTGCACCTCGGCGTAATCGTGGCGGTCTTGGCGATAGCCTTTAGCCAGAGCTATCGCCTGGACGTGCAGAAGACCCTCGCCATCGGCGAGGCCTGGAAAGCCGGCGGCCGCACCATTACCGTTCATACTTTGCGGGCGCTGCGGGAGCCTTACCGTAACTCGGTGGTGGCGGACGTCGAGATAAGCGGTATAGGCGTCGCCCACCCGCGCCTCAACTACTACCGCACCTCGCGCACCCCCTTTGCCGCTCCCGCGGTCAGGTATACCTGGAACAAGGACTACTACCTGGTCTTGCAAGCTTACGATCAGAAGGGCGGCGAGTGGGTGACGTTACGTTTGGTAGTGACTCCGCTCGTGCTGTGGTTATGGATATCAGCGGCCATCATCATTTTTGGCACATTGCTAATAGTCTGGCCGGAAACAGCCAGAGCCCACGTCGCTGCTGCTGTAAGCGAGGGGGCGGAGGCATGAACGCCAAGAGCTTGCTGGGCCTACTGGCGGTCGTCTCCTTGGGGGTTCTTTTCTGGTGGGGAATAAAGACCAAAGACGCTCGCGAAGAATTGCCCTCGGCGCTGGCGGGCAAAAGCGCTCCCGTTTTTGAGATGGAGCTGCTGGATTCGTTCAAGGCCGAGTGGGGAGAGAAGTTGAACCTGGCCGACTACCTGGGTAAGAAGCCCATAATCCTCAACTTCTGGGCGAGCTGGTGCTACCCAGCCTGTTACCAGGAGGCCCCGATTCTTGAAGCGGGCTGGCGGCGCTGGCGGGACAAGGTGATGTTTATCGCCGTGGACACGCAAGACGAGAAAGACAAGGGCGAGGAGTTCGTCAGCCGTTTTGGGTTTACCTTTCCCGTGGTCTATGACCCCAGGGGCAGCATCGGCATTGACTACGGCATGTACGGCGTGCCCGAAACGTTTGCCATTACGCGCAAGGGGCGCGTAGTCGAGCGCCACGCCGGATCCCTCGACGAGGCTATGCTGACGAAGATGGTGCAGGAGGTGTTGAAATGAGGCGCTGGCTCTTGGCGGCCGTTTTGCTGCTGGGCATTGCTGCGGCGCAGACCGTCGGCAATAAGCCGCCCCCGGATTACCCGCCCAAGGTCTTCGAGATAGCCAAGAAGCTGCGTTGCCCGGTCTGCCGTGGCGAGAGCGCCGCCGAGTCCAACGCCGGCGTGACCGAAGAGATGCGCCGCCAGATAGCGCAGATGCTCAAGGAGGGTAAGAGCGAAGACGAGATTATCCAGTATTTCGTTGACCGCTATACCGACTGGATACTTTACGAACCGCCTAAGAAAGGTTTGGGCCTGCTGGTCTGGCTGGCGCCGCTCATTGGCTTGGGTTTATTTGGTCTGGGCCTCTACAGCTACACGCACGCTACAGCCAAGCGCGAAGCGGCGTTCGAAGAGGCGCCCGAAGACGAGATTGCCCGCGTCGAGGCCGAGATTGCGCGTGACTCCACGAGGGAGAGGGAATGATAGCTTTCTGGATTGTTGCCGCCGTTGTCGTGCTATTGGGCTTGTTGTTCGCGCTGCTGCCGTTGCGCGCCGCGCCGCAAGTTATAAAGGCCGACATAATGGCCGAAGAATTAGAGGCTGAGGTAGCCTCGCTGAAGGAAGAGGCGAGGACCCTGCAAGGCAGTCAGCGCAAGCGCGCTCTGGGGCGCATCGTCTTTTTAGAAAAGAAGCTGGCCGAGGCGAGGGAGCGCGGCGCCGCTGTTCCAAAGGCGAAGAGCAAGCCCGGCTGGGCGCTCGCGGCGGCGGCGCTGCTGGTCCTGGCCAGCGCAGCGGCGCTGGGTCTTTATGTCCTGCCTAAGTCTCTCGGCGCGGCTAGGCCGGTGGTCGCCTCCAAAACCCAGCCAGCCGACCTGCAGAAACTTAAAAAACTAGCGGAAGAGAAGAACGACGTGGACAGCTGGACGGCTTACGCCGACAAGGCCTGGCAAGAAGCCGATTACACCTCTGCGGCCGAAGCCTATAAGAAAGTCTTGGATCTGGACGACAAGAACCTGCACGCCTGGAAACGCATGGGCATTCTCTTTTTCATGTCCGGCTACCCCAAGGACGCCGCGGGGGTCCTCTCGGTGGTGGTTTCGTTCAACCCCAAGGATACCGAGGCGCTGCTATTCTTGGGCAACGCTTACTCGGCTACGGGGCGCTTCCGCGAGGCGGTAAACGCTTGGAAGGCGTACATTGCGGCCGGCGGCGCGCAGAAGGAGTACGTGGAAGGTTTAATCTCGGACGCCAAGAAGCACTTCAAAGACGAGGCGACGAATCCAAACTCGCCCTTGCCGGCGGGCCACCCCAAGGTCGCCGCCACGCCACAGGGCGCGGCGGAGGCCGCCGGCGGCGCTAAAGAAGCGGCGGGCAAGTTGCCCGCCGGCCACCCGGCGGTCGCCCCTGAGGGGATGGAGGGCGTGGTGGACGGTAAGATTGTCTATCGCAACAAGTGCGCCGCCTGCCACGGGCAGAAGGGCGAGGGGGGCGCGGGGCCGGCTTTGCACGGCAATCCGGTCATCAGGGTTGACGGGGCGGTAGAGGAGATAGTGAGAAGGGGCAGCGGCACTATGCCCGCCATCGAGATGAGCGACGAGGAGCTGAAGGCGCTCGTTGATTACATCAAGCAGGAGTTGTAAAACGGTGAAGCTGTCGAGAAGAGACCTGGTATGGATAGTTCCTTCGGGGCTGGCCGCCGCTTTTTTTGGCTGGTTCGGCTGGCGGGCGGTAAAGATACAGTTCCTTAAAACCGCCGTACCCAAGGAGATTCGCTGGAAAAAGGGCGAGCGGGTCAAGATAGCCGAGGTGTCGGAGTTCGACGAGCCTTGGAGTTTCGCCTACCGTGAATACCCCATTCACGGCGGTAAGCTGCCCATAGTGGTATTACGCTTGCCGCAAGCCGTGCCGGGCGGGCTCGAGACCGACGGGAAGTATTTCGCCGCCTGGTCGCGCATCTGCACCCACCAAGGCTGCAAGTTGGACTACGTCCGCAACGTCGAGGCCGGGGCAATCTTGTATAACTATCGCAGCGACCACCCCTTCTTGGGGTGCAAGTGCCATTTTGGAGCCTTCGACCCGCTGGAGTCGGGCAAGGCGGTTTTTGGCCCTCCGCGTTTCCCGCTGCCGCGGATACTCTTGCAGGAGGAGGGCGGCGTACTCTACGCCGCCGGTTACGAGACGCCGTTGCGACCGATAGAAAGCTACCGTCCGCTAAAGACCTTTGGCTCTTGAAAACGCCCTTGCATTGTTCGCCTCGAGGTTTGCGCCCAGCAGACTCGCCCGAGCAAGAGGCGCCCGTTTAGGCTGCGCCGCTACGCTTTCAGCTTGACGCGGACGAACTTGTCTTTACCGCGACGCAGCACGCGCGGCCGGTCGAGCTCGACCTGCTCTTGCGGGTCGCTGATTACCTCGCCGTCGAGGCGCAGGCCGCGGTTTTGTATCAGACGCCTGGCCTCGCCGTTGGACTTGGTGAGCCCCGCCAGGGTAAAGAGTCGCACCACCCAGACCGCGCCGTCTTGCAGCTCGGCGGGGTCTATTTCTACGGTGGGAATGTCGCTGGGAACGCCGCCAACCGCGACCTTGTCGTAGCGGGCCTCCGCCTGGCTGACCGTCTTCGCCAGCTCTTCCTCTTTCGCTCCGCTGGGCCGCCGCTCGCGCCCGCCCTCGTCCAGGCGGTAGCCTAGGCTTTCGTAGAAGTCGCGGTCCAGCCAGGCGGGGATAACGTCTCGCGAGTACGCGGCCGTCAGCACGCGGGCGAGGACGCGGTGCGCGCCCACCGCGCCGCCCTTTTTGATAACGGCGGCCACCTCTTCTTTTCCCAGGTCCGTTAGCAGTTCGAAGTAATCGTCCAGCACCGCGTCGGGGACGCGCATTAGCTTTTTGAACATTACCGCCGGTTCTTCGCTGACGCCAATGTAGTTGTCGAGGCTCTTCGACATTTTTTCTACGCCGTCGAGCCCCACCAAAAGCGGCATTAAGACCAGCACTTGAGGGTCTTGGCCGTAAAACTTTTGCAGGTCGCGCCCCACCAGCAGGTTGAACTTCTGGTCGCTGCCGCCCATCTCTACGTCGGCCTCGAGCGCCACCGAGTCGTAGCCCTGCGCCAGCGGGTATAGAAACTCGTGGATGCCGATGGGCACGCCTTCGCTGTAGCGTTTTTTGAAGTCCTCGCGCTCTAGCATCTGCGCCACCGTCATCTGCGCGGTCAAGCGAATTACCTCGGCGAAGGTTAATTTGCCCAGCCACTCGGAGTTATAGCGCAGCTCAAACACCTCTTCATCCTGCAGCAGGATCTTGCGGGCCTGCTCGACGTAGCTCTGGGCGTTGGCGCGGGTTTCTTGCAGCGTCAGCGGCGGTCTGGTTTTACTGCGCCCGCTGGGGTCGCCAATCATACCGGTAAAGTCGCCTATCAAGAGAATGACCTTGTGGCCCAGCTCTTGAAACTGCCGCATTTTCCGCAGGACCACGGCGTGACCGAGGTGCAGGTCGGGGCGGGTTGGGTCGACCCCTAGCTTTATACGCAGCCTCTTGCCGGAGGCGAATTTTTTCTTTAGATCGGCCGCGGTTATTATCTCGGAAGTTCCACGTTGGATTATCTGCAGGGCTTCGTCGGGCTCCATGACCTAAAGAGTATACTCTACGGAAAGGCGGGAAATATCCCGCGGGGAGGGTAGATGTGCGAACCATATTGATCTTACTGGCCATCGTTGGCGGGGTGTACTTATACGGCGAGAACTACGGCTTGCTAATAGGCCTGCCGCCCTTTACCCCCGTCTACTACCTCAACGACAGCCACGAAAGGATATACGGCCTGCGCGTCGCCGGCGGCAGCGACGCCATCAAGATAAAACTAGACGGCGATCTCAAGAAGGGGAAAATCATCGTTTGGGCGACGCAAAGGGATCGCAACGTCCACAAACCCGAGTATTTTAGCGGTAGTTTCAAGAGAGAGCTCAAGTACAAGGTAAAACCCGGTAATTACACCATCCACATCAAGACCCAGGGAGCCGAAGGAAGGGTCACTTACGACTGGGTTTCTACCAAGTTCAAACCCTTCTAGCAGGCGTTTTGGTCGGTTTGCGCGCCACCCCTCCCCGCGCGTAACGAGGCAGATTCTTGTTTTGCAAGAGGTTGAACCATGCCTTTCTACCCCCCTCCCCGGCAAAAGACTCCGCCCTTAGCCGACGACCGGTTGTTTTTTCGGGCGACAGAGAGTGCGGCTTGCCAACGAGCCCTCCCCAAAGGTGCTGGCGCCGGATTTGTCACTGGGAACCGGTTATCCCCAGCGGTTACGGCGGCGGCGCGTCTGTCAGGTTCAAATGTCACGCCCGGCCGTGATAATCTGTCTCTAGGCGCTTTTGCGCTCAAAACAGAGCTCCTTCGGGGCAGGGTGAAAATCCCTACCGGCGGTTAAAGCCCGCGAAGCCCGGCGCAGAGCGCAGGGCCCGACTCGGTGGAACTCCGAGGCCGACGGTGAAAGTCCGGATGGGAGGAGGAGGTGAGGGCCGCAAGGCCCAGCTATGTTGCTCAAGAGACGTTTTGCTTGCGCCCACGAAACAAAATGGAGGCGCGACCCGTGAGCTGGTCGGAGGTTGACGAGCGCTTTATGCGTTTGGCCCTGCAACTGGCGGAGCGCGCTCGCGGTCATACCTCTCCTAATCCGCTGGTGGGCGCGGTCGTGGTAAAAGACGGCCGCGTCGTGGGGGAGGGGTATCACCCGCGCGCCGGTGAGCCGCACGCCGAAGTTTTTGCCTTGCGCCAAGCGGGGGAGGCGGCGCGCGGGGCTGATGTCTACGTGACGCTCGAGCCCTGCAACCACCAGGGCCGCACCCCGCCTTGTTCGCTGGCGCTGCGCGAGGCCGGGGTGGCCCGCGTAGTCTACGCCGCGGCCGACCCCGGCGAAACAAGCGGCGGCGGCGCCGAGCGGCTGCGCCGGGCGGGAGTGCGGGTGGAGGCGGGTTTGCTGGCGGACGAGGCCCGCGCCCAGAACCGCGCCTTCTTCCACGCCGCTTCGAGCGGCCGCCCGCTACTGCTCTGGAAGGCGGCGCTGACCCTCGACGGCAAGGTAGCCGCCAGCGGCCGCGGCGGTGAGGCGGTTTCGAACGAACTCAGCCGCCGCGTCGCCCACGGCTACCGCCAAGCCTGCGCGGCGTTGGCGGTGGGAGTGGGCACCGTACTGGCCGACGACCCGGCTTTGACCGTGCGCCGTCCCGATTTCCGCGCCTTCCCCGCCATGGTCGAGCCGCCTGCGCTGCGCGACCCGCTCAAGGTGGTTTTTGACCCCCGGGCAAAGACGCCCCCCGGCGCCCGACTCTTTGCGCCGGGGCCGCGCGGCGAAGCGGCGCGGGTTCTCGTCTTTACGGGTGAGCATGCCGACGCAGCCCGCGTGCGGGCGCTCGAGGCCGCTGGGGCAGAGGTGGCGGCGCTGCCGGCGGGCGAGGGCGGTCTGAGCGTGGCGGCGGCGCTACACGAACTCCACGAACGCGGCGTTGATTCGCTGCTGCTGGAAGGCGGGCCCAGCTTGGCTGGCTCCTTCGTGCGGGCCGGCCTGGTAGACCGCGCGGCGTTTTTTCTGGCCCCGCGCCTGCTGGGTGAGGGGCGTTCGCTGGTGGAAGGCTTTTCCGTTGCGGCTATGAGCGACTCGCTCCGTTTCGTTAGGGAAAGCGCCGAGTGGCTGAGTGATGATCTTTGGCTGCAGGGGCGCCTGGAGGTGGTTTAGTGTTTACCGGAATAGTAGAGGAGGTGGGTCGGCTGGCGCGGGTGCAGCGCAGCGGGGGCAACCTGCGCGTCTGGATTGAGGCCGCGAAGGTGCTCGAAGGCGTCAAAGTGGGCGACTCGATCGCCACCAGCGGCGCCTGCCTGACCGTGGTCGAGATCTCACCGAGCGGCTTCGTCGTCGAGCTGGCGGAGGAGACCGTGAGGCGCACCGCGCCGCGCTGGAGGGCGGGCGGCAGGGTCAACCTGGAGAGAGCGGCGCGCCTGGGCGACCGCCTCGACGGCCACCTGGTCAGCGGCCACGTAGACGGCGTGGGCCGGGTGACGCGCTTCGAGCGCCGCCCCGGGGCGCACGACCTCTACGTCGAAGCCCCGCCCGAACTGGCGCGCTATATCGCCCCTAAAGGCTCGATCACGCTAGACGGCGTTTCTCTTACCGTAGTTGAGGTCAGGGGCCGCGTCTTTTCGGTGACGCTAATACCGCACACCCTCTCGGTGACCACGCTGGGCGAGCTGAAAGCGGGCGAAAGAGTGAACCTGGAGATAGACATAATCGCCCGTTACGTCGAGAGGCTGATGGAGGTGAGAGAGTGATACACTCTATCGAAGCCATAATTGCGGACCTGCAAAACGGCAAACCGGTAATCATGGTGGACGACGAGGGGCGTGAAAACGAGGGCGACCTCATCTTTCCCGCGCAGTTCGCCACCAAAGACATGGTTAATTTCGCCGTCAAAGAGGCGCGCGGCCTGCTCTGCACGGCGATTACCAAGGAGCGTGCGGCGCGCTTGCAACTGCAGCCTATGGAGCGCAAGAGCACCGATCCGCGTAGCACCGCCTTTACCGTCAGCGTCGATGCGGCCGGCAGCGCCACCGGAATATCGGCGGCGGAGCGCGCCGCCACCATCCGCTTGCTGGCGGAGTCCAGCACCCGGCCAACCGACCTTAGCAGGCCCGGCCACGTCTTCCCGCTGGTGGCGCGCGAGGGCGGGGTGCTGCGGCGCGCCGGCCACACCGAGGCGACCGTCGATTTGTTGCGGCTGGCGGGGCTCGAGCCCGTGGGGGCGCTGATCGAGATAATGAAAGAAGACGGCGAGATGGCGCGCCTGCCTCAGCTAGAGGAGTTTGCCGAAAAGCACGGTTTCAAAATAGGCACCATAGAGAGCCTGATCCGCTACCGCCTGGAGCGCGGTGACGGCTTTGTCACCCGTGAGGCCGAGGCGTTGCTGCCCACCGAGTACGGAGACTTCCGCGTCTTTGCCTATCGCGACAACATTACCGGCGAAGAACACGCCGCCCTGGTCATGGGAAAGCCAGATTCGCACTTACCCGTCTTGGTGCGAATGCACTCCGAGTGCCTGACCGGCGACGCCCTGCACAGCCTGCGCTGCGACTGCGGTTTTCAGCGCGACCTAGCCATGAAGCGCATCGCCGAGGAGGGCCAGGGGGTGCTCGTCTACCTGCGGCAGGAGGGTCGCGGCATCGGCCTGGTCAACAAGATCAAGGCCTACCACCTGCAAGACAGCGGCCTGGACACGGTAGAGGCCAACCTAGCGCTGGGCTTCCCGCCCGACCTGCGCGACTACGGCGTGGGGGCGCAAATCCTCTACGACCTGGGGGTGCGCAAATTGCGCCTACTCACCAACAACCCCCGCAAGATCCGGGCGCTGGGCGGTTACGGGCTCGAGGTCGTGGAGCGGGTGCCCCTACGTAGCGGCGATAACGAGCACAACCAGCGTTACCTGCGGACCAAGCAGGAAAAACTGGGGCATTGGATGGATTGAGGTTTGGGGGTGAGGTGCGGGAGATAGGGGGTAGGTGGCGATATTTTCGATGCATCGTGCGTAGTTCTTGGTACGTGGTACGTGGTACGTGGTGAAAAGAAGTTTATGGCCTGTGCTTTGTGGCTCTCAGGGGAGAAGGTACGTGGTGCGTAGTGCGTGGTGAAAAGAGACTTCTGGCCCGGTGGCCTGTGAGATCGATTGGACGGGTCGGACGGGGGCGGTTCAAGGTGCGTGGTGCGTAGTAAACGAGGCGTGAGACAGGTAGCAAGCGGCCCCCGGTTTTGCACGGTTTGATTGGCGGATAACGTGGTCGGTTTTTTTCGGATACCAAAACGTATAGGCCCTCCCCTGGGGGAGGGTTGGGTGGGGGTTTTGGGCGCTGCACGGTACGTGGTGCGCAATGGAAGAGGCATGAGGAAGCAGGTGCGCGTGGGTTTTCTCAATGTTTATTTGGCGGAAACATGACGGGTTTCTTTCTGAGTGGCAAAACGTATGAGCCCTCCCCTGGGGGAGGGTTAGGGAGGGGGTTGTTGGCGACGCCGAAGCCTGAAAGCCGGTCGCCAGTACGCAGCCAGCCCGCATCCCGCCTCCTACACCCTACATCCCGCATTTCAACGAACAACCTCCCTCCGGTTGCTTCGCAACCACCTCCCCCAAGGGGGAGGCTTGTTTGTTTGCCCTCCCCTGTGGGAGGGTGGGGATGATGTCGGTGGAAGAAGAGTACAGCGCGAGGGCTGGGTTCGCATTTGAGTCTTGTTGGGTATAAAGGAAGTGCGCATGCATGGCGAAGGAGGAAAGAATGAAGGAAATCAAGGGAAACCTGAATGCCAAAGGGGTAAAGCTGGTTTTGGTGGTCAGCCGCTTCAACGAGTTCATTACCAAACAGTTGCTCGAGGGCGCGGTCGACGCCTACGAGCGGCTAGGGGGCGACGCGGACGATCTGACCGTCGTCTGGGTGCCGGGGGCGCTGGAGATCCCGCTGGTGGCCAAGAAGTTTGCCGAGAAGAACGAGGTGGACGCGGTGGTGGCGCTTGGCTGCGTCATCCGCGGCGCGACGTACCACTTTGAGGTAGTCGCCGGCCAGTCGGCCAGCGGTCTGATGAAGGCGGGTCTCGACACCGGCAAGCCGATTGTCAACGGCATCCTCACCACCGACACTATCGAGCAGGCGATGGAACGCGCCGGCACCAAGGCGGGCAACAAGGGCGCCGACGCGGTCATGGCGGCCCTGACCACGTTATCAGTGCTAAAATAGATATATTACGTAACTAGCCTTGGGGGCTAATAACAACGCCGTTCTCGCCCTTGTCGGGGCGCGATTTCTCCGCCAGGGCTAGGGCTACCCCCAAAATGGCTACGTGTACCGGCTCGACCTGGGGTACTGGAAACCAAAACAGGTAATACACCAATAAAGCCAGCAGCACGACGGAGTATAGCACCGCCATGTCGCTTCTTCTTGTCGCTAGTCCTCCCGCTATTCCCGCCAGGTACAACCACAACCATATCAGGCTCGATAAGATACCGGTCGTCAAAGCTCTATCGAGGAATAGATTATGAGCCTTATCCAGCTCTATCGCTATGACCGAGTATGACGTTTTATTCGTAGTACTGTCGTGAACTTTGACTAGCAAGGCGCTGTTTCTATCCGGCGGAGCATCTTCAGGTATCCATTTTGAGCCCGCATAGGACTGGCCTGGCGGCAGACGCAGTCCTTGCCGATATACGTCCAGGTACTGTTTTCGCCTGTCTTGCTTGATTATTCCCGATCTCAGGGCGTCAAAGCCTCCACCCAGTAGTGGCTGCCCTTTGGTGTGCAGGGTAATGTCGGCGGCAAGGCGCCAAATAAGGAGGCGCGTTTTGAGCGAGTGGGCGCTGAGAATGTTGCGCCCTGAGGACCCGTTAGGCACAATTATAGGGGCAGTTAGCACAAGCAGTACGCTAAGGGCCGCGTTAAGGTACGTCTTTTTTCGGTCGCCGGCCCCGACTGCTATCAAGACCGGCAAGGCGACCAGCATGGCGAGGATTGAGCTCCTGTTGGCAGTTAGTCCCAAAGCGACCGATATAACGACCATTGCTGCGGTTAACAAGTAGCCTTTTTTACCAGCGTGAGAATTGCGGCTACAAAAATATACGGCGATGATTACGGCGGGCAGCAAAAATGCCGCCGCCATTCCAGGGTTGCCTATCGTGCCTGTGATGACGGGGTAGGGTTCTCCTCTTGTAACAGATCCAATTACATCTATTCCAAGCCTTTGCAACAGTACGACGAGAGATTCTATCGCCGCGCTGTATACTATGACCTTGCCCAATAAATCACCGGTGCGTTTATTAAAGCGCAGGCCTAGCAAATAACTGAAGATTAGCAATAATGTTATCGCCATCGCGTAAAGCAGGCCGTCCCCCCTGCCCGCACTGCCCAGCAGGGTCAGATCTGCGCTATCGCCAGAAAGGGCGCCGCTGGCCGCCGCTAATAAGGAATACGCTATAGCCAGCCAAACTACCCTAGATGTTTTATAATTATCCATAATGTAAAGCAAAGATAATGCAGCGAATAAGAACAAGAGAATTTCGCGCGGCAGTATCCACACCATTTCCGGGCTGGGGCGGCTTGCGGACGAGATGATCACGGAAACTTTGGCGCTGCTAAGGCCGCTGGCGGTTTCTGACGAGCCTAGCTTGAAGGGGTTGAATAACAATGGGTATACCCCGAGCATAAAGAGCCAGATAGACATAGCTAGTGCGCTTTTACCGCGCTCATTACTCATGTAGCTCATATTAAACCTTTTTGTTTAATATGCGACGGAAAAGTTTTTGCCCGACTGCGAAGCGGCGCTTACCCGCCAGCGGCCGTTGTCGTAAGTTATTGCGCAAGAGGTCACGCCGTTGGGGAGAGTGCCGGGAGCGCCTTCGGTCTGCAGTAAGTTGTTGGTACAGGTGGTAACACCAGTAACGTCGGCGCCGGCGGTGTCGGCGGCGGCCAGCCAGGTGGCCACCTGACGGGCGTAGGTCTGGGTTACGCTATCGACCGTACGGCGGCGGGCGTTAAAAACTTCCGCTACCAGCACCGCCGCCAAAATGCCTATGATCGCAACCACTATCAGCACTTCTATTAAAGTAAAACCTGAGTTTGACGTGCGGGTAGAGGGCCGTCGCAGCTCCATGCCTCAGGTTAGGCGGCGCGGCGCGATGGTGGTACCTCCATTTGGGGGTAACTAAGAGACTGCCCTATAAAAAAACAAATAGCGGCGGGTGATTGGCATAAAAAAGAGCGCGGCTAGCCGCGCTCTTTTTTATGAGTAGGAACGTTAGTAGGTGACGCTGAAGCTGTTGCCCGCCTGCGACTGAGTGGTAATCGTCCAGGTGCCGTTGCTGTAAGCGACCGAGCAAGAGGTCACGCCGTTGGGGAGGCTGCCAGGAGCGCCTTCGGCCTGCAGCAAGTTGTCGGTACAGGTGGTAACACCAGTAACGTCGGTGCCGGCGGTGTCGGCGGCGGCCAGCCAAGTTGCTACCTGACGGGCGTAGGCCTGGGCGGCGCTGTCGGTGGCGCGCTTACGGGCGTTGAGCACGTTGGGGATCAGCACGGCGGCCAAAATGGCGATGATGGCGATGACGATCAACAGCTCGATCAGGGTGAAACCTTTGGTCTTGTTGTTACGCATTTTCTTCCTCCTGTGTTGCCCACCGATTTCTTATCTATGAGCGGTGGGGTACTGCGGTAGTGCATAAAGAGCCTAGTGCCTTGGGCCTGTGTTCGAGGGCTTGTTCTCTTCCGCCCTCACAAGTTACAGACTATTAGCCGCGCGGCGGCCTGTGTACCCCCAAATGGGGGGATAGTTCCCGACTTAGCAGCGGCTTTAGGATCCGTACTACGCTCAAGTCGCGTCTATGACGCACAAATAGGCTATTTATGCTCTGCCCCGCTTACCTCTCTAATGCAGCGTAAGAGAGCGGCGGCCGCGCAAAACGCTTGCTGTAGCACAATAGGTGTATGGGCTACGTCTACATGCTCCTCGCCGCCGCCAGCTGGGCGCTCATTGGCCCGGTATCCAAGGTGGCGCTGGCGCAGGGACTGACGCCGGTGGAGGTGGCCTTTTGGCGGGCTTTGTTGGGCGGGGCGTTTTTTATCGCTCACGCTCTGGCCCTGCGGCAAAAGCTGCCGCGCGGGCGCGGGCTGGCGGGAGCGCTGCTCTTTGGAGTCTTCGGCGTGGCGCTCTTTTACCTTAGCTATCAGTTGGCGGTGCAGGCCGGCGGGGCGGCCCTGGCGTCGGTGCTGCTCTATACCGCCCCCGCCTGGGTGGCTTTGGGCAGCCGCGCGTTCTTGGGGCAGCCGCTGCGCGCGGCGCAACTGGCGCTGGTCTTGCTGACGCTCTTGGGGGTTTGGCTGCTGGCGGCCTCCGGCCGCGGCCTGCACGCTTCGTTCGCCGGTATTGGCTGGGGGCTGGTTTCCGGTCTGGCTTACTCCGTCTATTACATATACGGCAAGCTGCAGTTTAGGCGTTACGCCCCCACGGCCATCTTCGCGCTGGCTTTGCCCGTCGGCGCGCTGGCGCTCTTGCCCTGGGTTCCTTTCGCGGGCAAGAGCGCCGCAGTCTGGCGGGCGCTTTTGCTGTTGTCGGCGCTATCTACCTATCTGGCTTACTGGTTTTATAGCTTGGGCTTGCGCCGCTTGCCGGCCACCCAGGCCTCACTGGTGGCCACGCTGGAGCCGGTGCTGGCGTCGCTGCTGGCTTTCGTTTGGTGGGGGGAGAGGTTTAGCATGGCTGGCTACGCGGGCGCAGCGCTGATAGTGCTGGCGGTCGCCGCATCGGCGCTAGAGCCCGGTTTTAGTCGGCGTATACGCGGCTAGTCTGCTTGAGGGGTAAGAATTGCCTCCACTCTGCGGGTATCTGGCGTATCTCGAAGGTTATCCAGGAGAGATAGCCGGGTTGTTTTGGCTGCCGTAGCAGCGGCATTTTGGCTTCGCTGGGGGTGCGGTCGCCTTTGCGGACGTTGCACTTGTGGCAGGCGGCCACCAGGTTTTCCCAGGTATCGCGGCCGCCCCTGCTGCGGGGCAGGACGTGGTCTATGGTGAGATGCGCAGACTTCAGGCCGCAGTACTGACAGGTATAACCGTCGCGCTTGAGAACGTTGCGCCGGCTAGGAGAAAGCCGCCCGGGAGGGCGGCGGATCATGCGCGTGATGCGGATAACCGAAGGCACGGGCACCCTGCTGCTGGGAGTACGTAAAAAGTGCTGACTTTCTATTACCGTCAGCGCCGCCTGACTTTGCACCAGTATGATTGCGCGCTTTACACTGGTCAGGCCCAAGGGCTCGTAGCCGGCGTTGAGAACCAAGATGCGGGGAACGCTCAGGTTCATCTTGCGTATATATTAACCACTCTGGGGTGGTTTTTGCTCGGGTTCGAACCTTTTAAGGTACCACCAGCCGGCTAGTAAGACTAGCAAGCAACCCGAGGAAGCCCAAAAGTTGTGAGCGATGAACAGATAAAACGCCGGCACCGCTAGAAATACCACCGACCAGCGCTGCCCGACCATCCAGCCGCGGGCGGCCAGCATAAAGCTGATGAGCATTAGCAGAACCGCAAAAAAGGGATCCATAGCTATAGCCTAGCAGGCGGCGGCCCCACGCTCGCCGCCTCTGGCCGTGCAGGACGTTTTGAATGGTCAGGCGGGCGAAGGCGAAAGGGGATGCAGAGGGGAAAGCGTTTCGGCGGCGTAGGATCACTTGACCTGGCGTCAAAAAGACGTCCTGTCGTTCTCGCCTGACGCCGCTCCTTGCTTTCGACCTGCTACAGGCTAGATATATTAGCGGGCTTGCGACTTGCTGGAGTCTGCAATCCAGGATATTGCTGAGACGGAGGACGGCTTAGTTTTGTGCTGGCCGATCGCATTTCCCAGGAGCTCAAAAGAAAGCGCCGCACCGAGCAGACGCAACAGACCCTAGGCGACGATTTCTTTACTCGCCTCCCTACCCACCTTAGCCAGCACTCGAACCGAGCTCGACCAAATACCTCGACTATTACAACCGACAAAGACCCTACCGTGCCCTAGACGGCCTGGCCCCCTTAGACTTCCTGGCTATGATGCGAGAGGAGCCGGTCCCCTGGTGGGTCTCGGTCGTTAACATTTGTGTTGACCGATTACACGTCTTGGCAGGAGCGCGCCCGCTGTGGTAGACTTGCGGGTGGCTTGCCCCAAAGGGGCGTATGAGGAGGAATATGGCTAATAGCAGCGCACGTACCCCGTCGGCGATGAAACGCCACCGCCAGTCGCTAAAGCGGCGCGCGCGGAACAAGGCGCGTAAGTCGATGATCAAAACCTTCAGCAAGAAAGCGATAGAGGCCGCAGAGGCCGGCAATAAAGAGCGCGCGCTCAACTACCTGCGCGTGGCCGAGAGCCTGATAGACAAGGCCGCCAAGGGCTCGACTTTGCACGAGAGGACCGCGGCGCGTAAAAAGTCGCGTTTGATGAAGAAACTGCACCAGATTCTGGGCAGCCTAAAGGCTTAGGAGGCGAGTTATGGGCAGAGGAGATCGCAAGACCCGCAAGGGCAAGATCGCCAAGGGCACATTCGGCAAGTATCGCCCCCGCCGTAAAAAATAAATAACCTTTTCTTCCGCAAGCCGCCCTGGGGCGGCTTCTTTTTACGCAATCGCGGTCTAGTTGTGAAGCGGTGCTACCTGCCCCAAGGCTCTATTATTATCTGACCGTCCTTGACGCGAGCCCGCTCGGGGGAGATGCTGCTGGGCGGCTCTTCCGGGGCGATGGCGACGTGGGAAGCGATACGTAGTTGCTTGGCCGCAAGCTGCAGGGCCCAGATGGCGGCTTTCTCGTTGCCCTCGGCCCCGGCGTGGGCCAGACCACGCAGCTTGCCGACGACTATGACATCGCCGCCGGCAATGACTTCGGCTCCTGGGTTCACGTCGCCCAGCACAACGACGGTGCCTGCCGACTGCACCCGCTGGCCGCTGCGCAGATTGTGGGCCACCACCTCTGTGTAGAGCACCACCTTCTCTTTGCGCGGCGGGCGGAAGACGAGCCGCCTTCCCAGGTTCTGCGCCGTTTGCAATAGAGAAGAAACGACTTCGCCGCTTACCTGGCCGTTTATCTCCACTTCTAACGGCATGTCCGGAGATTCTTGCAGGGCCGTTTCTATCTGCTTCGCCGTTTCGTCGCCATCGAGACGGAGCGCCAGCGCTCCTAGGGTTGCTCGCAAACGCATGCTGCTCAGTATGCCACGTTACGGGGTTTTGCGCGGGGTCGCGGGCGCCTTTGGTCCTATTCGCCAGTAGGCCTGCATTACCTTCTTGGCCGCCGGCAGGGCAACGCGGCTGCCCTCGCCGGCGTTTTCGAAAAAGGCCGCCACTACTAGCGGCTTGTATCTTTTATCTGTCAGCGGATAGGGGCCGTAACCGACGTACCAAGCGTGTTCGTAGCCGGCTTTTTTACCGGGGGTTTCGGCGGTGCCGGTCTTGCCGGCGGTGGGTACGGAAAAGTCTTTGAGGCGGAAGGAAGACGTGCCCTCGGTTACGGTCAATCGCAAGCCCTCTTGCAAAGTGCGCCAGAAACGGCCAGGGACCTGCTTGGCGGGGAGCTTTTGCAGCCCGCCGGCTATTTTGCGCGTCAAGTGAACCTGGCTGAGCTTGCCCGCCGTGGCGATGGCGCCCAGCATGCGGGCTATTTGCAGCGGCGTAGCTAAAACCGCTCCCTGGCCGATGGCCACGGAAAGGGTTTCGCCGGGGTACCAGGGCTCTTTGAATCGCTTTTTCTTCCACTCACGATCTGGAATCAGGCCCGGTTTTTCGGCGAGCTCGATACCGCTGTAGCCGCCGAGGCCAAACTCTCTGGCGCGGTCGGCGATCACGTCTACCGTCTTTTCCGGGCCCGAGTTTATTACCGCCTGGTAGAACCAGGTGTTGCAACTATAGGCCAGCGCCTCCTTGACCGTCATTGGACCCATGTCGCGCCAGGACCAGTTACGCCTGATCTGCTTGCCGAAGCGGATGTACGGCAGGCAGCGGTAGACGGTGCTGGGTGTTACCAAGCGTTTTTCCAATAGAGCGCTGGCGGTAACCGCTTTGAAGGTGGAACCGGGAGTGTAGGCCTGGACCGCGCGGTTGAGCAGCGGGTGGGCGGGGTCGCTTTGCAGGGCCTTTATCTCTTTACTGGGCGAGGGGCGGCGGGTGAAGAGGTTGGGGTCGTACGCGGGCGCGGTAGCCATCGCCAGAACCTCGCCGTTTGTAGGGTCTAGGGCTACGATGGCTCCTCTCGCTACTCTTTCGTGGGGCAGTTTTAGTTTGTCTCGCCAGGCGTTGATGTCGGCCAGCGATTCCTGCAGCGCTTTTTCGGCGGCGCGCTGCAGGTTGAGGTCTATTGTCAGGTAGACGTCCTTGCCCGGCTTGGGGGCGGCCAGCGTCTGCTCGCGGATCACCTCGCCGTGAACGTTGACCTCCACCAGTTTGAGGCCGCGGCGGCCGCGCAAGGTGTCTTCTAGCGCCGCCTCCAGCCCGGAGCGGCCTACCAAGTCGCCGCGCTCGTAGCCGTTGCGCAGGTCTTTGGCGCTGGGTTCTTGCACGTATCCGATGACCGGCCCCGATATTGGGTTAGGGTAATAACGCTCCACGCGCTCCACCAGCTTGAGGTTCTGTTGGCCGGCGCTTAGCTCGGCCAGCGTCGGCACCCACTCGTCTGGCAGGTTGGCGGCCAGCACTACGTCTTTGTCTTTGACCTGGGGCAGCTCGTCCAGGCCGATGACGCCTAGGATACGCTTCTTGAAGCGTATGGGGCCGCCGCTGTAGCGCAGATCCACGGCTATACGGTTGGCGGCGATGGGCGTGCCGTTGCGGTCGAAGATGCGACCCCGCAGCGCAGGTATGGTTTCGGTGCGCTGGTGGTTGCCTTCCGCCAGGGTGGCGTACTTGCCGTGCTGCAAGACCTGCAGCTGCACAAGCCGCCCTATCAGCAGCAGCATTACCAGGTAAATGAAGCCCAGCAGCAGGCGTACTCGGCTCGGCACTGGACTACTCCCCGGCTCCCAAGAGAGCGTCGGCCAGCGGCAGGAAGAGGGGCGCCAGGGCCAGCGTCAGCAGCATTTCCGGCAAGAAAACCGATAGCCAGGTGCTGGGAGGCAGCGTAGCGTAGCGCAGCCAGTAGACCAGCAGTAAGTAGCCGCCCCACTTGGCCAGGAAAGCCAGAAAGAGGATGACCGCCTTGGCGGGGGGCTCTTCCCAACGCAGCCAGCGGCGCAGACCGTAGAAGGCGTAGGCGGCGCTCACCAGCCCCAGGGCGTGAAACCCCAAGTACCCCGCCGAGCTGAGGTCTTGCAACAAACCCAGGGCGAAGGCGCTGGCGAGGCCCAGGTAGGGGTTTTGTCTGCTGGCCAGCGCCAGGACAAGCAGGAACCACAGGTCGGGCGGGCTGAGACGGTCGGGCAGCAGACCCGATATGAGGGTTTGCAGGATGATGGTGAAGAAGGTTAGCAGAATAGCTTTCATAGCTTGCTCAACACCACCACTTCTTCCAGCAACCCGAATTTTACCAGCGGTACGGCGCGGACCTCTTTCCTCAGGGCTCCCGCGGGGCGCGGCAGAATCTTGCTGACGCGGGCCAGCGGGATACCTTCGGGGAAGACTCCCTGCAAGCTGCCGGTAACCAGGATGTCGCCAACCGCAACGTCTACCTCGACGGGCAGCTCTACCCTGAGGGCGGCCGGCGGCTCGCCGTAGGCGATGCCGCGGCCGGGGCTGTTTGCGGGGTGTACGCCAACACGCGACTGCGGGTCTACCACGGTGCGCACGACCGAGCGATGGGCGCCGGCCTCGATGATCACCCCCACCAGGCCGTCGGGGCTGGTAACCGGCATTCCCGCCGAGAGGCCGTCATTTTTACCCAGGCCTATTACCAGGCGGCGGTAGAGGCCGGAGGCGTCTTCACTGATTACCGGCGCAATCGCGACCACTCCGGGAGCCTGCGTCTCGCGCACCGCCAGGGCGCGGCGCAGCCGCTCGAGCTCTACCTTTTGCGCCAGGTTCTTTTCCTTGAGCCAAGCGAGTTCTTCGTTGAGCATCTGGTTTTCGCGGCGCAGGTCGCGGCGGTCGCTGAAGGTGTGCAGCGCCGCGCGCACGTTGACGGCCGCGCGCTTGCCGATGGCGAAAAGAGGAGCGATTCGCGCCGAAACCTCGGCGGGCAGCCGAGGGGCGACGCGGCTGGTCAGAGAGGAGAGCGCCAGAGCCAGGATTACGTAGCCGATAAAGGCCAGCCTAAGCATTCCAAGCCTCCGCTAGCGGGTAGCCCATGGCGGCCAGGGTTTGCCACAGCATGGCCACCGGCAGGCCCATGACCGTATAAAAATCTCCGTTGACGCCGTAAACCAGCATCATCCCCTTTTCCTGAATGCCGTAGCCGCCGGCTTTGTCCAAACCCTCGCCGCTGGCGGCGTAAGCCGCTATCTCCCAGTCTGCCAGGTCGCGGAAACTTACTTGCGCAGTGCTGACCAGCGAGCGGCTGCGCTGCGGTGAGACGACGGCTAAACCGGTGTGGACGTTGTGGGTTTTTCCCGAAAGGGCCCGCAAAAAGAGTTCGTTTTCGCGAGCGTCCTTTGGCTTGGCTAGTATTTTGCCGTTGAGTTCTACCAGGGTGTCGGCGGCGATAATCCATTCGCCGTCGCCGCGCGCCGCGGCGCGGGCCTTGAGCAGGGCCAGGCGACGGGCGCTTTCGGCGGGTGGTTCACCTCGTTGCAACTCCTCGTCGGTGTACGTAGGGCGCACCACGAAAGGCAATCCCAGTCTATCCAGCAGCTCACGCCGCCTGGGACTGGCGGAGGCCAGGACTAACGTCGGCTTGCCGCTTGCCATAGCTCCCATACCTTTTCTTTGTAACGCCGCGCCAGCTTGGGGTAGGTGAGAACGAGCAGGTTCTCGTCGTTGCGACTGACCGCCGAACGGGTAAAGTTGAACGAGCCGGTAATTACGCTGCGGTCGTCGATGACTATGGTCTTGAGGTGCATGGTGTAGGGGTTGGCGTCCAGGCGCGTTTGTACCTGCTTGTCCAAGTCTTCTTCACGCGAGTCGGGCAGGTTGCGGCGCTCGAGCAGGACGCGCACCGTAACGCCGCGGCGCGCGGCGGCGTTGAGGGCGCTGATGATGCGCGGGTTGGTGAGCACGAAGGCCGCCATCAAGATCTCCTTCTGGGCTCCTTGCAGTTCCTTAACGATCCTGGCCTCGGCCTGCCGGCCAAACGAGGGGGCGAAGTAGACTTCCGCCTTACCGCCGCCCAGGTCGAGGGTTTTAGGCGAGGGGCTGCTCCCTTTGCGCTCCCACAGAGCGGTAAAAGCGTCGTGATAGACCTTGGCGGCGGGCTGGCCGCTAAGCAGAAGTAGGTCGTTGTCGTTTTTGTGGAGGCCGTTATAGCTCCAGTTGGTGCTGCCGCTCCAGGCTGCGCTATCGTCTACTACTGCAAACTTGTCGTGCATAAGACCGGGGCGGTCGTCGTAGCAGACGTTAATTTTGGCGATTCGCTCGCAGTGCGCGCCGCTGGGGCTGGCGGCCGCTCTGGCCTCTGCGCCGGAGACGCGCGGCCTGCCCCTTTGCTGGCCCTGCCGGGCGGCCAACAGCGTTTGCAGAGTTTCCGTGCGGTGCTCGCGCTCGCTGAAGATTCTGACGCGCACGCCGCGCGCGGCGACGCTTACCAGCAAGCTCCCCAGGCGGGTGTCGTTCAGCTCCAAGAGCGCCAGGTCGAGCGTGCGGCGCGCGCCGCCCAAAGAGTCGTTGAGGGCGGATAGAGCCTTGTCTTCGTCCTCCGGCATGAAGTAGACCCGCAGGTTGGCCGTGCCGGCGGGGGAGGGGTTGGTATAACCGCTCCGTTGCTGCCACAGCGCCAGTAAAGCCAGCGCCAGCAGCAGGGCGTACCCCAGCCAGCGCGGTTTTGCTTTGTTGCTAGTAACCTTCGGCCTCCCCATCGTTGACGAGGGCCACGCCGCTGGAGGTGCCTAGGCGCGTAGCCCCGGCTTTTATCATCTTCCAGGCGTCGGCGCGGTTGCGTATTCCCCCCGCCGCTTTGACGCCGGCGCGCCCCGCGGCTACCTCGCTGAGGAGGCGCACGTCCGCCACGCTGGCCCCGCGGGGTCCGAAGCCGGTGGAGGTCTTGAGAATATCGGCGCCCCCCGCCAGGGCGGCCTCGGCGGCTCTTTTAATCTGGTCTTCGCTCAGGAATCCGGTTTCCAGTATTACTTTGAGAACCGCCTTGGGCGCGGCGTTGCGCACCGCGCGCACGTCTGCTTCCACTGCTTGCCAGTCGCCGGCCAGGGCCAGCCCAATGGCCATTACCATGTCCAATTCGTCGGCGCCTTGGCTGTAGGCCAGGGCGGCCTCGGCGGCCTTGATATCGCTGCTGTTGGCCCCCAAGGGAAAGCCGATCACCGCCGCCAGCCTGACGCCGCTGGCCCCTAGCGCCTTCTTGGCCAGCGGAACGAAGGCGGGATTGACGCAGACGGCGTAAAAGTAGTTGTCGTTGGCTTCGCGGCACAGTTTTTCTATATCTGCCGGTGTCGCCGTGGGCTTTAGGAGGGTGTGGTCTATGTACTTGGCGAGCTCGTAGTCCATGCTTTTATGCTACCTCTTTAGCGCTGTTTTCCAGCGGTTGCAAAAGCGCCGTTACCCAGCACCTCGAGTATCCCCGCGGCTATGCCTTCGGCCAGCCGCTGGCGGTAGTCGCTGCGGGCCAGCTGCTTTCCTTCTACGGGGTGATTGGCGAAGCCTACCTCGACCAAAACCGCGGGGATGCGGGCGTAGCGGAGGACGTAAAAAGGCGCCGAATGTACGCCGCGGCTGAGCGCGCCGGTTTTGCCGGTGACGTCTTTGAGTATTACCTGCGCCAGATGTCGCGAAAACTGCAGGTTGCCTTGGGCTATCAGGTCGGCCAGCGCCTGCTCCGCGGTGGAGGTGGTTTCTTTGGTGAGCTGCACACCCAGGTCGCCGCCGCCGTTTTCGGCTATCGCCAGCGAGAGAACGCGGCTGTCGAGGGTCTTGCCCAGGTAATAGACCTCGACGCCGCGCGCGGGGCGCTCGGCCGAGTTGACGTGAATTGAGACGAAAAGGTTGCGGTTGCCGTTGGTCATGCGCGCCCGTTTGGCCAGGTCTATGCGTTTGCGCTGCATCAGGTCGCTGACGTTCTTAGGGGCTAGGTCGTAGTCGCCGTCGCGGGTTAGGAACACCTTAATGCCGGCGTTTTGCAGCAACGCCTCTACCCTGCGGGCCAGGTCTAGGGTTACCTGCTTTTCTACTACGAAGCCGACCGTGCCGGGGTCGGGGCCGCCGTGACCCGGGTCCAACACTACCACCGGTATCTGCGGTTTGGGCTTGCTGGGTTGGGCTTTGGAGCCGTCGTCTTTGGGGTTGAGGAAGTCTACTACCAGGCGGAACCTGCCCGCCGGACCCTCGAGCACAAAGGTCTTCTTGAGAGAGGCGCCGGGTTGCAGGTAGAAGTTTATGCGCGTCCCGCCGCTTGCGGGAGTTACTTCTATCCGTTCTACCGCTTTGTTGTCGGGCTTAAAGGTTTCTTGCCGCTGATTTTCGAGGCCGGTATCGACCCGCAAGACTGCGGTAGACGAGCTGGTTTTGTAAGAAGTGCCCAAGGGCAGCTCGATTACGAAGCGGCTATAGCCCTCATCATCGTGGTCGGCCCAGCGTATCCAGCCGGGGCTGGCCCAGGCGAGCGCGCTGATTATGGCTATGGCGACTAAAAGGGTACGCATCTTCAGGCGATTATAGCCAGCGCCGATGAGAGAAAACCCCCCTTTGGCCTATTTCTCCTTAACGTCTTCCATTTATCCGGAATGAAGGCGGAGATTGCGGCCGCGCGACCGGTAAAACCGTCCCTGTACCTGAGAGCCTGAGAAGTGTAAGAATAGCGAAGTGTGCTCCATTTACGGAGCGGAAAGGGGGCAAGCCGTGGACTATGCGACGGAGCTGCAAGCGGGAACGACGGTCATCGTCTTCTTCCTGGTCGGTCTCGCTATCGTCTATATGACGATTGGAATCGCCCGTCTGTTGGTCGGAGTCCGGCCCAAGCCCGAGGGCAAGCTAGACGCCTATGAGTCAGGTGAAATTCCAATTGGCGACACGAACGTTCGCTTCAACGTCAACTACTATATCTTTGCGCTACTCTTTCTCCTCTTCGACGTTGAGGCGGCTCTCCTGTTCCCGTGGGCGGTGGCTTACGACAAGCTGGGCTGGCTAGGCTTTTTCGAGGCGACGATATTCATCGTCATTCTGGCGCTGGGGCTGGTCTACGCCTGGCGCAGGGGGGTGCTCAAATGGGTTTATTAGGCTCGGACGAAAGGCCGCGCGACATCATTTTAGGAACTCTCGACGACCTGATAAACCTGGCGCGCAGCCGCAGCATGTGGCCGCTTACTTTTGGCATCGCCTGCTGCGCCATCGAGATGATGGCTACCTGGGACCCCAAGGTTGACGCGGACCGTTTTGGCATGTTCTTCCGCAATACGCCCCGCCAGGCGGACGTGATGATAGTTTCGGGTACGGTCAATAAAAAGCTGGCCAAGCGCCTGCGGCGGCTCTACGACCAGATGGCCGAGCCCAAGTGGGTGATATCCATGGGCGCCTGCGCCAACCAGGGCGGGCCCTTTCGCCACGGTTACTCGGTCGTCGAGGGTGTTGACAAGATAGTGCCCGTGGACGTTTATATTCCCGGTTGTCCGCCCAGACCCGAGGCGCTGTTGCAGGCGCTCTTATTACTGCGCGACAAGATATCCGACCGCGAGCTGCGTTACAAGAGACCTCAGGAAATCGCCACCGACTACGACGTCTTTGCCGAGCCGGGCGAGGACGGGCGTATTCCGGTCTTGTAGGGGGACGATATGGACCTGCGTATCAAGAGAGAACGCCTCTTTGACGAGGATGTCTATACCGTTCATCCCGACGATTACCGCGCGCTGTGCGAGCAGCTCAAGAAAGACGGTTTCGACTACCCGCGTGCGATTAGCTCGCTGGATATGGGCTACGGTCTGCGGGTGGTCTTGCAGCTAACGCGGATGAGCGACCTGGCCAAGGTAGAGGTGCGCACCGACGTGAGTTACGACGTCGCCGCCGTTGATTCGGTTACCGACCTGTGGCCCGGAGTGGAGTGGCACGAGCGCGAAGCCTACGACCTGATGGGCATAAGTTTTAGGGGTCATCCGGACCTGCGCCGCTTGCTGCTAGAGGAGGAGTGGGATTTGCACCCTCTGCAGAAGCGCTACGACACCGGCGGGTACCTGATTCCTGATTGGCGTCCGGCTGACTGGCCGGACCCGGCTCCTTGGCAGGAGCCGGCGCCGTCGCAAGAGGACGCCGCGCCAGAAGGAGGTGAGGGCGAGTGAGTTCTACCATCGGGCTCGAGCCTGTTCTGGGCCGCAGCGACGAGATGATAGTCAACATGGGTCCGCAGCACCCGGCGACGCACGGCGTTTTACGGGTCGTCATCGGCCTGGAGGGTGAGCGGATAACACGCGCGGTGCCGCACATCGGCTACTTGCACCGCAATCACGAAAAGATCGAAGAAAGCCGCACCTACTTCCAGGTCGTTCCTTTTACCGACCGCATGGATTACGTCTCCGGCACTCAGAACGAGTTGCCGGTGGTGCTGGCCGTCGAGGACCTGGCGGGAATAGAAGTTCCTGAACGGGCCAAGATGATTCGCACGATGTTCTTCGAGCTCTTCCGCATCGCCAGCCACTTGGTATGGATGGGAACGGCCATGCTCGACCTGGGCGCCATTACCCCCTTCCTCTACACCTTCTGGGATCGCGAGATAATCCTGGGAATAGTCGAGAGGACGGCCGGCGCGCGGATGCTGCCCAACTACTACACCTTCGGGGGCGTGCGTCGCGACCTGCACCCGCACTTCTTCAAAGACGTCGCCGAGTTTCTGGATCACCTGGAAAAGCGCATGCCCGATTACGAGCACTTGGTGCTGGAAAACCCCATCGTGCACGCGCGAACCGTGGGCGTGGGCGTTCTCAGCAAGGAGCGCGCCGTCGCCCGCGGCGTCAGCGGGCCGGTGCTCAGGGCCAGCGGCGTGGCCTACGACGTGCGCAAGGCTTTCCCCTATGACGCCTATCCAGAGGTCGAGTTTGAGATTCCTACCTCAGACGCCGGCGACACCTACGCGCGTTTCTGGGTACGTTTTCAGGAAATCTATCAGTCAGTCAAGATTTTGCGGCAACTCCTGGAAAAGACGCCCAAGACGGGCCCGTTCAAGGGCCGGGCGCCGGCGCGCCTGAAGATAAGCGGTGAGCGTTACCGCGCCGTGGAGAACAGCCGCGGCGAGCTGGGGGTATACGTGGTGGGCGACGGCGGCGACAAGCCCTACCGCATCAAGCACCGCGGCGCCGCCTTTAGCAACCTGCAGGTCATCCCCGACCTCTTCATCGGCGCCAAGTTTTCCGACGCCATCGCTATTCTTTCGTCCCTCGACCCCGTCTTCGGGGAGATAGACCGCTAGGAGGTGAACCGTGAGTCTCATTCCGATCCCTGAAGACAGACGTTTCAAGATTAAGCTCATCGGCTACGACCCGGGCCGCAGCAGGCCCTGGCTGGAGAGGTTCGTCTACTCCCTTTACGTGGTGGCTTTCTGGCTCTTCGTCATCGCCACCTACGCCGGCGTGCCGGCTCTCTTCGACTGGCTGGGCTGGGACGGCGGTTGGGGCTACGTGGTCATGAGGGCGTTGCAGGTGGTCATGCTCTTCTTGCTCTCGGCGGTAATCGCGCTGATGCTGATCCTGGCGTTGCGCAAATACCTGGGCAAGGTGCAGGAGCGCTACGGGCCCATGCACTACGGGCCGGCGGGCGGCATCCAGACCGTCTTTGACGCCCTAAAACTTCTCGGCAAAGAAGACTTCGTTCCCGCGGCCGCCGACTGGCTGACATTCCGGCTGGCCCCGGCCGTCACCTTCGTATCATCTTTCGCCATCTTCGCCGTCGTTCCCTTCGCCAGCGGTTGGACTCTGGCCGACAGCAACGTCGGGCTGATATACCTGATCGCCGTCTCCACCCTCAGCGCTTACGGCGTGCTCCTGGGCGGGGCTTCGTCCGGTAATAAGTGGGCGCTGATCGGCGCTTTGCGCGCTGGCGCGCAGATGGTCAGTTACGAGGTGCCGCTGGCGCTGGTCTTCTTGAGCGTCGCGGTCTGGAGCGGTTCGATGTCGCTCGGCAAGATAGTAGACGCTCAGCTCGGCGTCTGGAACGTCATACCCCTCTTCATTCCCTTCGTTCTCTACGTCATCTCCAGCCTGGCCGAACTGAAGCACATTCCCTTCGACTTTCCCGAGGCCGAGTCCGAGCTGATCGCCGGTTATAACGTCGAGTATTCGGGTATGAGTTTCGCATTCTTCTTCCTGGCAGAGTTCGTCGAGCTCTTTTTACTGCCGGCGCTGATAGTGGTCTTTTTCTTCGGCGGCTGGCACGGACCGCTCTTTGGGCTGGAGCCGGGCACCCTGGCGGCCGGAGCGCTGCAGAGCCTCTACTTTTCCGTCAAGACCGCGGTCTGGGTCTGGATATTTTTGTGGATCCGCGCCACCCTGCCGCGCTACCGCGACGACCAACTAATGGAGTTCGCCTGGAAGGCGATGATACCTTTGGCCCTCTTAGGACTGGTACTGGCGGCCTATATGCGCCTGATCTGGAGGTAAGATGAGCCTGCTAAACGAAGTCTGGCAAGCCGTTAAGGCCATCGGTACCGGGATGGCCACGGTTCACAAGCGCGTCTACGAAGAAGCGCCGACGGAGTTCTACCCCTACGTGGAGCTAGACCTGCCGCCGGTTTCGGTACAGTCGCTGGCGCTGGTGGAAAACGAGGACGGCACCGAGCGCTGCATCGTTTGCTTGCAGTGCGAGCGGGCCTGTCCCTCGCAGGTGATAAGCATTGAGCGGCACCGCAACCCCGAGGGAAAGGGCTTCCTGATAGACCGCTTCGACATTGACCTAGTCAACTGCATGTACTGTTCGGCCTGCGTCGAGGCCTGTCCGGTCAGCTCGATAGTCACCATTCAAGACTTCGAGCTTTCCACCTATGACCTGCACACCCTCAAGGCCGATATCGACTTCTTGCACGAGCAGGCGCGGCGCTCCAAGAAGTGGTACAGCCCCAAGCTGGGCGTGGAGATTCGCACCGAGGACGGCCGCATTGAAAAGGCTCCGCCGGAGATGCAGCCCGGCGGCTTGGCCGAGCTGCTAAAACCCGCCGCCGAGGAGGAAGAATCATGAGCCTAACCGCTTTTTACGCCCTGGCCGCTTTCATCCTCTTGTTCGCGCTGCTGGCGGTCACCACCGCTAACATGGTGCGCGCGGCGCTGAGCCTGGCGGTGACGTTCTTCCTCATCGCCGGTCTTTACGTCTTGCTGGGATCGCCGGCGCTGGCGGCGATTCAGTTTATGGTAAACGCCTCGGCGATTCCGATAATGACGCTCTTCATCATCATGATGACCCAGTCGCGCAACAGCCCCGCGCCCAAAAGCTGGCAGATCGCCCTGGGCGCGCTGGCGGCAGCCGCGGCGCTGGTCTTTTTCCGCGTCGCCGTAGACCATGGCGACAGCAGCGTAGCGAGCGCCAGCCCCGCGGTTTTGGGCGAGGGTTTGCTGAGAGCGGCGCTGCTGCCCTTCGAGGTGGCGTCGGTGCTCCTGCTGCTGGCGATGGTCGGGGCTATCGTGCTGGCGAGAAGGAGGGCTGGCTAATGGTTACCCTCGGTCACTTCTTATTGCTTTCCGGCTTGCTGATGGCGATAGGTCTCTACGGCGTCTTGACGAGGCGCAACCTCATAGCGGTCTTGATGTCGGTGGAGATTCTCTTGAACGCCGCGGCTCTGGCCTTCGTCAGCGTCGCCGCTTATCGCGATCCGCACCTCTTCGCCGGACAGATATTCGCCCTGTTCATCATCGTCGTGGCGGCCGCGGAGCTGTCTATCGGCTTCGCGATACTATTGAACGTTTACCGCAGCCACGGCGTCGTAGAGAGCGACGCCATCAGCGAGATGCGCGGATGAGGAGGCAGATGTGAGCTACGTTGAACTAAGCTACTGGATTCCGCTGCTGCCCGCGCTGGGTTTTGCGGTCTTGATCCTTTTTGGCCGCTCGCTGCCCGGCAGGCTGGCGGGCTGGCTGGCGACTGGGGTGATGGCCGTCAGCGCCGTACTGGCTTTGGGCCTGCTGCGGGACGTGGCCCTGGCCGCGCCGCACTGGGACCTGGCGGCTATTTTTAGCGGGCAGTCCGAGAGCGCCCTCTTGGCTCCCGGCTCGCCCGATTTCCCCTTTAGGCTCGAGTGGAACTGGCTGGCCATCAAGGGTCAGGCTGGCATACCACTGGTCATCTACGTAGACGCCCTGGCGGCTATCGTTACCGCGATGGTGGCGCTGGCCTCTTTGTTCATCCACATGTTTTCTATCGGTTACATGTGGGGAGAGGAGCGTTACCACACCTTTTTCGCCTTCCTGCAGCTTTTCAGCGCCGCCATGCTGGCTTTCGTGCTGGCGGGCAACTTTTTCCACTCGCTGCTGGCCTGGGAGGTCATGGGGTTGATGAGTTACCTGCTCATCGGCTTCCTCTATAAGAAGAAGACCGCGCAGCAGGCGCAGAAGAAGGCTTTCATCACCACAAAACTGGCCGACCTGGGCTTTATGATCGGCCTTTTCTGGCTCTACCTGCTGATCGGCAACTTCGACCTGGCCGATCTGGCGAGCGAGCATACCCTGGCGCTGATTCCCGCCGGCACAGCGGCCGTCATCGGCCTGCTGGTCTTCGTCGCCTCGGTGGGCAAGAGCGCGCAGTTCCCGCTGCACGTCTGGCTTCTCGACGCCATGGAGGGCCCCACGCCGGTGAGCGCCATGATTCACGCGGCTACTATGGTTTCCGCCGGCGTTTACCTGACGGCCCGCTTCTACCCGTTGCTGATTCACGGCCACGCCCTGATGGTGGTGGCCTGGGTGGGCGCTATTACCGCACTTTTCGCGGCCGTAATCGCGCCCGCCTTCGCCGACGTCAAGAAGATCCTGGCCTGGTCTACGGTCAGCCAGCTGGGCTACATGTTTTTGGGCCTGGGCGTCTTTGGTTGGGCCGCGGCGATGTTCCACCTGGTGGCGCACGCCTTCTTCAAGGCGCTGCTCTTTTTGGGTTCGGGTTCGATGATTCACGGCGCCAAGACGCAGGACATCTTCGAGATGAACCGCCTCAAAAAGTACATGCCCTGGACCTACCTGACCTTCCTGGTCGGTTCGCTGGCGCTGATGGGCATTCCTCCCTTCGCGGGCTTTTGGTCTAAGGACCTGGTGTTGCACGCCGCCGAGGAGCACGCCCCCATACTCTGGCTGATGGGCCTGACCGCGGCTTTCTTCACCGCCTTCTACACCACCCGCTTGATAGTCATCGCCTTCCACAAGCCGGCCATGCCCTCGCCCTGGAAGGCCGCCGCCTGGACCAAGGGGGCGCCCTGGCTCAACCTGGGCCCCGCGGACGCGCCGCCCGACCCCGAGCCTCCGCAAGGGCACCATCCGCACGAATCTGGCTTTGAGATGGTGACGGCGCTCGTTAGTTTGGCCATTCTTAGCATCGTGGTAGGCCTTTGGGGCAGCCCTTGGGCCGACTACGGCCTGCTAAAACTGCTCTACTGGGGCGACGCGCCCGAGATACTGCCGGTGGGCAAGCTGCTGAGCGGGTACGTTATCGGCACGCTGGTCGCCCTTTCCGGCATCGGACTGGCCTGGTACTGGTACGCCGCCGGCGACCCCCTCAAACAGCGCGCCCCCCTCTGGCTCACCAGGGCTTTGCAGCGCCGCTTGTACATCGACGAGTTCTACTACAAGGTAGTCGCGGCGCTGGGGCAGTCGCCCACTTACGTCCTGGCGTTCTTTGACCGCTGGGTTATCGACGGCTTGGTAGACCTGAGCGGTTGGCTGGCGCTGGTGGCCTCTTCCTTCCTGCGCTATCTGCAGAGCGGTCGTTTCGCCGTCTACGCTTTCTACATGCTGCTGGGCGTACTGGCCCTCTACCTGGGAGGTATACGGTGACGTTGCTACTGATTTTCCTACCCATCGTCGCGGCCGCCCTGGTGGGCCTGTTGCCCGACCCCAAGGCCGAAGCCGGCAAGCGCATAGCCCTGGGGGTGGCCCTCTTTACCTTGCTGGCCAGTGTGGGCGTTTACTTCGCCTACCCCGTGGGCAGCGGCGGTTTCGTCAGCCAGTTCAGGTTGGACTGGCTCAGGCTGATAGGCTCGAGCTTCCACGTCGGCCTCGACGGGCTGAGCCTGCCGTTCGTGGCCCTGACCCCGCTGCTTACCGCGGTCAGCGTCTTGGCCAGCTGGCGCAAGACCGACAAGGGCTTCTTCGCGTTGATGCTGCTCTTGCAGGGGGCGTTGGTGGGCCTCTTCGCGGCTCTGGACCTCATCGTTTTCTTCCTCTTCTTCGAAGCGGTGCTGGTGCCGATGTACTTCATGATCGCCATATGGGGCTACGAGGAGCGCCGCTACGCCGCCGTCAAGTTCCTCATCTACTCGCTGGTGGGCTCGGTCTTCATGCTGGCGGCGATGCTGGCGACCGCCTACTTGGCGCAACCGGCTTTGGGCGAGCTCAGTTTTGACTACCTGAAGCTGCTGAGCGCCAGCGGTTATCTGGCGGCTTTGCCGGCGGCGGCCTGGCTCTTTTGGGGTTTCGCCATCGCCTTTCTCATCAAGCTGCCGGCGGTGCCCGTGCACACCTGGCTGCCGCACGCGCACACCCAGGCCCCCACCGCGGGCTCGATATTTTTGGCGGGCTTGCTGTTGAAGATGGGCGGCTACGGCCTCATCCGCTTTAACTTGGCGCTCTTTCCCGGCGAGTTGAAGCACTTCTCGGGCTTGCTGGCGATCGTGGCCTTCGTCTCGATAGTTTACGGCGCTTACGTCACCCTGGCGCAGCGCGACCTCAAGCGCTTGATAGCCAACTCCTCGGTCAATCACATGGGTTACGTGCTCTTAGGCATCGCCTCCATGACCGCGGTGGGGCTGCACGGCGCCGTCTATCAGATGGTCGCCCACGGCGTCATTACCGGTCTGATGTTCCTGATGGTGGGCCTCTTGGCGGAGCGCACCCACACCCGCGAGATAGCGGCCATGAAGGGCGTTTACCCGGCCGCGCCCAAACTGGGCGGCGTGCTGTGGTTGGCGTTGCTCGGCGGCTTGGGCCTGCCCGGCCTTGCCGGTTTCTTGGGCGAGTTCCAGAGTCTCTGGGGAGGTTTCTTGGGCGTGATGACGCGGCCGTACGTCTGGTGGGCGGTATTCGGAATAGTCATCCTGGCGGGCGCCATGCTGTGGACCATTCAGCGGGTGCTGTTGGGTAAAGCCGAAACCGAGGTGGCCGACCTGGAACCCTACGAGGTCTACGCGGCTGCGCCGCTGGTGTTTCTGGCGGTGCTGCTGGGCCTCGTTCCGGCCCTGCTGACGCCCTGGATAGACGCGGGTATACAGCCGATACTCACCCTGGTGCAGGAGGTGCTCAAATGACTCTCGCCGTGATCATCCTTCTGGCGCTGGGCGGTCTGGCGCTGGCCCTGGCGGCCCCCAACTTCGATGAACGCCCTACGGTGCTGGGCGGTATTTCTGGCACCATCTTCGGCGTCACCTTGTTGCTCGGTTTTGCCGCCATGCACGAGAGCGGCGTTCTTTACGGCGCGGTGCAGCAAGGCCCGCTTACCGGTTTGGCGATAGTTTTGCTGAGCCTGGTGGGACTTTTGGCGGCGGCGGGCGCCGCCATACGCGAGAACGGTTTTGCCGCCGGCTCGGGCGAGGTGCACGCGCTGATGATGTGGGGAATCTTGGGCGGAGTGCTGCTGGTGGGCTCGGCGCACCTGTTGATGTTCTTTTTGGGGCTCGAGCTTTCCGCCTACTCTACCTACGTCCTGGTAGGTTACGACCGCGACCGCCGTTTCGGGACAGAGGCGGCGGCCAAATATCTGATGCTGGGCGCGGTCGGCTCGGCGCTCTTACTCTTCGGTATGGCTCTCCTTTACGCTGAGACCGGCAGCATAGCCTACGCCGGCATAGCCGCCGGCCTCTCCGCTCATCCCAGCGCGCTGGCCGTAGGCGGTTTGGCGTTGATGCTGGTGGGCATAGGTTTCAAGCTGGCTTGGGTTCCCTTCCACGCTTGGGCTCCGGACGCTTATCAGGGGGCCCTGCCGCTCATGGCCGGCTACCTCAGCGTAGCCCCTAAGACGGCGGTGGCGCTGGGGTTGGCTGTCATGCTAACGCAGGCCTTTGGAGACGCCGCGGGCATGGTCCGGGGCTGGATCACCGCGCTGGCCGCAGTCTCGGTCGTTCTGGGCAGCTTCTGGGCCATGGGCCAGGGCGACATAAAAAGGCTGCTGGCTTACTCGACCATAGTCCACATGGGCTTCTTGGGTATGGGTCTGGCCAGCGGAACGCTGACCGGCTACGTCGCCGTGGCCTACTACCTGGCCGCTTACATCGTTACCAGCCTGGGGATGTTCTTCTCGCTGGAGGCGCTGGAGGCGCACGGTATCGCTTCCAACCTCGAAGCCTGGAAAGGGCTGGGGCGGCGTAACCCAATGGTGGGCGTGCTCATCGCCGTCTTCGTCCTCTCCTTGGCGGGAGCGCCTTTGCTGGCGGGCTTTTTGGCCAAGCTCTACGTCTTTGCGGCCTTGGCGCAGGCGGGCAGCTGGGCGGCGCTGATCGTCGCCGTAATCATGGTTATTTTCGGCTACTTCTTCTATTTCCGTATTCTGACGGCTCTCTTCCTGGAAGAACCGGGAGAGAAGCCGGCGGTAGAGGTTTCCGCCACGGCGATCAGCCTGATGTTTATCCTGGCCGCCGCGGTATTCGTCCTGGGCGTCTGGCCTTCGCCGCTGATGCAGTGGTTGAAAACGGCGGTGGCTTCCTTAATGATTTAGCGGCGAGATATGGCGACTGCTAAAGCCGGGGTAATCCCGGCTTTAGTTTTGCTTCATGCCGTTCACGAGAACGGCGGTTAGTATTGAGGCATGAAACGCGCGTTGCTGCTGGCACTTTTACTCCTTCTCGGCGCCAAGTTCGCCGCCCTCTCCATAGAGCCTTATGGCGACCAGGTTTTCGACCTCGCCACTGGTGTTACCACTTTGCCCCAGGGCGGCGTCATTCACGATAATGAAAACGACCTCAGCATAGACGCAAATTACATAGAGTACAAAGAAAACGAGTACGTTCTAGCCAAAGAGGCGAAGACGACGGCGGATAAGGTTAGTTTCAGAGCCGCCTCGCTGCGCTACCTGCCCGCTGAGGACTCGGTTTCTTTGCAGGGCGGGCTCTCACTGGATACGGCGGAGATAAAGCAACTCAGCGCTAAGAGCGGCACGCTTTTTCTGAAGGACGGGGTGGCCGTGCTCTCGGGAGACGTACGCGCGGCCGAACCAGAGCTGCAGGCCGCCTGGCTGATTGCCGATTACAAGAATGGCACGGCCTTATTGATGGCTCCTTACCAGTTCAAAGATGAATCCTTGGGCGTAACGCTGCGAGGCAAGAACCCAGAAAAGCCGCTGTTCGTGCGTTTTTCGAAAGACGGCAAAAAAACCTCCGCCAGCAGCAAGGCGCCGCCGCAAATAAAGGAGCGGTTAATGCAATTTGCCGAGAAGGCCGCGCGAGAAAAGTAGACTTAGCAAGATGCGCCGTTTTTTTGCGCTGTCGTTGACTGTGTTAAGCGCCCTTGCTCTTGCGGGCGCCTGCGACGGCTACGACGTGGTTTTGCGAGTCGAGAAGCCCGCGGTCGTACTGGCGGGCGCTGAGTTTGAGCTGGTGGGAGACGTCCTCACCTTTTCAGGCGGAGCGTGCATTGCCGCGCCGGGGGGCAGCCTCAAAGCTAAGACCATTGTCTACCGGCGCGACAGCGGAAAGCTGCGCGCCGAGCGGGTAGAAGGGGTTGTTTCGGGCTGGCGGGTGGCTGCGCCGTTACTCAGCAGTGAGGGTGACGAGTTAGTTTTGCGGCGCCCCCTCTTCAGGCGCGGCGACTCGCGCGTACGAGCCGAAACGGCGCGGCTGCTGGGGGAGAAGGTCGTTCTTTCCGCCTTAGAAGCGGTTACTCCGCGATATCGCTTTAGAGCCGCGCGCGGTGAATTGCTCGGCGACGCCTTCCGCGTCAGCGGCCTGTGGGCGACGCCTTGCAAGTGCGGCGAGGCGCTGGCGGTAAAGGCCGAGAGCGCCGAGTTTTACTTCGACGAGGGCAGGCTCGTGTTGCGGCGTAACGACCTGCGTTTTTTCGGGATCAGCGCCTCCAGGCCCGATCAGCTATTGCTGGAGTTAAATAAACCGCTCAATATCAACTTCCCTCTGCGTTTTAGCTACGCCGCTGGCTGGACTTTGGGGGTGGAGAATCTGCCGCTGCCGCTGGCGGGAGAAGCCTTTGGGCGCTGGCGCAACCACCTTACGTTTCTTCTGCAAGGCCTGGGGGGCGGGTTGACTACCGGCAAGACGACTACCTTGCGGTTGGCGCTCGACAGCGAGGTTGACGGAGGCAGGTTACACTTTGGTTTTAGGCCGCGCTGGCGCTGGGAAAATGGCGCTTGGCGCAACTGGCTCGAGCCCGACGTTAGCTTGCGGCAAGACCCGCTTTTCTTCTCGCTGGGTTGGTCTCGCTCCGCTCAGCACAGCACCGCGTCTTTTGTTATAGCGCCGCGGTTCAGCCTGTTGAGCGGGTATCTGGCGCTCGAGCCCTTTGCCCGTCTGGCCGCTGAGAGCTATAGAAGCGGCGCCAGCGTCGGCCTTGGCGGCGAGCTTCGCGCGCCGAGGCTCGAGCGGGGACCTTTTGCCTTGAGTTTTTCAACGCCCTGGGTTGGCGCCTTGTATCCGGAAGCGCCCCCTTACGCCTGGGCCGGCGGCAGACTGCAAGCAGCCTGGGGGGGATGGGCGGAACTGAAACTGCAGAAGTACTGGGCTTTCAATTCTCCGCGCTACGCTTACGAGGCGCGCTCCGCCCGCGAGGCCGCCTCCCTAAAGATAGGACGCGAGTGGTGGGCGCGGCTTTCGTTTGCGCGCGACGCGCGTTATAGCTCGTCTAGCAGGGAGGTTTACCGCTACGACAGCAGCTACCGTCTGGACTTGGTCGCGAAAGACCCCCGCGGACGCCTGGCGTTTTCTTGGCTGCGCCGTCGCCAAAGCGACCCCACGGGGGCCTGGTTAGCCGACGCCGACACCTGGCGCCTGGCAGGCGATTATCACGATAACGCCGCAATCTTTGAATGGCGACGCGGTTGGAGCGCCAGCGAGGGCGAGACGAGAAACGAGCTGTGGTTTTCTTACCGGCCCCCTTTGCCGGATTGCGCCGGCGGCTGGGCTCTGCAGCCTTCCTTGGGCTACGACATTCTGCACGGCGGGGTCAGCCGGGCGGGGCTGGAGCTACAGATCAACGACTGCTGCTTTACCTGGTCGCTGGCTTACCAGGGGGTCTTGATCCCGCAGACGGCGGGGGAAGCGGCTGGCGGCAGGGTAACTTTCGACGTCAAAATACGCTGAGCCAGACTCCGCATAAGCCCTTTGCTCGACCGCAATGCCGGCTACCGCGTTCAAGCTAATGCGGCCATCATTATTACGATTCGGCCAGGGGAGGGCTGCTCCGGCCCTGGTTTCAATCGCGGATCTCGTATCCCGCCTCTAACAGCGCAGCCACGATGCGGCTCATCTCCCCGTCCACCTCGGCGTCGGTGAGCGTGCGCTCGGGGTGGCGGAAGGTCAGGTGGTAGGCCAGACTCTTCTGCTCTTCGGCGAGCGGCCGGCCGCGGTAGACGTCGAAGAGTTTGGCCGCCTCCAGGTAGGGACCGCCGAACCGGCGGACGAGGTCGAGAATTTCGACGTGGGGCACGTCCTCGGGCACCACCACCGCCAGGTCGCGCCGCGCCGGCGGAAACTTGGGCAGGTCGCGGAACTCCCGTTCGGCCTCGGGCAGGGGCAGCACCAGCTCGAAGAGGTGGACCGGGCCCAGCTCCAGCGCTTCCTCCACCTGGGGGTGGAGGCGGCCGACGAAGCCGCGCGGTTCGTCGTTCCAGAAGACCGTGCCGCTCACGCCCGGGTGCAGGGGCTGGTGGGGCTCGGGCCGCACTTCGATCTTCGCTCCGGCGCGGGCGGCCAGCGCTTCGAGCAGCCCCTTGACGGCCGGGTAGCCCTCGCCGTAGGCGGCCTGCCAGGTGGCCTCGAGCAGCGGTCCGCCCAGCACCGCCGCCAGGTGGGTTTCCTCGCCGTCCGGGAAGACGCGGCCCAGCTCGAAGAAGAAGCGGTGCCGCTCGCCGGCATTGGCCGCCAGGGTTTGCAGCAGGCCCGGGTAGAGCGCGCTGCGCAGGGCGTTCTTGCTCTGGTCCATGGGGTTTTTGAGGAAGCGGCGCGGCTCGGGGGCGCGGCTGAGGCTCAGGTAGGCGGGGCTCTGCCAAGTGTAGTGGATCGCCTCCCAGCCACCCAGGCCGCGCAGCGCCCGGCGCAGGCCTTCTTCGCGGCGGTAGGCTTCCTCGGCGTTCAGGTTGTCGGGGGCGGGGATCAGCGCCAGCGGCTCGGTGGGCACGTGCTCGTAGCCGAGGATGCGGCCCACCTCTTCCACCAGGTCCTCCTCGATGTTCAAATCGACGCGCCAGGTGGGCGGCCGCACCGTGTAGGGCTCCCCTTCGCCCGCGATCTCGCAGCCCAGACGCGCGAGCGCCGCCAGCTGGCTTTCCGCGTCGAAGGCGGTGCCGAGCAGCCGGTTGGCGTAGCTGGGGCGGAAGGGCACCTCGCGGCGCGGTTTCTCGCCGCCCACGTCCACCACCACGTCGCCCACGGTGCAGCCGGTCCAGCGCTGCAAGAGGTGCAAAAAGCGCGCCGCCGCCCGCGGGGGCAGGTTCGGGTCCACCCCGCGCTCGAAGCGGTAGCTGGCGTCGGTGGAAAGCCCCAGGCGGCGGGCGGTCAGGCGCACCCGCACCGGGTCGAAGTGGGCCGCTTCCAGCACCACCTCGCGCGTGGTTTCGGTCACCTCGGAGTTGGCCGCGCCCATCACCCCGGCGACGGCCACCGGCTCGCTGCCGCCGGCCGCCTTGCGGGCGATCACCAGGTCGTCCGGCGTCAGCCGGCGCTCCTCGCCGTCGAGGGTGACGATCTTCTCGCCGGCCTTGGCGCGGCGCACCACGATGCCTCCCGCGACCTCTTCAAGGTCGAAGGCGTGCAGCGGGTTACCCAGCTCCCAGAGGGTGTAGTTGGTGGCGTCGACGACGTTGTTGATGGGCCGGAGGCCCGCGGCCAGCAAGCGGCGCTGGGCCTCGAGCGGGCTGGGGCCTACGGTCAGCCCTCCGGCGTAGCGGGCCAGGTAGCGGTCGCAGCCCTCGGGGTCGGCCACCTCGACGGTGACGAAGCGGGCGACGGGGCTTTCCTCGACCTCGGTGGATGGCTCGACCAGTTCGAGCCCCAGCTTGGCCGCCAGGTCGCGGGCGACGCCCAGCACGCTGAAGGCGTCGGCGCGGTTGGGCGTCAGCTCCAGCTCGAAGACGACCTCCGCCGGCCAGACCTCGGCCAGCTCGCGGCCGGGCTCGAGCGCGTCCGCCGGCAGCTCCAAGAGCCCCCCGGCGTACTCGCCCACGCCCATCTCGGCCGGGCTGAGGGCCATGCCCTCGCTCGTCACCCCGCGAATCTCGCGCTCTTTTATTTCGGTTCCATCAGGCAGCACCACCCCGGGGCGGGCCACCGCCAGGCCGATGCCGGCGCGGGCGCCCTGCGCGCCGCTCGCCAGGGTGACGACCTCGCGGCCGAGGTCGACCTCCAGCATTTTCAGGTCGGTTTCGGGGACCGGCTCGGCCTTCAGCACGCGGCCGAAGACGACGCCTCTGGGCGGCGCGGGCAGGCGACGCACTTCCTCCACCGCCAGCCCTAGGCTGTCGAGCACATCACGCAGCGCCTCGGGTTCGGGCAGCTCGGGCAGGAACTCGCGTAACCAAGAATAGGGTACGTTCATCACAGACCTCCTAGGGGCGGGGGAACTGGCGCAGGAAGGCCAGCCGGTTCGAGTAGAAGTAGCGGATGTCGGGGATGCCGTAGCGCAGCATGGCGACGCGCTCGACGCCCAGGCCGAAGGCGAAGCCGGTCACGTTTTCGTAGACGCGCGGCAGGCCGGCCTTTTCGCGGGCCTCGTCGGCCGCCTGGAAGACCGCGGGGTGGACCATGCCGGCTCCTCCCAGCTCGAGCCAGCGGCCCTCGCCGCTGCGCGGGTTAGTCCACCAGACCAGGAACTCGACCCCCGGCTCGACGAAAGGGAAAAAGCTGGGCTGCAGCCGCACCCTGGCCTGCCCGCCGTAGAGCGCCCGCGCCATCGTGAGCAGCGCCCCCTTCAGATGGGCCAGGGTGATGCCCTCGCCCACGGCCAGCCCCTCGAGCTGGTGGAACATCGCCTCGTGGGTGGCGTCGGTGGCCTCGTGACGGTAGACCTTGCCGGGCACGACGATCTGAAAGGGCGGGGTGTGGGCCTCCATGTAGCGCACCTGCATCGGTGAGGTGTGGGTGCGCAGCAGGCGCCCGTCTTCGAGCCAGAAGGTGTCCCACATGTCGCGCGCCGGGTGGTGGGGCGGGATGTTGAGGGCGTCGAAGTTGTGGAACTCGTCCTCCACCTCGGGCCCGGTCAGCGCCTGGTAGCCCATGCGCCGGAAGATCTCCACCAGCTCGTCCAGAATCTGGGTGGAAACGTGGTAACCGCCCGGAGGCAGCGCCAGCCCGGGCAGGCTGACGTCCTCACGCTCGCGTTCGAGCCGGGCCGTCAGCTCGGCCGCCTTGATCTCGGCCTCGCGCTCTTCGAGCGCCTTCTCGATCGTTTGCTTGAGGCGGTTCAGCTCCTGCCCCCGCGCCCTGCGCTCCTCGGGGCCGAGCCCCTTCATCGCCTTGAAGGCCTGGGTGAGCCGCCCCTTCTTGCCCAGGTAGCGCACCTTGATCTCCTGCAGCGCCTCCAGGCTAATAGCAGCCCTTATTTCCGCCAGTGCGTCGTCTAACATCTCGCCTCCCAAGAATTGGGGGCGGCTCCATGCCGCCCCGCGGAAGCCCGGTGGAGCTCCCGCTATCTGCTAAAAAAGAACGCTCTCAACCGCATACTGGGCGTAGTATACCGCTCTCGCCGTACGTTTCGCCAGCATCTCATGCCCGGCGTGTATGCTGCGGTAAAGGGGGAGGTTATGATGCGCGTAATCGTTTTATCGGCTTTGCTGCTAATGCCAGTTTTTGCCGTCAAGCCAGCGGCGCAAAAGCTGCTGAGCGAGGCTCAGGCGCTGGCGACCGAGGCCCGGCAAACGTATAAGGCTCAGTTTCCCGATAAACCGCTGTGGCGCGAGGCCATCGCCAAGGCGCAGCAAGCGGCCAAACTGGACCCCGAAGCCCCAGAAGTATGGAAGGTTCTGGCGGAGATATACACCGATACGGGCTGGTGGAGCCGCGCTGAAGAGTCATGGAAAAAGTTCCTGGCCCTCAGCCAAGGCGGCGACCCGCAACCGCTGGCTAGGGCTCTCAGGGCTTTAGGCTACCTCTCGTACCAGCGCGGCGACGTCAAGGCGGCGATAGACTACTTCGAGAAGGCGCTGGTGCTAGAGCCCGAGAGCGAAGAGGCTCTGGCTTGGCTGGGCAGAATATACATGGAGCAGGGCGACGGTGAGAAAGCCTCTCACTACTGGCGCCTGGCGGCTCAGGTCAACCCCAGCGACCGTAATAAGTACTTCGCGCAACAGGCTCTAAAAATGTCCCGCTACGGCAGCGCCGCGGTGCACGCCTTTTACCTGGGTTACGCCTCTTGGGAAAAGAAAGACTACGCTAACGCCATCGCCGACTTCGAAACGGCGGTGCGGCTGGCCCCTGACTGGGTGGAGGCGCAGCGCTGGCTGGCGCGCGTCTACATGGAGGCGGGAATGCCCGCGAAGGCGATTCCGCACTGGCAAAGGGTGATCGAGCTGGAGGGCAAAAAACCACAAACCATGCACTTTCTCAAACTGGCTAAGGAGGCTGCGGGGGTGGGAGTTTCGGCCGCCGGCGCCTTTTTCAAGGGTATAGCCGCCTACCAGTCGGGCGACACGGCCAAGGCGCAGGCGTGGTTTGAAAAAGCTACGGAGGCCGACCCCGGGTACGCCAAGGCCTGGCGCTGGCTGGGCCGCGTCTACTACGAGCAAGGTGAGTACCGCAAGGCGGCAGACGCCTACCAAAAGGCGGTTGACCTCAATCCGGACGACGCCGGCAGCCGCTACTTCCTCCGTTTGGCGCGCAAGGCCGCCGGTGAAGAGTAGCAGGGCGCGCCGATGGCGCGCCCTGATGCAGTTAACTAACGTCAGGTACGGATAGCCTGCTCGATGTGGCTGGCTACTTGGGGCGGCAGGCCCAGGGCTTTTTGCAGCTCGGCCAGGTAGCGGTTTTCCTCGGGGGTGTCTACTTCAACCGCCAGCAAGGTGGCGGCGTAAACCTGCGCCGCCAGTTCGGGGCTCTTGCGGGCCGCCTCAATCATCGGCTGGACGTCTAGAGGCCCGGCCATCTCGCGGTATACGAAGTCGCGCACTTCTTTGTCGGCGTGGGTTTTGTCGAGCTGCGCGACGATTTTTTCTGCTTCCAGCGGGTCTATGTGGCCGTCGGCTTTAGCGGCGTTGATCATAGCCATCAAGACCACTTGCGCGGCGCTTTCCAGCTCCTGCTCTTCGTCTGGAGTTTCGGGAAGACGCAGCCCTAAGGGGGGTTTTTTGGGTGGCTGGCCGCCTTTGGTCATTGCTCCCATGGCCAGGCTGCCCAGCAGGGCCATGAGGCCGCCGCCCAGGTTTTTGCTCGAGCTTTTGCCGCCGCCAAGTATCTGTCCGGCCAGAGACTCGAGCGCCCCCACGTTGATACCGCCGCCGCGCTGGCTCGATCCAGAGCCCATGAGCTGCCCCAGCATGCCCGCCAGACCGCCCGAGCCGCCGCTCGAGCCGCCGCTCGAGCCGCCGCCCAGCAGCTGCCCCAGCATGCCCGCCATGCCGCCGCCCTGTCGGCCGGTTTGCTGGCTTCCTTGCTGGCCGCCCAGTACTTCGGTCAGCATCTTTTCCAGTCCGCCGCCGCTAGAGAGGCCGCGCTTTAGCTTGTTTCCCGTCTTGCCTGATAGCTGGCTCTCGAGAAGAGCCCCCAAAACGTCACCAAATCCCGCCATGGCACTCCTTTCCGTGAAACGTACGTTTCATCTGCCATAATTATATCCTTTACAGGTAAAACGGTTGTAAGAAAGTCGGCCGCGGCGGCGTTTACCAGATTCCCGCGCGCCTCAAAGCTTCGTCAAACCAGCCGGGTGCGCCTTTAGGCCAGCGCTTGCCGGCGAAATCTGCGGCGAACTCATCGTACTCGCCCCGGATTATCGCATTTCTGGCGCGTTCCGCCAGTCTGTGCAGGTAGCGGACGTTGTGTAGCGAAAGCAGTCTCAGACCGAGCATTTCCCCTGAGCGGACCAGGTGGCTGAGGTAGGCGCGGGAGTGATTTTGGCAGGCGTAGCAGTCGCAGTCGCCGTCCAGGGGCTCCGCCTCGTCCCGGTGCCTGGCGGAGCCAAGGTTGAGCCTGCCGGCGTCGGTGAGGGCGTAGCCGAATCTACCGGTGCGGGTGGGGTAGACGCAGTCGAACATGTCTACACCCAGAGCTATCGCGGCGACCAAGTCTTCGGGGTGGCCGACCCCCATCAGGTAGCGCGGCTTTTGCTGCGGCAGCAACGTTGTCGAAAGGTCTAGAACCGGGATCATCTTTTCCTTGGGCTCGCCCACGGCCAGCCCGCCGATGGCGTAGCCGGGCAGGTCAAACTTGACCGTTTCGCGCGTGCTTTTCTCGCGCAGGTCCAGCTCGGTGCCTCCTTGGGTAATGCCAAAAAGGGCCTGATCTTCGCGGCTTTTAGCCGCGGCAGAGCGCTCGAGCCAGCGCAGCGTTCTCTGCAAAGACCCGTCGAGGTACTCCCTTTGCGCCGGGTAGGGCGGGCACTCGTCGAACGCCATGATAATGTCGGCCCCTAGCTGTTGCTGTACTGCGATACTGCGCTCGGGGGTGAGCAGCGTGCGGTCGCCGTTGAGATGGTTGGAAAATTCCACCCCTTCTTCGCTGATGACGCGGCGGTGTCCCAGGCTCATTACCTGAAAACCGCCCGAATCCGTGAGCCAGGGCCCGCGGTAACCGCTAAATCCGTGCAAGCCGCCCAGGCGGGCCACCCGCTCCGCCCCGGGCCGCAGCAAAAGGTGGTAGGTGTTGGCGAGGACTATGCTGCTGCCTGTTTCTTCTAGCTCGCGGTTGGAAAGACCCTTGACCGTTCCCTGGGTCCCGACCGGCATGAATACCGGCGTAGCCACTGGTCCGTGAGGCGTCTGTAGCAGCCCCGTGCGCGCCTTTCCTTGCTTGTGAGATACCTCGAAAGTCAAGCTCACTGCCCGTCTATGTTAACGGGTTTCGGCAGCCCCTCTGCAAGCGGGTAACTATCTTGCAGCACTGAGGCATTTTGTTTACTGGACCAGACTCCCTGAGCGTTCCGGCGCCCTGCCGTCTGGGCCAGGTTTTCCTAAGAGGCGGCACCGGCGCCAGGTTGTCTTGCCGCTGCAATCTACTCATTATCATGTAAACCTTTAGCCGACGCCAAACTTCGCGCCCGCCAGCGCTCGCCCTCCGAGGTTGGGCGACTAGTTCCGTGGGTGGACGACTAGAGCCTTGCACAGGGTTCTTTCCGAGATGCGCCGCCAGCGAACTCTTCTGCTACGTCGACACAAAAATGCCCCCGCACCGCGCTCTCTCTCGTTCGCGAGCGTCGTTCCCAAGATGCAGTAAACGCCTGGGGCCGTACGATGCTCGCAAGCGTCCGCCAACTATGACGATTGAATATAGAGTAGCCTCCAGCAGACGGCTATGGGTGAGAGCAGCCGACGCCAATATTGCGTGGCGCCGCAGAAAAGGTAAGCGCGGGCTGCGACGCAAGCGGGGCGTGGTAGCTGCGTTTCGAGGTATGTTTTAGCATTCGCAGCGCCAAGTCGATCGTACCGTCGCTATGGACGGTGAATATCGTGTAGCTGGGAGACGTTGATTCCGGCTGGACGTATTCGGCCAAGAGCCTGGCTTTTTTCCCTGCGTATACGGCGTCATTATTGGGAGGTGGAATAGTTGGGCAGCCGATATGGTAATTGGTTAGGTTCGCTCTAAACTCCATCAACACCCAAGTAGAATCGTTTGGCGGGTCGGGAAATAACGCCTCGGCGCTGCTGGCGGCGATACTCGTCAGATAGTGGCTGCGGGGAAAGGCGTAATAGGCGAAGAACCTAAAGCAGTACTCGGGGTTGGAGGTGCTGCACTGGCTCACGCGCCCAGGTATTTTGGGCGGCAGAATCATGGCTATGATTGGGTCGCTGCCTACGGTCCAGGTATTGCTGCCAGCCAGTGCGTTGAAGGTAGTCTGGCCGTTGTTGATGAGTATACGAGAGCCGTTAGGATAGACGTACCAGGCTAGCTTAATCCGCGCCGCCATCACCTTTTCGGCGATCTGGGCCTCATAAAGCAGTTGGTTCCTGTCGTTGATGCGCCTTGTGGCGTCGAGAGTTGTGGAGAATATGCGAATAAAGGCGATGCTGAGAAATGCTATGACGACCATGGAAATAAGCACCTCTAGCAGCGTGAAGCCCTGTTTAAGTGAGTATTTTCTTGAGGTAATCATGGTTCAGGGTTTGGCTATGTCTAAAGTTAGGTCGGCGGGCTTGCCATGGACGGCGGCGATTATATGAACGCGTTTTATAGGAATATTGTCTGCTGGTCCCGTACAACTCCGCAGAGAATACGGGCTAGAAACTGGCGTAGCGTTTTCGGAGAGGTCAGTAACCGTAACGGTGACGCCGGTGGGAATTATTGCCGGGTTACTAATGCACGATTTGGCGAACGCGCCGCTGCTGGGGTCTTGCCATTCTCTTACAATCTGTTCTGCTATCTTTTGGGCGACCGTTGTGTTTTCCAGTAGCTGTTGGTTTGACCTGGTCATCTTGAAAAGACCGCCCAAGGGCCCTACCAACGCTCCAATCAAGACGGCAAGAATCACCGTCGCTATCAGCGCTTCGATGAGGGTAAACGCCTGCTGCGATTTCATGGCGTTATCACCTTGCCGGTTACTCCTACTACGTGAATCTCCATGCTTAAGGCGCCTTCGCTATACGAAAGGATGATCTTGTTAGCCGGCGGAGCCGTTAATTCCCCATAAGGCGCGGTATAAGTGATAGCCTCGCCGACCACCGCCGGTGCAAAGATTACACCCGCAGGCAGGTTATAACTTAAGACACTGCCGTTTAGATCCAGAGTATAGCTGTTAGAGCTCGTAGCCGTCCAGGTGGCGTCGTTGTTCTTCGTTTGCGCAAACCCGCGGGCGCGCTCCAGGTCTCTGGCTACCTGAAAAACCGCTTCGCGCAAGCGCTGCCTTTTGGTCATTGACCGCAGCGAAGCGTAGCCGACTCCTGCTAATATTCCTAAAATAACTAATACGACTAATATTTCCAGCAGTGAAAACCCGCCGTTGCCCGCGCGCCTCATATCAGTCGCCCTTCACCGGTGTCCAGAAGCCGGAACCATTGCCGCCAGTCGGCCCTGTGAAGATTGCGCTGCCGGTCCATGGCATGCCTCCCGTGAACCTTGGGAAGGAAGGAGGAGCGATACTGCTATCGCGCAGCCGGGGGTCATAGGTGAACTTGCGTCCGTAGCCGTTGCGTAGGTTGAGATTCGAGTCTAAACGCCCAAAACGCCCGTAGTACTTCTGGATTATTCCTCCGGTAAGATAAAGATCCCCAAGTTTCCTGGCCCGTTTCCAGTAGTAGTATTTCACCCTGCCTCTAGCCGACATCAGCACCCCGTCAATGTGTAAGTTTCTGTCTGCGCCGCCTATTTTAACGTCGCCGCGGTCCGCATAGATACCGAGCACATTCTGCGCGTCGGTGTTGTTGCAGACCGCGGGAGTTACGCTGCCATCGTCGTTCCTCTTTGGGGCAGAACTGCAGGGGCGATCTTCGTATGTTAAGTCGCCGTTTAGCCAGAGAGTGTGCGAGGCAACGGTGAGCTTGCTAAACTTGGCTACCGATGGATGAATGCAGTACTTGTGGCCCTGGTATTCGGTGTAAGTGTCGCTGCATTCCGACTTGGTCCTCACGCTTTCCCGAGGTTTGGGCGATCTCCACGGCCTTACTTCGCTGGTGGGGCCGGGGCCGTTGCTACCGCTGCCCCTGAGGGTTACGTATCCCGCGCCGCCAACGTATATCACTCCGTTGAAGTCGTTACGCTCCAGCAACCAGGCGCCATTAACGTTCTTTTCCAATTTGCCGCCGCTGTCGACGCGATAAGTGATGGCATGCCGGCTGCCGTTCTTGCGTTTTCTTGGCGGATCGTAACTAACCCAGTGATATCCGTCACGGCAGTGGTGTTCATCAGCTAAGTAGTCGTTGGGTATTACCAGGTTGCTGGCGCTTAGCGCCAGTTGATGCGCCGCTCCCGATTTTGGAGCTAGAGATATCAGCAGCAATTTTAGCATAGGTGCGGGTAGATATACTGACGGACCGCCGCCGCCACCACCACCGCCGCCACCGCCACCGCCACCGCCGCCACCGCCACCGCCATGGTGGTCGCGTACGCAATGGCCGTAGACATAGGTGATGCTGTCGAGGTGGTGATAAAAAACCTTGATGTACTGATATTCCTTACCGCCTTCTTTGCCTAAGCTAAGAGAGATGTCTGTATAGTTGTTGTCGCCCACTTCTGACCATTCGTCGTCAAAGAAGAGCCCTCCATTCTTAGCGGCGTACTCTTGCATATCGCTGGTGCGCGGAAGGGCGATATAGTCGGAGTCCCATTTGGGATTTACGGTGTACGTGGGGTCGGTTTCTGGTGGGTGATTGCTGGCGGGCGGGTGCACCAAGCTATTATGGTCGCCGTTCCAGTAGTAAAACCCCCTTCGCCAAGCCACACAGTCATCGTTACTGCTGTTTCTCTGCTTGCAACCCGCGCTCGTTACGCTGTCGCCAAACCAGGGTTTACCTATGAAATTGAAATTTTCGTTGGTATGCACCGGCCCGTCGAAGAGCGTTTTGTCGAAGAAGTATACCCGGCTTCCCCTAGAACTAGATTTTTGATAGTCCGTGAACATCATGTAGTGGGAGAAGCTGGGAGGTGAAACTATCGCCACCAATTCGCCGCGGTACTCTTGCTTTATCTTGCGCGTACTAAGGTTCTTCGTGCCGGCACTTACGGTACCCAGTGATTCTGACGGCGCCGCTTTGAAAACAAATCTGTAAGCCCCGCTTTTGAATTCGACCCTGTCGGGTACATAACCATACCTTACAGCATAGCTGGTAGTATTTCCTCCAGAATTATGCAGCACAGAAGTTAGAGACTTTACGCCTAAGCGCTGACGCCAGTACCTGCTCGGCTGGTATCGATTGCGAGTTTCTGGATCTATCGGATATTTATTAGGGTCGGTGTAGTCGACGAATATTTGATAGGGCGCGCTAGTTCCAGACCAAACGATTTTGGACTGGTCTGCGAAACATAGTACTTGGTCGCTGCCATTTGGAGCATTTATATTGACGCCAGAGCCGCAGAACTTTTGCACGTAGCCAGATAACTGGGACCATCTCATTGTGCGGGGTAGAACAAAATTGTGAGGAATGTTTAAAAAGTTGGCTATTTCCCTGCCGGTGGCAGGCAACCAAGACTTGGCTGCCGCTAGGCCGGATTCAGCTGCGTACTGAGCTTGCAGAGCCCATTTTTGCTCGGTGGTGACGCGCTTGCTGGAAAGAGATAGGGAGCTACTAATAGTTATTATTGCTATAAAGAGGACCAACGCGACCATTAGCGTAATGACTAAGGCGATGCCTTTTTCTCTTCTCATACATCCTCCTACGCTCAGGGAGAGGGGCGATCGAGCGCGGCGAGGTACGGTGGGCTCTCTCCTTAATATGTTTTTAACACATCGACTTCAAAATTCATACCCACGTTTGGGGGTGTCTGGATGGCAACGCGAGAAATCGCTGTCCGCCAGCATTCTAGATAGGGTTGGTTTGATTGGCGCGTATACTGGGACGCGTGGCTAGGTTGTTCTGGGTAATGATCGGTGGCGCCGCTGGAGCAGCGGGCCGCTACCTATTGGCAGGTTGGGTGCAGAGTACCGCCGACGCCGCCTTCCCTTGGGGTACAGTGGCGGTCAACTTGGTGGGTAGTTTTTTGCTGGGCTTCGTGCTGCAGGCCGGCGTTTCAGGGGGGGTCTCGGTAGAGGTGAGGCTGTTGCTGGCGGTTGGTTTTTTGGGCGCTTTCACCACCTTTTCCACCTTCGCCTACGAGTCGCTCGAGCTCTTACGCGCGGGACTAACGCAGAGCGCTCTTTTGTACGTCGGGGTCAACCTGCTGGGCGGTTTGTTTTTGGTGGCCGTGGGTATGGCTTCTTACGGCTGGCTGCGCAGCCTTTACGCCTAGAAGGGGATAGGAGGAGCAGATGACGCTGTCCGGAACCGCTTTGCTGGCGAGAATATTCCTGGGAGAAGGAGACAAGGTGCGGGGCAGGCCCGCCTATATGGCCATCGTCGAGGAGGCGCGCAGACGCAGCATTCGCGGGGCCACCGTTTTGCGCGGCATAATGGGTTACGGTGCCGGTAGCCGCATCCATAGCGCGGCGATACTGCGCCTCTCGGAAGACCTGCCAATAATAATCGAGCTGGTTGACGAGGAGGCGCGCATACGCGGCTTTTTGCCCTGGCTCGAAGAAGTGCTGGGCGGCGGCTTGATTACTCTTGAAAAAGTAGAAGTGCTGCGATATGAACCGCGCAAGCGAGGCTAACATTGCTGCTGTGGTATAAATATGCCTTGACTAGGAGGTAGTCATGAGGTCACGTATAAAAATACTGGTATGGTCGTCGTTCGCCTTGTTGATGCTCTCTTTGGCGCTCAGCCCCGACGACTTGGTGATCCACTGGTTGGGTAAGACCCCGGCCCCGGCTCCGCAGGTCAAGACGATTGAAGAAGGGCTGCTTTTCCAGGCGGCTTTCGTCAAAAAGCTAGAGCCCATAGCTGGAAAGCGAATAGGTTATAAGGTGGGCCTCACCAGTAAACCGGTACAGCAAAAGTTCGGCGTTTCTCACCCTTTACGGGGCGTTTTGCTGAAGAGGATGCTCCTTGAGAGCGGCGCTAGCGTAGCGGCTAAGTTCGGAGCGGTGCCCATCGTCGAGGCGGACTTGCTGGTTCGCGTCAAGGACTCGGGGGTCAACCAGGCAACCAGCCCTGCGGAGGTCATCAAGCACTTGGACGCGATAATTCCCTTCATCGAGCTGCCGGACCTGGTTTTGCAGAAAGGCCAGCCGCTCAACGGCGCCACCATTACCGCCATCAACGTCGGCGCCAGGCTGGGCGTGGTAGGTAAACCGATAGCAGTTGAACCCACAGCGCGGTTCGCCGAGGGCCTCGCCGAGATGCGGGTGCTGGTGTCGGTCGACGGCAAGCAGGTGATGAAGGTCCCCGGTAAGGCTATCTTAGGCAACCCTCTCAACGCCGTAGTCTGGCTGGCGCAGGACCTGGCCAAGCACGGCCAGCAGCTCCAGGCGGGCGACATAATTAGCTTGGGTAGTTTCGGCAAGCCTTTCCACCCTCAGGCGGGGAGTAGCTTCGCCGTTAAGTACGAATTTGCAGGCAAGAGCGGCAATGTGATGGTCAGCTTTAGGTAGGCCGGCTTCTTCCAGCGGGAAGCTTGATGATCTGGTGTCCGGCTTTTTCAAGCGCCTTCAGAGCTGAGGATAGTTGCGCTTCTTTGACCAGCAGATAATCGGTATCGTAACTGGAAACGGCAAAAATGCTCACCCTGGCTTCGGCCAGGGTGGCGCTTAGCGCCGCCAGCACGCCGGTCAGGGAAAAGTCTAGAGGCCCGGCCACCTTCAATACCCTGAAGCCCGACTGGCAGTCTGGGGAGACCGGTCGAGAATCTTCGGGGCCCACCCAGGTATAGCCGCCTCCGTCGTAAAGCGTGAGGCTGATCTCGACCTGGCCGGTCGGCGGGGGAAGGGGCGTTTTGCAGACGGCAAAACGCCCTTCCAATAAAAAGAGGGTCACTCCTCCTCCAGGTAGCGGCGCGGCAGTCGCTTACCCAGGGAGGTAGCCAGCTCATAGTGAATGGTCCCTGCCTGCCGCGCGCGCGCGGTGAGGCTGGTGCGCTCGTCATAGTCGGCGCTCACCACCTCGAATACGTCGCTCAAAGAGGCCCTTCGGGGCAGGCGGACCGTAGTCTGGTCCATGCTGACGCGGCCGACTACGGCGACGTAGTCGGCCTCCCAGCGCAGGTAGGCGTTATTAGAAAACGACCTGCGGAAGCCGTCGGCGTAGCCGAAAGGCAACGTCGCTATCCACTCCTCTTTCTTGGTAATGTAGCTGCGGCCGTAACCGATGCTGTGGCCCGGCGCCAGCCGTTTGACGAGGGTGGGGCGGGCCTTCCAGCTGAGTATGGGACGCAGACGCTCGGAGCTTTTCATGTCCGGAGAAAGACCGTAGAGGGCTATCCCCAGGCGCACGAAGTCCAGGTCGGCGCCTATGCCCGAGAGCACCCCCGCCGAATTTGCGGCGTGCAGGGGGTAGCGCCGTGGCAGTGAGGCGGCGGCGCCCAAAAACGCCTCGAGCTGTTTTTGGGTGTACAAAGGGTCTTCGTCGGCGACGGCGAAGTGGGTATAGACGGCTTCTACCTCCAGGCCCAGGCCCTCCACGAACTCGACGAAAGGAGCAAGCTCCGCGGGCGGCACTCCCACCCTGCCCATGCCGCTGTCCACCTTTATCTGCACCCTGCCGCCGGGCAAAGCTGCGGCGAAGGCGGCGGCGGCTTCGCGCGTGACCAGCGTGGGCGTTACCCGCGCCGCCGCGGCGTCGGCGGCGTCGTCGGGGTGCAGCGAGCCAAGTTGCAAAACTGGTTCTTGCAGGCCAGAGCCGCGCAGCGCTAGAGCTTCTGCACTGGTGGCCACCGCAAAACGTTCCACGCCCCTTAGACGCAGTCGTTTGCTCAAGGCTGCGGCGCCATGACCGTAAGCGTCGGCTTTGATTACCGCTATCGTCTGCGCTTTCGGTGAAAGGCCGCGAAGCAGTTTGAGATTGTGATCGAGCGCCGCTAGGTTTATCTCTAGCCAGGAAGGCTGCATGCTTTAGCCTAACCGTGATGAATTATGCGTGCAATCGCCGTCTCGGGACAACTGTCCCCTTCGCAGACTGTAAGTTTAATTTGTTGCGCCTAAGAAGTACATTAGAAGATCCCTCCCTCCGCGAGCCCGCCCAGCGGGCTCGCCCCCTTATGGGCGCGGTAGGCTAAGGTCATGAAACTATACACGCGTAGCGGCGACGCCGGTGAGACGGGCCTTTTCGGCGGCGAGCGCCTGCCAAAAGACGATCCCCGAGTAGAAGCCTACGGTGACGTAGACGAGGCCAGCAGCCAGATAGGCTTCGCCCTCAGCCTGCTGCCCGAAACGGCGACTACCCTATCGGAAGATCTGCGGGCCATTCAACATTCACTCTTCGACCTGGGAGCGGACCTGGCTACCCGCGAGGGCGGTCCTTACGCCGAAAAAGTACGCCGCGTTTCCGCGGAGGAGGTCGAAGAATTGGAGCGCCAGATAGACCGCTACAGCGAAGAGGGCCCGCCTTTTGAGGGCTTCGTGCTGCCGGGGGGGCACCCCGCGGCGGCGGCGCTGCAGGTCGCCCGCGCCGTATGCCGGCGGGCCGAGCGCCGTACCGTCACCCTGTCTCGCGCTGAGAAGGTTAACCCTGAAATTCTCCGCTATCTAAACCGCCTCTCGGATCTGTTATTCGCCATGGCCCGTTGGCTGAACCAGCAGCAGGGGGTGAGCGAACCGCTTTGGAAGTCCCGCTGATACTGGCCCAAAACCTGAGTAAGACATTTACGGTCGCCCAAAAGGACCCCGGTCTGGCGGGCACCCTGAAACACTTCATAAGCCGCCGCTACCTGCGAATCGCGGCGGTGCGGGACGTCAGTTTTGAGCTGCAAAGCGGTGAGATCGTCGGATTTTTGGGCCCCAATGGAGCCGGTAAAACGACGACGCTGAAGATGCTCAGCGGTCTAGTCCGCCCCTCAGAGGGACGAGTACGAGTACTGGGCTTTGAGCCCTTTAGGCGCTGCGCCGAGTTTCTCAGGCAGATAACGCTGGTTATGGGTAACAAGCAGCAGCTCATCTGGGACCTGCCGGTCCTCGATTCACTGCGCATCAACGCTGCGGTATACCAGATTGACGGCCATACGGCCAAGGAGCGCGCTCGTGAGTTTGCCGCTCTGCTAGGTTTACAAGAGATACTTACTCAGCCGGTGCGCAAGCTTAGCCTGGGGCAGCGGATGAAAGCCGAGTTGATGGCGTCTTTGTTCCATTTGCCAAAGGTTCTCTTCTTAGACGAACCTACTTTGGGTCTCGACGTCAACGCGCAGTTAGCCGTGCGAGATTTTCTCAAAACCTATCGCGATAGGTACGGCGCCACGATACTGCTGACTAGCCACTACATGGCGGACATCGAGGCGCTGGCGGAGCGGGTGATCGTCTTGCACCGCGGCGGAATCCTCTACGACGGCGCTTTGCGCGGTCTGACCGATAAGTTTTCGCCTTTTCGCGAAGTGGACCTGGAGCTGGCCGATGACGTAGCGGCGCAGGCGCTCGCCGGCTACGGCGAGGCGCGTAAGACCCAGCGCCGCCGTTACCGCATACTGGTTCATCGCCAGGGGTTGATGCAGGCTTTGGCGGAGATAATGGCTCGCTTCGATGTGCGGGACCTGGCCGTTAAGGAGCCTCCCCTCGACGAGATAATCGCTAAAGTGTTCAGCGAAGGAGAGGTCTGATGCTCTGGGCGTTGCGTAAGGCGCTAACGCTAGTGAGCGTTTACTTCGCCTACATGATGGAGTACCGCGGCGAAATTCTTTTCTGGATGCTGAGCGGCGTGGCGCCATTTTTTTTCATGTCCGCCTGGAGCGAGGCGGCCAGACGGGGATTGACGCCGTACCAGGCCAACGACTACGCCCGCTATTTTTTTGCGGTTTTCGTGGCCAGACAGCTGGTCATCGTCTGGGCCCACTGGAACCTCAGCGAAGATATTCGCAGCGGCAAACTGTCTTTTCGCTTGCTGCAACCGATTGATCCAGTGTGGGTTTACCTGGCTGACCACCTGGGTGAGCGCGGCGTGCGCCTGCCCATGATGTTCGCCATAACCCTGGTTTTCTTTTGGCTTTATCCCCACGCCCTGGTCTGGCCGGGGGCGGCCGGGGCCTGCCTAGGCGCGTTGCTGGCGGCTCTGGCGTTTGGCGTCAACTTTCTAGTCAGCTACTCGATAGGATTGCTTTCGCTATGGCTGGAAGACGCCACCGAGATATTCGACCTTTGGTACGTAGCCACGCTTTTTTTCTCGGGTATGCTGGCGCCGCTCAGTCTCTACCCCCAGGCCGTGCTGCAGGTTATCGCCTGGACCCCCTTCCCATACCTCGTCTATGCGCCCGCGGGGTTGTGGTCGGGTATGGAGGTTGACTGGCGGCGGGGATTGTTGGCGTTATTGTTTTGGAACCTCTTCTTTTTGCTCTTGAGTCGCTGGCTTTGGCGGGCCGGCAGGCGTCACTACAGCGCCATGGGAGCCTAGGGTGCGTTATCTGAAGCTGCTGCTGACCTTTTGGCAAACTTCGCTGGCCGCGCGAATGGAGTACCGCACCGCTTTTTTGGCGGCTTTCTTAGAGGCTGGCCTGGAGGCCGCCGGAAAACTTTTTGGTGTCTATCTATTTTACGCCAACGGTTTTGATTTTGGCGGCTGGCGCTGGCAGGAGGCGCTGTTGGTTATGGGTCTGGCTACTCTTCTCGACGCGTTCTTCATCGCCATCTTCAACCCCAACTTGCGACGCGTCTCGGAAATGGTGCAAGACGGACGCCTCGACTTCGTGCTGCTCAAGCCGGTGGACAGTCAGTTTTGGATGAGCACGCAGCAGTTCGCCGCCGTGGGCTTGCCTTTTATGGTCGTGGGCGTCGCTATCGTTGTCTACGCCGGCGTAATCTCCGGCCTTGGGGCGGGCGGCTGGGCGCTGCTCGCCCTCAGTCTGGCCGCCTCCTTGCTGCTGGCCTATTCGCTGGCCTTTATCTTTGCGACGACGGCGGTCTGGCTCGTAAAGATATTTAACGTGGTCTACTTTCTGAACACGATAGTTTGGACCGGCCAGTACCCGTTGCAGGCCTATACCCGCCCCTTCCGCCTCTTCATGACGTTCGTGCTGCCTATTTACTTCATGACGACCGCGCCGGCGGAGCTGGCGCTGGGCAGGCGCACAGCGCTCTGGTTGGGGCCGCTCTTTTTGGCGGCCTTGCTGCTGTTCATCGCCAGCCGCGTTTTCTGGCGGTTCGCCTTGGGCTATTATTCATCGGCCTCGAGCTAGCTTAGAATACTGAAGTGGATGTATACGCGGCAGCCACCATCTTGCTGGCGTACCTTTTCGGCTCGATACCGGCGGGCGTGCTCATCGCCAAACTCTACGGCGTCAACATTCGCGACGTGGGTTCGGGCAATATCGGCGCTACCAACGTCTTGCGCTCCTTGGGATGGGGGCCGGCTATCGTCGTTTTTCTCTTCGACGTTTTCAAGGGGGGCGTCGCCGTCTGGGTGGCGCGCTTCTTCGGGGTGCACGGCTGGCTCCTGGGAGGGGTGGCGCTGGCCGCGGTAGTGGGCCACAGCTACTCCGTTTTCTTAGGCTTCAAGGGTGGCAAGGGCGTCGCCACCAGCCTGGGGACGGTGTTTTTCCTGGATCCGGCCGTGGCGCTTTTCGGGCTGGTGGTTGCGGCCGTAGCTATCTTACTGACGCGCTACGTCTCCGCCGGCAGTCTGCTGGGCACCTTTTCGGGGTTGGCCTACGCATACGCTCTGCAAAGGCCTGTCTGGGAGCTAGTGACGTTGACTTTGCTAGTCGGCTTCGTCTACTGGATGCACCGCGAGAACATTGCCCGCCTGCAGGCGGGCAATGAAAGGCGCTTGGGAGAAAAGGTCACCCATAAGAAAAGGTATCCCTAAGCCGTCGCCGCCTTGAACTGCGAACCGCTTTTAAGTTGCTGATCCGGTATTAGCAGCGTGGCCACAAAACCCAGCAAGGCTATTACGGCGGCGTACAGATAAACCTTTTTCATGGCGTTGGTAATGGCGTTGCTGAGGGCTTCGCTCATTTTCTTTTTCAATTCTTCCGCTTGTTTACCCAGTTCTTCCTTTACCTTGGCCAGGATCATGCTCTTGTACTGCGCCGGCGGCGGCGGGCCCGCCAGCAAAGTCTTCAGCTTTTCGGGCAGCAGGGGGTTTTGCAGCAGGGCCTTCTTGGCGGCGGCGTCGCCGGAAAGCGCTTTGTCGAGCTGCTCGAGCGTCCCCTGCAGTTGTTCGTCAAACGTCTTTTCGAAGGCGCTGGGGTCGCGCATCTGGCTGATGTCAACGTTGGCGCTGCGCAGCTGCGGCGGCAGGCTGGCGGTTATTTGCGTTTGCAGGCTGGCCGCCAGGACTGCGCCCATCAGGGCGATGCCTATAGTAGAGCCGATCTGCCGGAAAAATTGAGTGGCGCTCGAGGCCGTTCCCAGTCTTTCCAGGGGAACGGCGTTTTGCACCGCTAAGGTGAAGAGCGGCATGCCGGGGCCAAGGCCCAGGCCCATGCTTACCATCAAAGCCAGCACCTGCCACAGCGGGGTATCTACCCTGATAATGAAGTGCATCACGACCAGGTTCACTATCAGCCAGCCCATTCCCAGCAGCATCAGGGGTTTGTACCTTCCCCAGCGACTGGCTATCTGACCAGAGCCAACTGCGCCGATTACCGCGCCCAGCGTCAGCGGCGTAATCGTCAGGCCGCTAAGGGTAGCCGAGATTCCTTTTACCTGAATGAGGTAGAGCGGCAAGAAGAACATGGCGCTAAGAAAGGCCGCCCCGAAAAAGAAAAGGGCGATGCTGGCCCAGCGAAAAACCGGGTTTTGCAGCAGCGTCAGGTCGAACAGGGGTTCCCTGGTATGAGTTTCCACGTAATAGAAGACGAAGAGGCCCGCGATCGTCGTGGCGAAGAGGCCGAGGATAATCGGGCTGCTCCAGGCGTACTGATGGCCCCCCCAGGAGGTAGCCAGCAAAAGGGGGACGGTCCACAGCGTCATTGTCAGCGCTCCGCCAAAGTCGAAGCGGTGGTTGGAAGCGGGCAGCAGACGCGGCATGAAGACGGCGATAAAATAGACGGCGACGGCGCCTACGGGCATGTTGATGTAAAAGACCCAGTGCCAGGAAAAGTTGTCGGTAAGCACGCCGCCCAGCCAGGGCCCCACGACGCTGGCCAGGGCGAATACCGCTCCGAACAAACCCTGGAAGCGGCCCCTCTCGCGCGGCGAGAAAAGCAGGCCGATGGTGGTTGTGGCGACCGCGAAGAGGGCGCCGCCGCCGACGCCCTGAACGGCGCGGAAGGCGATTAACTGATTCATATCCGTCGAAAGGCCCGAGAGCGCCGAGCCCGCGAGGAATATAGTCACCGCAATCAGCAAGAGGGAGCGGCTGGAGACGATGTCGGAAAGCCTGCCGAATATCGGCACGGAGATGGTTGACGCCAAGAGGTAGCTGGTGCCTACCCAGGCGTATTTGTCCATTCCCCCGAGATCCTGGACTATTCGGGGCAGGGCGGTGGCGACTATCGTCTGGTCGAGAGCCGCCAGAAATATGCCCAGAAAGACGCCTATGAGCGTCATCAGTTGTGTTTTGTTCATTCTTCTTCCTCCGTAAGCTTGACCAGCAGCCTGGCCAGCTCCTCCTTCTCGGCGTCGTTGAGCCTGGCCAAGCGTTCGCGAAAACTCTTGCTGATGCAGGACTTGCCGCGCTCGATCGCCGCCTGCCCTTCGTCCGTGATGGTGAATATGAATCTCCTCAGGTCTTTTTCGTCGCTGCGCCGCGACACCAGACCGGCCTGCTCCAGGCGCTTTAGCGCGTGGCTGACGCTGGGTAACGGGACGTGCAGTTGCTGCGCCAGTTCCCCCGGCGAATGGTAACGCTCGATAAAGGCTAGCAGCATTAGGTCGCGCGGTGAGATGGCTTCTCTGTTGATGCAAGGGTTGGCCTCCTGCATCAGTCTCCTTTGTAGCTTCCACATTCTGGTCAATGAGGTCCAGGCGTTCACGTTGACTAATATAGTACATGTCGTTAAATATTTCAAATGAAAGTAATAGCGCTCCCAGGAGTATCCTAAAAAGCCGTCCTTATAAGCGCCCGAGAGAATAGTCAACTTGAATAAACATGCGAAGGCTAGATATACTGAGGGATGCCCGTTAGGGCAAGTAGGGAGACTTGATGCCTAGTCACTTGTTAGAGATATCCAACCTCAGCAAAGACGATTTAAGCGGACTTCTAGCTACGGCGGCGCACTTCAAGAAGACCCGCTACCGCGGCGCCGAGTTACGCGGGAAAACGCTGGCGCTGCTTTTCGAAAAAGCCTCGCTGCGCACCAGAACAACTTTAGAGGTTGCGGCGCTGCACCTTGGCGGACACGCTGTTTACCTCGACAGCAGACAGATAGCTTTAGGGGTGCGTGAACCGGTTTTGGACGTCGCCAAGAACTTGGGCCGTTGGCTGGATGGCATAGCCGCCAGGGTGAATAAACATGAAACGGTTAGCATTCTCGCGCGCGAGTCCGGCGTTCCCGTTATCAACGCCTTGTCCGATCTGCACCATCCCTTACAGGCGCTTGCTGATTTGCTCACGCTGCAAGAAAACTTTTCGACTCTGCGAGGTTTGCGACTGGCGTACGTAGGCGACGGCAATAACGTTTTGGCTTCGTTGCTCGAGGCCGCCGCCTTGGCGGGCGTAGAGGTGGTCGTCAGCACCCCCGAGGGTTACGAACCCGCGAAGGAGCTGCTGCGCCGCGCCGCCGCCAAGGTGGTGCGCGACCCCTTCGCGGCGGTCAAGGGGGCCAACGCCGTTTACACAGACGTTTGGGTATCCATGGGTCAGGAGGAAGAAGCCCAAAAGCGTCTGCGCGCCTTCCGCGGTTATACGGTTACGCCGCAGCTGATGGCGGCGGCTCCTAAAGACGCGATATTCATGCACTGCCTGCCGGCTCATTATGGAGAAGAGGTAGTGGAAGAGGTCGTTCACGGGCCGCAGAGCAAGGTTTTCGATCAGGCCGAGAACCGTCTGCATACCGTCAAGGCGGTTCTCGCGCTGCTGTTGGGAGGCGGGCTTGCTTAGGGCGGCGATACTCGGCGCCAGCGGATACGGAGGCTCGGAGCTCATCCGCATACTGGCTCGTCATCCCCAAGTAGAGCTCGTTGGGTACAGCAGCCGCGCCTACGCCGGCAAACCCCTCAGCGCCGCCTGGCCTCAGATAGACGCCGAGACGCCGTTTTCGCAGGTGGAAGACGCGGTGGCGGCCGCCCAGCTGGTATTCATGGCCTTGCCCAACGGCGTGTCTATGGAGCTAAGCCCGCGACTGTTAGCGGAGGGTCGCAGGGTAATCGATTTATCGGCCGACTTTCGCCTGCCGCCGGACGTTTACGAGCAGTGGTACCGCACAACCCATTCCAGCCCCGAGTGGTACGAGCGGTCTAGGTACGGCCTGACCGAGATATTCCGCGAAGATATTAGGGGTGCGGAACTGGTGGCTAACCCGGGGTGTTACGTCAGCGCCGCCAGCCTGGCGCTGGCGCCTTTGGCGGTGGCGGGGTTGGACGCGCAGATTGACGTAAGCGGAATGAGCGGCGTTTCCGGAGCGGGGCGCGACGCCGGCGGCACGGCCTTCGCCGAGGTAAACGAGAACCTCCGTCCTTACAAGCCTGCGGGTGAGCACAGACACACCGTCGAGATGGAGTACAACCTCGCCCGCATTCGCGCCCAGGGGCGCCGGGTGCGTACTCACGGCCCGCAACGCGACAAGAATCTGACGTTCGCGCCGCACCTGCTGCCGATGACTCGCGGCATACTGATAACAGCCTTCGTCACCTTGAGTCGCGAGGTGAAACCGGCAGAGATACGCGAGCTATACCGAGACTTTTACGACGGCGAGCCTTTCGTGCGTTTGACTGCCGATTTACCGCAGACCAAAGGCGTTTTTGGAGCCAATACTACTTGGATCAGTACTCGTTTAGACGGGCGTAACGGCCGGCTCGTGGTCTTTGCGGCGATTGACAATCTCGTCAAAGGCGCTTCGGGACAGGCGGTGCAGAACATGAACGTCATGTACGGCTTTGAGGAGACTTTGGCGCTGGAGAGCGGAGGACTATGGCCTTAGAGAGCGAGGTGCGCCTGCCAAGAGGCTTTTCGGCGGGCGCGCTGGCCAGCGGCATCAAGCCTAGCGGCAAACTGGACTTGGCGCTTCTCTACTCGGAACGCGAGGCCAACTGGGCCTATGCAGCCACGAGCAACCGCGCCGCCGCGCCTTGCGTGCTGCGCGGCCGCCGTCTCTATGACGCCGGCTCCGGTCTGCGCGGCTTGATAGTCAACTCGGGCAACGCCAACTGCGCTACGGGCGTGCGGGGAGTGAAAGACGACCTGCGTATGGCGGAACTGGCGGCGCGTTTTTTGCAAATAGAGGCGGACTCGCTGCTGACCGCTTCTACGGGTGTGATCGGCGTCCCCTTGGCGATAGAGAAAATTGAAAAGGCCTTGCCGGGAATGCAAATGAGTAGCAGCGCCGGATCTTTCGCCCGGGCCATCCTGACTACGGACACCAGGCCGAAAGTCGCCGCGCGAGAGCTGTCCGGCGGGGCGCGCATCGTTGGCGTGGCCAAGGGCAGCGGCATGATACACCCCAACATGGCCACCATGCTGGCCTATATACTGAGCGACGCCGAGGTTCCCCGCTCTGAGATGGTAAAGAAATGGCCCCTGATAGTCGACGCCACCTTCAATCAGACTACCGTCGACGGCGACACCTCTACCAATGACATGGCGGTGCTGGTAAGCAACGGTGTCGCGGGGTCGGTGGACGCGCAGGAGTTTTGGCGGACCGTCGAAGACGTTGCCACGGACCTGGCGCGTCAGATAGCTCGAGACGGTGAAGGCGCGGAGAAGCTAATTACCGTTCACGTCAGTGGCGCGCGCGAGCTTCGCGAGGCCCGCCAGGCGGCCAGAACGATAGCCGGCAGCACCTTGTGGAAGGCCGCCGTGCATGGCAACGACCCCAACTGGGGTCGCATCTTGGCGGCTTTGGGGCGTTCGGGGGCTCGCTTTGACCCGGAAAGAGCGCGGATAAAACTGCAGGGCAGCCTCATTTACGACGGCGGCGCGGTGCCCTTTAACGGCGTGGAGGTTCAAGCGGCCATGCAGGCAGCGGAGGTGGTGGTCGAGGTGGAGCTTGCAAACGGCGAAGCTACGGCAAGCGCCTGGGGCTGCGACCTGACGGAGGCCTACGTCAAGATCAACGCCGAATACACTACTTGAGTAGCCTTTGAAAGACGCCGCTGACGTTTGTCCGGCCCGTTCACAGGCGGTAAAATGTGCTATACTTATCTTCGTAATAACCTGTGGAGGTGAAGTTATGAGAAAAGTTTTGATAGTTGCTGGTCTGATGATGGCGTTATCGTTCGCTTCCGCCAAAGGGTACTTTGGCGCCTTTTTTGGCTACCCCGAGTCCATTGGCGTGCAGTACACCACGGACACTGGAATGCGTTTCAGCTTAGGCCTACCCGCTTTTGGGGGGTTTGGCATAGCTGGCTCCGCTGACATGATCTTGGGTAGCGGCGACCTTGGCGTAGAGAACATGGACCTGAGCTACTACTACGGCGCCGGCGCCTCGGTGGGCTATTACTTCCTGGGTTTCTTTGTCGCCAACGGTCATGGCTTAGCCGGTATAGAGTGGATGTTACCCAAGAGCAATATCGGCCTCTTCACTGAGATACAACTGGGTATTGAATACGATTCGTTCTCCGGCGTCGGGCCTTTCTATGGCGGCCGCTTTGGCGCTAACTTCCACCAGTAAATCTAGTTTTTGATAGCATGGGGGAGATGCGTAGGTATCTCCCCCTCTTTCTTGCCTTGTTCTTACTGGCCTCTTGTTCGCGCCGGGGCGACGCCATGGCGCCGCTGATAGGAATTACCGCCCCGCGTAGCGGAGCGGTCAGCGAGGGACAGAAGACGACCGTCGAAGGCTACGCTTTCGACGATGGCGGCGTCGCCAGCGTAAAGGTTGACGGCCAGGAGGTGTTAGCTGGAAAGGAAGCGGGCAAGAAACTGGTTCACTTTCGCTTTTTGGTGCAGGCCAAGCAGGGCGGCGAGGTGAAGCTAAATATCGTTGCCGCCGACGAAAGCGGCGCCAGGCGCAGGCTGACGTTACCGCTGACGCTGGATACCGCTAAACCTAAGCTGGTGCTGGAAAAGGTTGAAATGACCGATGACAAGCTTTTAAGAGTCGCAGGGCGCGCCACCGATGACGTCGAGGTGGACAGGGTGGTGGTCAAGTACGGAAAGACTTTTAGCAGGTTGCCGCTGCCCAAGGGAAAGAGCGTTAGTTTTATGATACAAGTTCCCGCTAAGAGCGCCACGATTATCGCGGTAGACGCCGTTGGACAGCGTACCGAGCGGCTCGCCAAACCTTGACAGTACTAGCGCAGGTTGCTAGGATGACCGTTGCTGGACCGTTCGCGGGCGATTAGCTCAGCTGGTTAGAGCGCACGCCTGATAAGCGTGAGGTCGGTGGTTCAAATCCACCATCGCCCACCAAAAAGCCGGGGAGACCCGGCTTTTCTTCTTTTTTATCCAGTGCTGGTAGCATGAGGGCGTGATTGACGCCGAATTACAGCGCCTCTCCCACGAGGTCCGCAGCCTGACGGCCGAGGGGCTCGCGCTGCTGGCGCAGACCGAGGTGGATACCGCGCCGTTGCGCCAGGCGCTGCTTGACTTGGAGGGCCCCTTCTTGCTGGTAGTGGCGGGCGAGTTTAACAGCGGAAAATCGAGCCTGCTCAACGCTTTGCTGGGCCAGGAGTTGTTGCGTGAGGGGGTGACTCCCACCACCGATCGGATTCAGCTTATCGCCTACGGCGAGGAGCCGCGCAGCAAGGTGCTGGAGCCGGGGCTCGTGGCGCTTTACCTGCCGCATCCGCTGCTAAAAGACGTTCACTTGGTGGATACGCCCGGGACCAACGCCGTTTTGGAGAAGCACCAGGTTCTTACCGAGCGTTTTTTGCCCCGGGCCGACCTGATTCTCTTTACCACCAGCGCCGACCGTCCCTTCACCGCCAGCGAGCGCGACTTTCTGCAGCTGATACAGGACTGGGGCAAGAAGCTCGTTCTGGTCGTCAACAAAACGGACCTCTTGAACGAGGAGGAGCGCCGTGAAGTCTTGGCCTTTGTAGTCGAGCAGGCGCGACGCACCCTCGGCCTCGAGCCTCCCGTCTTTGGTGTTTCGGCGCGATTGGCGCGCGACGGGGGAGACGGCGGCGTAGCGGCTCTGGAGGAGTACATCGAAAGGGTTTTGCGCGACGAGGCGGCCCGCATCAAGCTGGGCTCACCGCTGGGGGTTCTCTTACAGGTGTCGCAGGCGGCCGCAAGAGACCTGCAAAAGCGCAAGAGCAGCCTGGCGGCAGACCGCGATACCTGCAAGAGGCTCGACGCTTTGCTGGCGCGCCACCAAAGGCGGGTGCGTGAGGAGTTTTCCGGGCAGACCGCACAGGTGGCTTCGGTGGTCGCGCAGATACGGCGGCGCGCCGCCTCCTGGCTGGACGAGACGCTGCGTTTGGGCAGGATCTTTGATCTTTTGAACGCCAGCAAGATTCAAAAGTCCTTTGAGGCGGAGGTTATAGGCGAGGCGCACCGTGAGCTGGAAAGGCAGATCCAGGCGAGCCTTTCTTGGCTGGCGCGCTCGGAGCGCGATCTGCTGGCGAGCGCTCTCGATTTGTTGAAGACCACCGGCGGCGGGCAGACGACAAGCGGCGAAGAAACCGCCCTTTCGCAAGAAGTCTTTAGCGCGCTGGAAAATTACGACCCCGAGGCTGAGGCCCGCGACCTGCAAGGCATGCTGACGAGCGCCTTGCAGCACACCGCCCTGGCCGAACTGGGGGCCTTGGGCCTGGGGGCGGGTCTGGCGGTGGTGCTGCACGGTTTGGCCGCCGACGTAACCGGCGTTGCCGCGGGTTTGATGGCGGCGGTGCTGGGCTTATCTATTCTCCCCCGGCGCAAACGCGCGGCTATGCGCCGTATTGATGAGGGACTGGACAAGTTGCAAGAGGAGCTGCAGGCGGGGCTCGAGTCTACCCTGGAGGCTGAGCTGAGCGCTACCGCGGGCAGGTTCCGCGGGCTGTACGGCGAACACTGCGCCTCCTTAGCCGAAGAAGAAAAGCTCTTGCAGGACCTCTCGCAGAGGCTGCAAGAGCTAACCAGCCGCGCAGCGGCCTTGCGTGAAGAGCTGGACTTCTAGGGTTCTATGCGGCTGCCCAGCACCTTGAGAAACTGGCTGATCCACTCGGGGTGGGCGGGCCAGGCCGGCGCGGTAACGAAGTTGCGGTCGGTGTGGGCGTTGCTAAAGGTGTCGTTAGGTCCGACGTAAGTCGCTCCGGCGAGTTCTACCTCAGGCCCCACCGCGGGATAACCGCTGATCTGATAACCGTTTATGACCCCGGCGGCGGCCAGTATCTGGGGGCCGTGGCAGATGGCCGCTATCGGTTTGCCGGCGCTGGCGAATTCGCGGGTGATCTCCAACACCTTGGGGTTGAGGCGCAGATACTCGGGGGCGCGGCCTCCGGGTATCAGGAGGGCGTCGTAGGCGGCCGTCTCTACTAGGTCAAAGTCGGCGTTAATCAAGAAGTTATGACCAGGCTTCTCGCTGTACGTCTGGTCGCCCTCGAAGTCGTGTATGGCGGTCCTTACGGTATCGCCCGGTTTCTTATCGGGACAGACCGCGTCCACCTGGTGCCCCACCATCAAGAGCATCTGGAAGGGGACCATCGCCTCGTAGTCTTCCATGTAGTCGCCGGCGAACATCAGTATTCTTTTTTGTGACATGTGCCACCTCCGTTTTTCTTTCACCCCATTATAGCGAACCAGCCGCTGCGCGCAGCGGCTGGTTTTCGGAGATCGGCTTACATTTGGTTGAACATGATGGCGCGCTTCACCTCTTCGATTAGCTGAGTCACCGGGATGTCGCGCGGGCAGGCCTCGGTGCAGTTATAGGCGGTGCGGCAGCGCCAGACGCCGCCGCCGCCGGAGAGCGCCTTATAGCGCTCGGCGTTGCCTTGGTCGCGGCTGTCGAAGATGAAGCGGTGGGCGTTGACTATGGCCGAGGGGCCGAGGTAAAAGCCGTTGACCCAGAAGACCGGGCAGGCGGTGGTGCAGGCGGCGCAGAGGATGCACTTGGTGCTGTCGTCGAAGATAGCGCGCTCCTCGGGGCTTTGCAGGCGCTCCCGTTCGGGCGGGGTTTCTTCGTTGATGAAGTACGGCTTTACCTCGCGGTAGGCCTTGAAGAAGGGATCGAGGTCCACCACCATGTCTTTTTCGACGGGCAGGCCGCGTATGGGCTCGATGGTTATCGTCTTGCTCTTCAGGTCCTGCACCAGCGTTTTGCACGCCAGGCGGTTGACGCCGTTGATCATCATGGCGCAGGAACCGCAGATGCCGTGACCGCAGCTGCGGCGGAACGCCAGGGTGCCGTCCACTTCCCACTTGACCTTGTGCAGCAGGTCCAGCACCCGGTCCATGGGTTCGGCCTCGAGCTGGAAGGATTCCCAGTGGGGGGCGTCGTCCACCTCGGGGTTGTAGCGTTGTAATTCCAAGGTAATCTGCATCGTCCCCTCCCTAATAAACTCTCGGTTTGGGCTCGAAGCGGCCCAGCACTACCGGCTTGTAGCTGAAGCGAACCTTGCCCGTGGCCTCTTTGTACACCAGGGTGTGTTTCAGCCAGTTTTCGTCGTCGCGGTCCGGGTAGTCTTCACGGGCGTGGGCGCCGCGGGATTCCTTGCGGTTTTTGGCGGAGTGAACCAGCGCCTCGGCGACGTCGAGGAGCGAGCCAAGCTCGAGCGCGTCTATCAGGTCGGCGTTGTACTGCTCGCCTTTGTCCTGGATAGTGACCGTGCTGTAGCGTTCGTGCAGATCCTTGAGGATCTCTACCTGCTTACCGAGCAGCTCTTCCGTGCGGTAGACCGAGGCGTTCGTCATCATCGTTTCTTGCAGTTCGCGACGGATGGCGAAGGGCGAGTCGCCGTTCTCATTGGCCTTGAGCCGCTCCAAAAGTTCGCGGGACTTATCGGTGGCGTTTGGCGGAAGGTCGGTAAACGATTCCTTTTCGGCGTAGCGCGCAGCCGCCAAACCGGCGCGGCGCCCAAAGACCACCAGCTCTCCGAGAGAGTTGGTGCCCAGGCGGTTGGCGCCGTGCAGGCTGACGCAGGCCGATTCGCCGGCGGCGTACAAGCCGGGGACTTTAGTGCTGTCGCCGTCTTTTACCACTTCTCCCCAGATGGTCGTGGGGATGCCGCCCATGGCGTAGTGCGCGGTGGGGACGACGGGTATCGGCTCTTTTAACGGATCGACCGCCAGGTAGGTACGCGAGAACTCGGCGATATCCGGCAGCTTGTGCTCGATGATGTCTGGGTCGAGGTGGGTCAGGTCGAGGCAGATGTAGTCTTTGTTGGGGCCGCAGCCGCGACCCGCCTGCATCTCCAGGTACATCGCGCGGCTGACCATGTCGCGCGGCGCCAGGTCTTTGATGGAAGGGGCGTAGCGCTCCATGAAGCGCTCACCCTCGGAGTTGCGCAGTATGCCGCCCTCGCCGCGGGCGCCTTCGGTTACCAGAATGCCCAGGCGGTATAGGCCGGTGGGGTGGAACTGGAAGAACTCGATGTCTTCCAGCGGAATCCAGCCGGTGCGGTATATCAGCGCTTGAATGTCGCCCGCCAGGGTAAAGGCGTTGGAAGTCACCTTGAACATCCGTCCGTAGCCGCCGCTGGCGATGACTATCGTCTTGGCCATGAAGGTGTGCAGCTGGCCGGTGGCGAACTCCATAGCCACCAGCCCAATGGCTCTGCCGTCTTCGCTGAATATCAAGTCGAGAACGTGAAACTCGTTGTAAAAGGTTATGCCGCGCTTGACCGACTGCTGGTACAGGGTTTGCAGGATCATGTGGCCGGTGCGGTCGGCGGCGTGGGCGGCGCGGTGAACCGGTTCTTTGCCAAATTCCTTGGTATGCCCGCCAAAGCGGCGCTGGGCGATTTTGCCGCTGGGAAGCCTGTCAAATGGCAACCCCATGTGCTCCAGGTCTATTACCGCGTCCACCACTTCGCGGGCGAACACCTCGGCTACGTCTTGGTCGGTCAGGTAGTCGCCGCCCTTGACGGTGTCGTACATGTGCCATTCCCAGTGGTCTTCGTCTACGTTGCCCAAAGACGCGCCAATGCCGCCCTGGGCGGCTCCGGTATGGCTGCGGGTTGGATAGAGCTTGCTTATTACTCCTACGTTGGCGCCGTGGCGGGCGGCGAAGAGAGCGGCGGTAAGGCCCGAGCCCCCGGCCCCCACGACCAAAACGTCATGAACATGTGCCATTATCAGACCCCCTATAGCTTGGCGACGAAGAGCGCGCCCGCCAGCAGCAGCACCGCGGCCAGCAGGTAAGCCGTCGACTTGAGGATCACCCTCAGGCTGCCGTTGTGGATATAGTCGTCTAGTACGTAGCGTAGACCGTTGCTGCCGTGTAGCAAGGCCAAGGCCAGCAAGGTAATATCGTAGGCTTTGATGCTAATGAGCCTAGGGCCGATGTACACGTGCGCCCATAGCAAGAACAGTAGCAAGAGCCCGGAAACGCGCATGAACACCCACCACGCCAGCTCCAGGTTGAAGGTGGCTTGACGGCGGGCCTCTTCAAACTTGCGTGCTTTGATCGCCATCACTGGCCTCCCATTTTGAGAATCGTTGGCAGGGTGCTAGAAATTATGGGGATATATAACGCTATGAACACCACCAAAACCACGTACCAGACCGCTTTTTGTATACGCGTGCCCCACGAGGTAAAGTCCATTAGCATTATGCGAATACCGTTTAGCGCGTGATAGATGATTGCGCCGACGGTCAGCAGGCGCAACAGCTGATAACTGTCGGTTTGGAAGGCCGCCGAGACGGCCTTGGCGAAACCAGCGCCGAAAAGCGGGGCGGTGAGCTCGGTTGCGTGCAGCAACAGATAGAGCAAGATTGTCACCCCGGCTATTCGGTGAAGGTAAAACGCCCATTGACCTTCTTTTCCGCGATACATATCGCCTCCTCCTCGCGCCTCGGACAGCGCGGTAAAAACATCAAACAACCTGATTACACTCCGTAGCGCGTGTTTTTCCCAGGGACGGACGCCCCCGCTTTTTGACAATACCTCATGCAGCAGGGATGATAATAGGGCGGGAGGTAGGGCTTGAAGAGACTCGCCTGCGGGACGCACCTGATTCTTGACGGCTTCGGCCTCGAAGCGGAAGCGCTGGCCGACACCGAGCTGCTGTTAGGCAGCGCCAAGCGCTTGGCTGCGGAGTGGTCTTTGCAAGGCGGGCGCGAGCTGTTGCTATCCGAAGACACGGGCAGCAGCGTGGCCTTGCTAGCAAGGCGCGGTCACGTTCTGCTGCACGCCTACGTTGACGAAGGGGTGCTGGTGGCGGACGTTTTCGGCCACGGCGAGGGCGACCCGCTGAGCCTCGGCGCGACGCTCAAAGACTCCTTCGACTTTGGCCGCATTGAGCTGCGCGTTACCCGTAGAGGACGCTCTTTTCCCGAGTCGCCCGACTTGCTGCCAAGGGCCGTAGCCGGCGACCGCGCCTACGCCTACGCGCGCCTGCTGCGGTTGCCCTAAAGCCCGCGCGGCGCCGTCATTGCCAGTAAGGACGCACCCTATCTTTTTCCAGGCGTTTTCGCGCCTCAGGCAGCATCCCGGCTAGTTCGCTGGCGAGCAGGCCTATATTTCCGCACAGGTCTCCCGCCAAGCCGTGGAGATATACCCCCAGCCTGGCTGCGTCGTAGGCGCTCAGACCGGCGGCCAGCAGAGCCGCAATGACTCCCGAGAGCACGTCGCCCGTACCGCCGCTGGCCATGGCGGGGTTGCCGCTGCTGTTGACCGTGCAATTATCCAGCTCGCAGACTACGCTGGGGCCGCCCTTGAGCACTGCGACGCTGCGGAAGCGCTGGGACAGTTCGCGGGCGTAGCGCAGCGGGTCGGCGACCAGCGCCGGCGCGCTGAGGCCCAGCAGCCGCGCCGCCTCCCCGGGGTGGGGGGTGATTATCGTGGGAATAGCGGCTTTGGCGTAGGCCGCCACCACCTCGGGGTGCAAGGCGTCGGCGTCGAGTACGGTAGGCTTGCGCAGCTTCAAAGCGGCGCGAGCGGCGGCGGCGCCGCCGCTCGCGCCGCCCATTCCTACCGCTATGGCGTCGGCTTTGGCTTCGTGCAGACGGGCGTTGGTCCAACTGGAGACGGGCAGGCGTACGGACTCCTGGGGCGGGTTTACCGCTGCTTCGCCTGGATAGGCTACGGTCACCAGTCCGGCGCCGCTCTTGTAGGCCGCCAGCGCCGCCAGCGCCGGCGCGCCGCCGTATTCCCGCGCGCCGCCGACTATCAGCACTCGGCCCACGGAACCCTTGTGGGCGTTTCCCGGTCTCGTTGGCAGCAGCCCGCGCATTAGCCGCGGCGTAGCCATCTCGGGCAGGCCCGGTTGCTGCAAGGCTTTTGCCGGCAGCCCGATTTCTACCAGCGAGATTTTTCCGCAGGCGGAACGCGGCGGGTAGAAAACGTGAACGTGCTTCAAGCCCGCCAACGCCACGGTAAGGCTGGCTTTGACGTGGGGTTGGAAGGGCAGACCCGAGGGAACGTCAACGGCGATTACCGGCGATGACGATGCGTTTATTTTCTCTATCAGCGCCGCCCAATCGCCCTGGACGGGACGGCTCAGGCCGGTGCCGAAGACGGCGTCTAGCAGCAGGTCGCCCCCCTCGGCTCGGAACTCCTGCAGGGGTCTGATGGGCAGGTGCGCCGCCAGCGCGGCGCGGGCGAGTGCGGCGTCGCCGCGGTGATCCGGCGGAGCAAAAACGCTTACCTCTTTGCCCCAAAAGTGCAGCCAGCGCGCAGCCACGAAGCCGTCGCCGCCGTTATTGCCCTTACCGCAGACGACGCTTATTTTTCGCGCTTCCGGGTATGCTTTGAGAGCTTCTTGCGCCACCGCCCTGCCGGCCGCTTCCATCAGCAAGATGCTGGGGTAACCTAGCTCTAGCGCGCGGCCGTCGGCGGCGCGCATGGCTTCAGCGCTGAATAGTTTCATTGCGCCTCCTGCTCGTTCGGCGAGCTTTCGTCGCCTTTTTCCATCATATTCACGAAGCGCTCGAGCTGCTTTATGGTCCCCATGACCACCGCTCGGTCTCCTGGTTCGAAGACGTACTCCGCCGCCGGTGAGACCAGAGTTTCATCGCCGTGAATGACAGCCAGAATCACTATCCCGAACCTGCGGTTTAAGTTTAGTTCGGCGATTGACTTGCCGAGCAGGGGGCTGCCGCTGGATATCTCGATGTCCTCGATAGATATTGGCGCGTCGCCGCGGCGCAGCGTAGTCTCCAGAAAGTCGACGACGGCGGGGTGCAATACCAGATTAGCCAGCCTGCGGCCGCCGATGGCGTAGGGGTCTATTACCCTGTTCGCCCCGGCTTTGAGCATTTTTTTGCTGACGCTCAGCTCTTCGGCGCGGGCGACGATGTAGAGCTCGGGATTCAAAGAACGGGCGCTCAGCACCACGAAGAGGTTGGTGGCGTCGTCGCCGGTGGCCACGATCAGCCCCTTGGCCCTTTCCACCCCGGCTTTGCGCAAAACCTCGTCTTCGGTGGCGTCTCCTTTTATCACGATGTAGCCTTGCTCTACGGCGCGGTTTACCCGCTCGGGGTCGTTTTCCACGGCTACGAAGGGCTCGCGCCCCTGGAACAACTCAACGGCGGCCTGCTGGCCGACCCTGCCCAGGCCGACGAGCAAGACGTGGTTGCGCAGCGCTGCCGCTTTCTTTTCCATCCGCCTCTCCCTCCTTTCACCGCTGGCCAGCATTTCCACTACGTACTCGGCGATTACGCCGAGCAGGTAAAAGAGGCTGGCGATGCCGGCAAAGCCGACGACGATAGTAAAGATCTTGCCGCCGGCGCTCAGCGGATGCACCTCGCCAAAGCCGACGGTGGTCATGGTGATGAACGTCATATAGAGCGCGTCTATCCAGCTGGCGTGTTGCGGTCGCCATAGCAGCCAGTAGCCGACGGTGCTCGTGGCGCCGGTTATCAGCACCAGCGCCAGCGGCAGAACCAGTCGCTCCAAAAGGCGCTCGAGGCGTCCCATAACCTCAATCTAGCACCGCGCGCGGTAGGCTTAGGGAATGGACGTAGCCCGCGCCAAACTGCGAGCAGCCAGGCGAGTAGCGGTGCTTACGGGGGCCGGCGTTAGCGCCGAGTCGGGCATACCCACCTTTCGCGGTTCTGGCGGGTTGTGGGAAGGCTTTCGCCCTGGGGAGCTGGCCACGCCCCAGGCCTACGCCCGCGACCCCGACAAGGTTTGGCGCTGGTACGCCTGGCGTTACCGGCAGGTAATGGCGGCGGAACCCAACCGCGCGCACTACTTGCTGGTTGAGTTGGAAGAGAAAAAGGGGGACGGCTTTTTATTGGTCACCCAGAACGTAGACGGCCTGCACGCCCGCGCTGGCAGCCGCCGCCTGGTGGAATTGCACGGCAACATTACCCGCGCCCGTTGCGAAAGCTGCGGAAAGCGACGGCAACTGCCTCCTGCCAACGAGTTTGCGCCGCCTCCATTTTGCGATAGCTGCGGCGACCGTATGCGCCCCGACGTGGTATGGTTCGGCGAGTTTCTGGACGCCGCGCTGCTGGCTCAGGTGGAAGGGGCCTTTGGCGGCGCCGAGGCGGCCTTGGTTATCGGCACCAGCGCCGTGGTGGAACCGGCCGCCAGCTTGGGCCGGCTGGCCAAGTCCGCCGGCGCCTACCTGATAGAAATAAACCCCGAGCCCACGCCGCTCAGTCCGTTAGCCGACCTTTCCCTGCGCGCTAAAGCCTCACGGGGGTTGCGAGCTTTGATACAGCAGTAAAAAACCCGGCTCCCGGCGTCATCCGGGAGCCGGCGGCAGACTGCTTTTATCTGACCACGGGGAAGCCGTTTACCTCGTCGTTGTGGAACCAGATGAATTCGTTGGAGGCGTGCATGGCTCCGGCGCTGTCGAAGCGGTCGTCGGCTACCCTGAAGCGATTTTTGGCCGCGTCCCAGACTATCCGGCTGGCGAATACCGGGGCGATCCCGTAGCGCCCGCCCGCCATGGGCGGCTTGGGAAGGTCCGGGTAGGCGTAGTAGAGCGCAGGCTCGTGCTGCTCGAACTCTCCCTTAGCGACCGCTAGGGGAGGCGCGGACTGCTGTAAGCCGCTACGATTGACGGCGCTCTCGTAAAAATTGGTAAAGAACTGCTCCACCTTAGTTTGCTCTATGTCGTTTTTCAAGAAGATGCGGGAAGCGTTGATGGCGCCCATGATGGCGGCCACATCGTCTATGCTGTGACTATTGTCGTGGCGGAACATTCCGTGGGCGAAGTTGTAATCATCAAGCAGCTTCGCGTAACTACGCAGCGCGACCCGCCTGAAGAAGTCGTCTTTGCTAACGCGCCAGGCCTCGATTAAGCCGCGCAATCGGTAGGCGCGCTGCACCGCAGAGTCGCCGCCGGCATTGCTGAGTTGCAGGGCGATACTGCGCAGCCGGCCTTTGGCGGAGTCTTTTTGGGGTCGTGCGGCTATGTACCAGGTAAGGGCTTGCACCGCCTGCGAGAGCTCGCGCGGACCCTGAGGCTGGCGATGGGTCAGCGCCGAGTAAAGACGATCGGCGGCTTCGCCAAAAGCCTTTGCCGCCCCGGGGTCGTAATAGCGGTTGCTGGAGCTGTGAGGCAGAGTCTCGCCGCCAAGGTAGGCGGAGAGGTTGGAGAAGGACTCGAGCATAACCCACTGCCCCAACCAGTCAACGCTGCCGTCGCTGCTAAGAACCAAACCTTCTTCATTCATCAAGCGACTGGCGGCGTAGCCGGCCTGCACCTTGGCGCTGGCGTTCATAATCATGCCGACAAAGCGCCACTGGGCGCCGAAGTCGCTGCTGGGCGTACCAAAGTGTTCGTCCACGTGGAACTGCTTGGCCCACTCGGCTTCTTTCATGATGGTCCAGCCGCTGGCGGAGGCGGTGACGACCTTTTCGAAACCGGCGGGGTCCCAGTGCTGGGTGCCAAAGTCTTTGGGGTCCAGTTTGCCGGTGTAGTGGGGGTCGCCGCTTTTGTAAACGGCTCGCAGCAGCACTATCCCTTGGCGCACCGCCGGGCTGTCGCCGTCGTTTGGATTGGCGTCGACGGCTTTCATCATGGCCATCACCGCCGCTTTGGGCGGCTTGAAGCGCAACCCCAGCCCCGAGCGCATTACCAGATTGCCCAGGTTGTAACGGGAGTACCAGTAGCCTTCTTCTTCGGCGTCCACCGCCTTGAAGTCGGCGCGCCCGTCCATCAGGCCGCCGCCCGCCAAGGCGCTCGCGGCCAGGCTGAGAATCAGCGTTGTTGCCAGCATTAATCGTCTCATTTTCATCTGCGTCTCCTTTTGTGCGCCTGTGGCGCTACAACCCGACGCTAAGGCCGCCCAGCCGCCGGCGAGGTATTGCAGGCGACATTGCAAAATAGCGGCAGGGCTCGAGCTGCCGCTTTAGCGGTGGAGCCGGAGTTTTCGAGGGTCTCTTTACTAGAAGCGCAACTTACTTGTTGCTTTTGCGCCCGCGCCAGGCCAGCTTGAAGGGGACCTCGCGCAGGTCCAGGTCCTCGCGGATGCGGTTTCTGATAAAGTTCTCGAAGGCGCGGGTGACGTAGGCCGGCTGATTGACGAAAAAGACGAAGAGCGGCGGCGCCACCTGCGGCTGTGTCACGAAAAATATCTTTAGCGGCCGCCCCTTGAAGTTGGGGACCCTGGTCTTGCTAAGCCAGAGTTGCACCCAGCGGTTGAGGTCGGCGGTCTCAAAACGCCGCCTTGCCAGATGGTAGAGGCGGGTGGCCAGCTGGAAAATCTTGTGGATATTCTGGCCGTTGACGGCGGAGGTGTAGATGGTCGGTACGTGCTCCAGGTGGGCCAGCTTTTGGCGTAGTTGCTGGCGCACCGCGGGCTGTTCTTTCTTGGGAACGGCGTCCCACTTGGTGATCGTCAGAATTACCGGTTTGCCGGCGTCCAGCGCCTCGTTCGCCATTTTTAGCTCGTGATCGCCCAACTCAAAAGGGTCTACAGTCAGCACTACTACGTCCGCTTCCTGGATGACGCGGTGGGCGCGCTGGATGGCGAAGTGCTCCACCGCGGTATCGGGACGCTTGCGGATGCCCGCGGTGTCTACCAGCACGAAGCGGGAGCCGCCGTACTCTAATTCGGCGTCTATGCTGTCGCGGGTGGTGCCCGGCCGGTCGGAGACTATCACGCGCTCCTCGCCGAGAATGGCGTTGAGGAGGCTAGACTTGCCGGCGTTGGGCCTGCCCACGATGGCCACGCGGATTGGGGGCAGCTCCACTTCGGCCTCTTTTTCTTCCTCTGGGAGGCGTTCCCAAATGGCTTCTTCCAGCTCGTCTATGCCGCGGCGGTGCTCCACGGAGGTGGGCAGAGGTTCTGCAAAACCGAGGGCGTACAGCTCTCCCAGGTACATTTCGTGCTTGGGGTGGTCCACTTTCGTCGCGACCAGCAGGACCGGTTTGTTCTTGCGGCGCAGGTAATCGGCCACTTCGTAGTCGGCTTGGGCCAACTCGGCGCGACCGTCTACCAGGAAAAGAACCAGGTCTGCTTGCTGCAGGGCGCGGTCCACCTTTTCTTTGATTTTTGCTTCCCAGGCGTCGCCCGACCACAGGCCGCCGGTGTCCACCAGCTTGAACTTTCCGCGCTCGGTCTCGACCACGGCCTCCTTGAGGTCGCGGGTAACGCCCGCTTCATCGGCAACTACCGCGTCGCGGCGTCCGAGCAGGCGGTTATAGAGGCTGGATTTACCCACGTTGGGGCGTCCGACGATTACCACTTTCCGCATCTTCTAGGGGGCTCCCTCGGCCCGAAGCCTCAGTCTAATGCAAGTGCGCAGGGTTGGAGCAAGATGAGTGCTTAGGCGGGCTACAAGAGAGAGGAGCTGCAAAGCGGGATGCATTAGATAGCATAAAATTTAAGTGCTGCATAGACCTGTTCGATTTTGTTTTTCTGGTCAAACTGATATTACTGCACCCCACTTTCCACGTGATATCCCAAGCTACGCACCTTGACTGCGGCCGCTTAAACATACTGCTGTTATCACCGGGTAACGCATGGGCTTGCCGCTACGGGTCGGCTCCTCCTTGTTTTAACACGAGGCGCTAGCTGGCGCAGACCTTTGCCAAGCCTCCTTTTGAATGAGTCTCCTACCAAGAGACTATTGGTTTGTCACAGCTCTTCTACCAAGTTTTCCCAGGCGGCTTCGCGCTCGTTCAGGGCATGATTCAGCTCGCTTTCTTCGCGGGCGATGGCGGCGTAATCGCCGGGGCCGAGTCCGGGCTCGGCGGCGCGGGCGTGCAGGGCTTTGAGGCGCTCC